>DASZJH010000110.1:0-45056 GCA_035948375.1 Chthoniobacterales bacterium
TTGCAAAGACACCACCGTTCGAGTTCGGGTTGAAGGTTGTGTCGAGCGTGCCATCCGTGTTCAATCGTGCGATGTTGCTGCGCGCTACTCCCAAAACAGTAGTAAAGCCGCCGCCGATAAGAATCTTGCCGTCTGGCTGCAAGGCTGTGGCCGAAACAGAGCTGCCGACGGCGCCAAGATCGAGCGTCTGGTCGAGTCTTCCGTCGGTTCCCAAACGGGCGATGCTGTTGCGCGTGACCGCCGCTCCCCCGTTCGGCGCGAGCGTGGTGAAAAAGCCGCCGACTAAAATCTTGCCGTCCGCCTGCACCGCAACGGAACGAACAAAACTGTTGGCGTTGGGGTCAAACGAATCAGCCAATCCGGTGGTGGCATCGAGCCGGGCGATGAAATTGCGGGTCTGTCCACCAATGCTGTTGGCGCCGCTGAAATCACCGCCCGCCAGAATCTTGCCGTCAGCCTGCACCGCGACTGAACGGACAAAACTGTTCGCATTCGGGTCGAAGGAATCAGCCAAGCCGGTCGTGGGATCGAGCCGGGCAATAAAATTGCGCGTCGCTCCGCCGATGCTGTTCGCGCCGTTAAAATCGCCGCCCGCCACAATCTTGCCGTCCGCCTGCACCGCGATTGTGCGGACAAAACTATTCGCGTTCGGGTCCCACGAATCAGCCAAACCGGTGGTGGCGTCGAGGCGGGCGATGCGATTGCGCGTCTGGCCGCCGATGCTGTTTGCGCCGTTGAAATCGCCGCACGCCAAAATCTTGCCGTCCGCCTGTACTGCGATTGAACGGACAGCAATGTTCGCGTTTGGGTCCCACGAATCAGCCAGGCCGGTCAAGGCATCAAGCCGGGCGACGTGGTTGCGCATCTGTCCACCGATAGAGGTGAAAGCGCCGCCCGTTAGAATCTTGCCGTCCGCCTGTACCGCGATTCCCTGGACAAAGCCGTTCGCGTTCGGGTCCCACGAATCAGCTAAGCCGGTCGTGGGGTCGAGCCGGGCGATATTGTTGCGCGTCTGTCCACCGATGCTGTTGGCGCCGGTAAAAGTGCCGCCGGCCAAAATCTTGCCGTCCGCCTGTACCGCGATTATGAGGACAAAATTGTTCGCGTTCGGATCGAAGGCGGCGTCAAGCGTACCGTCCGGGTTCAGCCGGGCAATGTGGTTGCGCGATACGCCCAAAACCGTTGTAAACTCGCCGCCGATAAGAGTCTTGCCGTCCGGTTGGACGACGACAACCCGAACCGCGCCGTTTACGTTCGGGTCGAAACCATCGAGCGCAGATTGCCCACGCACCGCCGCCGCGACGCCCGCCAGCAGTACGGCAACGGAGAACAGTATGAGCGCAGCTTTCCTCGTGGCTCTAGATGTTGCTCTCATGGATCGCGTGAACGCGGCGACGCGCCTAGCCTTTGTTTGTGAGGTGTGCGTTTTCATTTTTTTCGATGGCCCTTCTCATCGACCTAAAGCGGAAATGGCCGGGAGATGGGGCCAGATATTTTCCGTGAATTATCGAAGCCGGCCTTTTTGGGACTGTTCAGGCTGACCGATTTCCTGTATTCTCCGCTCCACTTCAGCGCTCTCGGCTTCTCCGAAATACATCGCATGATATCGTCGCCTCCCCGAGAGCAGGTCACCCAGATGCTGGTCGATTGGACCAAGAGCGATCCCGCCGCACCGGCCCGCCTAATACCATTCGTCTACGACGAACTACGCCAGCTCGCCCGGCAATACTTGCAGCGAGAACGCCCTGATCACACGTTGCAGGCGACTGGCCTTGTTCACGAAGCTTATCTGCGGCTCGTCGATCAAAGCACCACCACCTGGCAGAACCGTGCCCACTTTTTCGGCGTAGCCGCACAAGTCATGCGTCGCATCCTGGTGGACTATGCTCGAGCTCATCGCGCGAAAAAGCGCGGGGGCGGATGGGAAAAACTTGCCTTCGACGAAGCGCTCGCGCCTTCCATGGAACGCAACGTCGATCTGATCGCACTCGACGACGCGCTGAAAGATCTTCTTGCGCTCGATCCGCGCCAGAGTCAGATCGTCGAGCTCCGTTTCTTCGGTGGCCTGAGCAACGAAGAAATCGGCGAAGTGCTGGATGTTTCTCCGACGACAGTGAAACGAGAATGGCGAATGGCGAAAGCGTGGTTGCGGCGGGAAATCATGACTGGGGAGGACGATGCGGCCGGCCGGTGAACGGTGGGCCCGCGTCAAGGAGCTATTCGAGGCCGCGGTCGACCTCGATCCGAACCAACGCACAGCTCTCCTCGACAAGGAATGTGGCGGCGATGAAGCTCTCCGTGGCGAAATAGAGTCCCTTCTCAAATCGGACGAAGGAACCGACGCCTTCATCGAGCAGCCGGCCTTCGCAATCCCCCACGACTTGTTTCCAGATGACGTGGAGAAGCCATTCGTTGGGCGGCAGTTCGGCGCTTACCAAGTCATCCGTGAAATTGGCCGGGGCGGTTTGGGCGCAGTTTATCTGGCGGCGCGAGCGGACGACGAATATCGCAAGCAAGTTGCGATCAAGCTCGTTAGGCGAGGGCTCGATACCGACGACATACTTCGCCGGTTTCGCAATGAACGGCAGATCCTGGCGCACCTCGATCATCCGAACATCGCGCGCCTGATCGATGGCGGAACGACTGAGGACGGACTGCCTTATTTCGTCATGGAGTACGTGAGCGGCGAACCGATTAACGCCTACTGCGACGCGAATGCGCTGCCCGCGGCCGAGCGCCTGAAACTCTTCCGTAAGGTGTGCGCGGCGGTCATCTATGCGCATCAGAACCTTGTCATTCATCGCGACCTGAAACCGTCGAACATTCTCGTGACGGAGGAGGGTGAACCGAAGCTGCTCGACTTCGGCATCGCAAAACTTCTCAGCACCGGCGACGAATTGTTCACCCAGACGATTCCCGCCTTGCGCGTCATGACGCCGGAATATGCCAGCCCGGAGCAGGTTAAAGGCGACAAGATTATGACGACGAGCGACGTCTACTCGTTAGGCGTGCTTCTCTACGAGCTCCTCACGGGTCAACGGCCCTACCGTCTCAAAACGCGCAAACCCGAAGAGATCGCACGCGCCATCACCGAGCAGGAACCGGAACGGCCGAGCACGGCCATCACCAAAGGCGTTGGAAATTCCAAAAACCAAACCCCAAATCCCAAATCGCTCCGCGGCGATCTCGACAACATCGTGCTCATGGCGATGCGCAAGCAGCCGGCGCGCCGGTATGCATCGGTTGGGCAATTCTCCGAGGACATTCGCCGTCATCTAACGGGATTGCCGGTCGTCGCCCGCGAAGACACCGTTACTTATCGCGCTTCCAAGTTCGTTAACCGCCACCGGATTGGAGTCGCCGCGGCAGCGCTGGTTTTGTTGAGTTTGGTCGGTGGGATTGTCGGGACACTCATTGAAGTTCGGACGGCCCATCGGGAGAGAGCGAAAGCTGAAGCGGTCAGCGGTTTCCTGCAAAAGACGCTGAATGCCTCCAACCCTGACAGAAATTTGACCGGCCAACCAACGGTCAAAGATGTCCTGGATGACGCATCGAAGCGACTGGCTACTGAAGAATTATCGAATCAGCCGGAAGTAAAAGCGGAGTTGCAACGAATCATCGGCGAAACCTACCTCTCCCTTGGACAATATGACCTAGCACAACAGAATCTAATGGCCGCTCTCCAAACCGAAACTCGAATCTCCGGTGAAGATGGGATTGAAACGCTCAAGATTGGCGTCTCAATGGCGAACCTTTGGGCGGGAACAAAGGGCGATTACGTGAAGGCAAACAAATTCTACCTCGCAAACCTTCCCCGTCTGCGCGCGGAACAACAGAAGGGGACAATCAGCGCGGATTATTTGGGCGGGGCTCTGAATGGCTTCGCTCTTTTGCGCCGGGCGCAAGGCGATTCCAGGGAAGCCGAGCGCCTCTTGCGAGAGCAATTGGCTTTGCGTCCTTATGTTTCGCCGGAAAAAGAAAACGGTCTCGGAGTCGCCCAGGCTGTTCTCGCTCTAACCCTGGCCGACCAGGGAAAATTCGACGAAGCCATCAAGATAGTCCGGGAAAGAATTGAGGCCATTCGGGGGCAAAAAGGAAATGAAACGCCGGAAGTGTGCGCAAGTCTGACCGGGCTCGGCAGTTTCCTGATCGAAAAGGGCGCGTCTGCGGAAGCCGAAGACAACCTGCGCGCCGCCGAAACAATTTATCGGAAGCTTTACAACGCTGCCAATATGCAGCTGGGAGACAATCTCCGTTTGCAGGCGCAAGCTTTTCTGGCCCTTCGAGAATACACTGAGGCCGAATCCAAGATCAACGCGACGCTGGAGATCTATAGAGCAGCCAGCAGCCCCCAATATGTCAATTACCCCACGGCCCTGATGGTGCAGGGCATGATTTACAGTCAGACCGGCAGAACGGCGGAAGCAGAAAAACTGTTGCGCGAAGCCGTGCGAATTCGCGAGGAAAATGTGCCGGAAACCCACTTCTTGCGCGCGACCGCGAACGGCGCCCTCGGTGAGTTTCTGACAGCGCAAGCTCGCTTTCCCGAAGCTGAAGGGTTCCTGCTAGGCAGCTATGAAAGCCTGAAAAAATCGCAAGCCGAGAACAGCCCGCGCATGAGACTAGCCCTTGAGCGGCTCGCCAATCTCTACGAAGCCTGGAACAAACCTGATCGAGCCGCACCTTTTCGCGCATCGTTGTCAGGTTTCAGTTCGTGAAGGCACGAACGATATACCCTCGCACATTCGCATGTTACTGACCCGCACGAGCGAAACGGTTCCGATCGTCAGCGGAAAAATGCAACTCGGTACCTGGCAAGGCATTTTTCTCTTTGAGCACCGACGTTCGCCCCACCGACGCCGAGTTCGGCTCGCGATCATTGGCGAATGATCACGCTTCGTAGATTGCATCGACAAGACGGAGCGATTTTTCATTCGGCAACACGGATTGCTCCATTTGGTTCATTACGTAGGAGAAGCTGATTTTGCTTTCCGGATCTGCGAATGCGTGACTGCCGCCCGCGCCGGGATGACCGAAAGGTCCGAGCCGAACTGGCAGCTTGCTTGGCGTGCCGAACAGCCGTCGCGGCGCTGTCGCGGAATCTTTCATGAATCCGGCTGAAAACGCCGTCGGGATTCCAAAGACGTGATCAATTCCGTCGGTCAGCGTTGTCGTCATCCAGGTCAAGGTTTTCGCCGAAAAGAATTCCCGATCGTCGAGTCGCCCGCCGTTCGCCAGCATCGCGTAAAACTTTGCCAGCGAACTCGCGCTGCCGATCCCGCCAAAGGAAACGATCGGCAGGGCGCGAATCTCTGGCTTGTTCATTTCGCTTACCGCGTTCAAGCCATGGGGCGAACTGAAGACCTTCCGCGCGAAAGTTCCCTGTTTCGCGAGGTCTAAATAGAAGTGCCGCGGCTCTGGCGTTTTGCCAGCGCGTGCCGCGTACATTGTCGCGACTCGTGCGTTTTCTTTTTCCGGCAATCCGATCCACAGATCGAGATCGAGCGGCTCGGCAAAATTCGTTCGCCAATACTCGCTCGCACTCGCACCGGCGATTCGCCTGACCAATTCGTCGACGAGAAAACCAAATGTCCGTGCGTGATAACCATGCGCCGTTCCCGGCGGCCAATTCGGCTCCTGTTTTTCCAAGGCATCGATAACGCTTTCGTAATCGAGAACGTCGACTCGTCGATCCAGCGCCGCCAGACCAGCTTGGTGCGAAAGCAATTGCGCAATCGTGACGTTTTCTTTGTTGCCTTGAGTAAACTCCGGCCAAAACCCTCCTACCCGCCGGTCGATGTCGATCCTGTGTTGCTCCAAAACGTGCAACAGACATGCGCTTCCTAATCCTTTGGTCGCAGACCAAATGCCGACGATTGTGTCTTCGGTCCAAGGCTGCTCGCGGCGGACGTCGCGAAATCCGTCACGAAGGTCGAGGAGTAGTTCTCCGTTTTGCCAAACTGAAATCGCAGCGCCGAGCTCTCCCAATTTCTCGAAGTTCTCCTGAAACAGCGGCTCAAGCCCAGCGCGCAGTTGGTCGGCACGCGATTGCATTCAGCATGTTAAGACGGAACGAGTTGTCCTCCAACCGCCAGTCCGGCTCGGACTCAGATTAGTTCCCGAACTGATTGCAGGTCAGGATCTTTTTTGGCGATATCGCGAAATGATGGGTCCATTTTGAAACTGGTGAGCAAATGAACCTGAGCTGACTTCTGATTGCCCAGAAGCGCATCGTAGCAGCCCATGTTGTAGTAGTAGATGGGCTCTCGCAGTAACGCGACCGGACCTTTCAAGAGGAGTTTTTTCGCCTGAAGCGTCTTGCCGAGCTCGTGTAAACAAAATCCGGCATGGAGAAACCCCGCCGTGCAGTGTGGCGCGACCCGGCACAGCCGGCGACTTATCCTCAACGCGCTTGCCCACTTTTTCTCGCGCATGAAGTGATGAAGCCTAAGCTGCAAAACTTCCGCACGATCTTGGGCCGGCTTCTCAATAGCCTTCAGCTCCGCGATTGACTCGCGGTTCATGCCGAGCTCAGCGTAGCCCGCTGCGGCCCGTAATCGCCATTCGCAGTCCACGAATAGCTCTAAGCAGAGAGCTTGCCAACCCACGCCAATCGACGGTGAGACCGCTCTAGAGAAGCAGCTGTTCCAGTTCGCCCAGTCGTCGCTCGAACAAACGCAACGTGCTTTTGATCGGCGCCGGCGTGCTCATGTCCACGCCCGCCGCTTTGAGCGTCTCCAACGGAAACCTCGAACCACCCGACTTCAGGAAACCGAGATAGGCCTCGACCGCACCGGGCTCGCCTCGCAAGACTCTTTCCGACAACGCAACTGCCGCCGAGATTCCTGTCGCGTATTTGTAGACGTAGAACGCGCCGTAAAAATGCGGAATGCGCAAACATTCCAGATCGAGTTGCGAATCGAGGACAAAATTCTCTGCGAAGTAGGCAGCGAGCAGTTTGTGATACTCAGTCTTGAAAACATCGAGTGTGATAGCGTCGCCGCTCTCTTCGACGTGGTGAATGACCTTTTCAAACTCAGCGAACATTGTTTGGCGAAAAAGTGTACCGCGAATGTCATCGATCTGACGGTTGATGATGTAAGCGCGCATTTTCAGGTCGCGTGTCTGCTCGAGCAGGTAATGAGTCAGCAATTCTTCGTTAAAGGTCGACGCGACTTCGGCCAGAAAGATCGGGTAGTCGTAATCCTGAAATTTTTGTGACTGTTGCGCGAACCAGGTGTGCATCGAGTGGCCGGCTTCGTGGGCGAGCGTGTAAAGATCTGCAAACACGTCCTCCTTATAATTCATCAGAATGTAAGGCGGCGCGTCGTAGCTACCGGACGAAAATGCGCCGCTGCGTTTGCCTTTCGTTTCGTAACGATCGCACCAGCGGCCGCGGAGACCGACCTTTAAGACATCGACATACTCTCTCCCGAGCGACCGTAGCGCGGCGACAACTTTTTCGACCGCTTCATCAAACGGGATGTGCGATTCGATCTCGACAACCAGCGGCACATAAGTGTCGTAGTGATGAAGCTCCTTCAATTTCAGAACCCGGCGACGCAGCTCGAAATACCGGAAGAGCGGCGCGAAGTCGGCGCGAACTGATTTGATCAAGTTTTCGTAAACCGAAACCGGCACATCGTCGGGAAAAAGAGCGGCTTCGAGCGAGGACGAATAATTTCTCGCCCGCGCGCGAAACACATCCGCCTTTACCGAATACGCCAGCGAACTGGCCAGTGTGTACTGGTGATCCTGAAACTCGGCGTAGAACTGATGAAAAGCGCGTTTGCGCAATTCAGGATCGCGTTTTACCAAGAACGAGCTGAACGAACTTTGAGTTAGCGGTTTCTCGCGACCGGCTTCGTCCGTCAGCTCGCCAAATTTCATGTCGACGTCGGTGAGCTGCGAAAATGTATCGTCGTAGCCGTCGAGTGCCGCGGCGCCGAGCGCGAGAATCCGTTCTTCCCGCTCGGACAGCACATGTTGTTTCAAGCGCCGAATTTTGTGTAGCCTGATCCGCCAATCAGCAACTGCTGTGTCGGCAATGAACTTGGCGAACTTCTCGTCGTCGATAGCCTGGATCTCGGGAACCACGAATGCGAACGCTTCACCTATTTTGGTGAGAAGATTTTGGATTTGACCAACGCGCGCCAGGTATTCGGTGTTCGCGCTATCCTCCGCCAGTTGAAGCGACGCGAAGTGATAAAGACGTTCGATTTTTAGATCGAGCTGCTTTTCAAATTCCAAACACTCGGCCAAGTCTCTTGCCGACTGCCCAAGCTTGCCCTTCCAGTCTTTGATCTTCGGATAAGTTTGCTCGACCCAGCGAAAATCTTCCTTCCACTTATCGACATTGCGGAACAAATGCGTGAGGTCCCACTTGTCCGAATCAGGGATCTCAGCGCGTGTTGGAACGTCCATGCGAATTTCTACTAAGGCGAGCGGACGATTGAGGTCAATCGGGCCTAGCTCGAAGATCGACTATAGCCGGATGGCGGGCGACCTTGCGCATCGCTTTTTCGAGAAGTTGCTTTCCCGGCGAAATTTTGTGCCAGGGCGACGCACCGGACGGATGCGGCAAAGGAATCAAATCGAAGACGTGACCGGCGCCGCGCGCGCGAAACCCTCGGCCGATCACCTGTTCCAGTTTCGTGCATTCAATGAATTGCGAGATGGCGAGTCGTCCGACCGGAATGATCAGGCGCGGTTTGAGAATCTGTATTTCCTCGTTCATCCACGGCGCGCAATTCCGGATTTCATCCGGCGCTGGGACGCGATCGGTCCCGCCGGGCGCTTTTCCTGGGAAACATCGGCAAACCGCTGCGAAATAAAATTTCGAGCGCACCGCGGCTTCGTTCATCCCGCAAAACTCTTCGAACCACCGGAAAAGTGTCTGACCAGCAGTGTGAGCGAACGGACGCCTCAAGCTCGGCTCGCGCGGACCGGGCGCCTGGCCGATTATCATCACATTGCTGACGACTGCTCCGCCGGAAACCGGTTTCGATTTCATTCGCTGACACCGCCGGCATTTTCGCAACGCCGCGATATGTCGATTTAGTGCGACCTGTTTGGCCGGCGCCGTCATCAACGTCGAAAGATCGACATCAACAAACTGAGCACGATGCTAATGATGATGCAGGTGACGATGGGGAAGTAAAAAGCGCCGTGCTCCCGCTCGATACGAATGTCACCAGGCAAACGTCCGAGCCATCTTGGAGCAAACCCGCTCCACAGAACGAACCCAAGCACGGCAACGATAATGCCGATTACCATCAGAAATTTTCCGATGTCGTGCATCGCCTGCGAGAAGGTTGCGCCAATTAGCGAGCGGCACAAGGTTGAGGTTCGATGGCAGTCCAGTTTAAAGACTATTACGAGACACTTGGCGTTTCCAAAACCGCCACTGAGGACGAAATCCGGAGCGCGTTTCGAAAACTGGCGCGCAAATATCATCCTGACGTCGCCAAGGATAAGAAGACGGCCGAAGAAAAATTTAAGGAGATCAATGAGGCCTACGAAGTCCTGAGCGACCCGGAGAAGCGGAAGAAATACGATCAGCTCGGCGCCAACTGGAACCAACCGGGAGGATTTCAACCGCCGCCGCAATGGGGCGATCAACCCGGCGGAGGTTATTATCAATGGGGCGGCGACGGACGCGGAGTCGAATTCGAATTCGGCGGCACCGGCTTCAGCGATTTCTTTGAAGCGTTTTTCGGAGGCGGACGCGGACGTTCGGCTTTTGGCGGATTTGGCGGCCGCGAAGCAACGGCCGAGCGGGGCGCGGATGTTGAAGCGGATATTTTGGTCACGCTGGAAGAAGCGTTGCAGGGATCGAAACGAACCGTTTCGCTACGCCGCGCAGGTTCTAACAAGGTGGAAACGTATCAGGTTAAGATTCCACGCGGCGTTCATGAAGGTCAGCGCATCCGTCTTGCCGGTCAGGGCGAAGCTGGAGCGCGCGGCGGCAAAAAGGGCGATCTTTTCCTGCGGGTGCGCCTGGCCAAGCACCCCGATTTTACGGTTGAAGGCAGCGATCTCATTCATGAAGAAAAGATCGCGCCGCAGCAGGCGACGCTCGGAACCGCGCTCAAGGTGCCCACCCTCGACGGAAATGTGCGCCTGAAGATCCCGCCGGGCACACAGGGCGGTCAGCGATTCCGTTTACGTGAGCGGGGCCTTTCAAGCGCCTCTGAAAAACGGGGCGATCTCTACGTTGTTGTTCAAATACAGATTCCGAAAAAATTATCGGAGCGCGAACGTGAGATTTGGAATCAACTGGCGAAACTACACGGTAGCTAGGATCGACATGTTATCTCGACAAACCATTCCGAACCTGTCTACCAAACAGACATGAAAATTTCGCTCGGCACCGATCACGCCGGTTTTCGTTACAAGGAAAAAGTAAAGGAGCTGTTAGCTTCGCTTGGCCACGAAGTGAAGGATTTCGGGACGTTCAATGAGGACCCGGTGGATTACCCGCTTTTCATCCGGCCAGCGGCAGAAGCCGTCGCTGGCGGCGAATGCGAGCGTGGCATTGTTTTTGGCGGTTCAGGAAACGGTGAAGCGATGGTCGCAAACAAAGTGCGTGGCGTGCGCTGTGCGCTGTGCTGGAATGAGGAAGTCGCTCGGCTTTCGCGTCAACATAACGACGCGAACGTCCTCTCGGTCGGGCAACGCGTGATTCCCGAAGATGTGGCGATGAAAATTGTCAAGGTGTGGCTGGAAACGCCATTTGAAGGCGGCCGGCACGAAAGGCGGGTCGCGCAATTGAACGCGATGTAGGTTCAAAGCGAACAGGCATTTTTCAGACCAGACGATCCAGACAAACTGCCAGTAAAAAAACCGCACTAACAAAGGCGTTGCTCTGAAAAAAGGCGCGATTGATGTCGGCGACATCTAGCGATCCAGCGCTGCGATGTTCGAAAAACAGGGCCGCTGCGACTAGCAGCATCGCGCAGAAATAGATCGGTCCGAGTCGGGCGATGAAACCAAAGGCAATAAGCGCGACGAGCAGTAGCAGATGCAGCAGCTGGGCAAGTCGAAGGCTGCGCCGAATCCCGAGTTTTACCACCAATGAATGAATTCCTTCGCGTCGATCGAAATCGACGTCCTGCGTCGCATAAATCAAATCGAAACCTGCCACCCAGCAGACAATTCCTACGGCCAAAACAAGCGGCGCAAGATCGACATTTCCCGTTTGAGCAATCCAGGCGCCGATGGGTGAAACCGCCAGAGCTCCGCCGAGGAAAAAATGAGTCGCAGAAGTGAAACGTTTGGTCAGCGAATAAAGAAAAATAATTCCGAGCGCGACGGGTGAAAGCAGCAACGTTAGTCGGTTAATTGCCGCAGCGGCAATAAAAAACGCGATCGAGCTTACGATCAGCGACACACCGATCGCTGGCTTAGGCAGAAGCAAATGCCGCGAGGCCGTGCGCGGGTTGCGCTGATCGAGTGACCAATCGACCCAACGGTTGAAAAGCATCGCCGCGGTGCGGGCGGTCACCATGCAGATCAGCACAAAGACCGAAATTCGCACCGACGGTAGCCCGTTCGCGGCGACAATCAGTGCGCCCAGAGCGAACGGCAGCGCAAAGACCGTGTGAGAAAAGCGGATCAGACGAAGAAAACGCTCCACCGCCCCGTTGGCGGATTGTCCTTCGGGAAGATATCGATCTTGCGAGTTCATCAAGACGAAGGATCAGCCTTTCGCAACCCCAAATGCCAGACTGGAAGTAATTGGCTCATTGGATAACAGAGTCACGCTGGTGGTAAAATGATGAATAGCTGAGGCTTGGGCAAGGCAGTGGCACCTTAGTTGCTTTACTGATTATGGAAATTGTAGAAATGATTACCTTTGCCTACCAAGCTAGAGACGCCTCCGGGCGAATCGTCTCCGGCATTCAAGACGCCCTTAACGAAGATAACGCCGTTACCAGCCTAATGAGCCGTGGCCTGATGGTGTTGTCGCTTCAGGAAAAATCGACCGCCAGCAAGACCCGCAAAAAGGTCTGGACCGTCAAAGAGACCGACCTCGTTCTCTTTACCCGCCAGCTTGCAACTATGATCGAGGCCGGCATTTCGTTGGTTCAAGGATTGACCGCGCTCTATGATCAATCCGATCCGAAACGCCAGCGCAACCTGCGTCACGTGGTCAGCGATGTAACGACCCGGGTGCAAGGCGGCGAGACCTTCCACGAAGCGATCGCAAAACATCCACGGGTTTTCAACCGGCTGTTCGTCAGCATGGTGAAAGCCGGCGAGAGCGGCGGTCTTCTGGCAGAGATCCTAGAGAGATTGGCCGGATTTCTCGAAGCCACTGCTCGTTTGAAGAAAAAGGTCAAATCGGCAATGACCTATCCGGTCATCGTGGTTTGCATCGCTTTCGCGATCACCACGTTCCTGATCGTGCGCGTCGTTCCCATTTTCGGGGAAATCTTTAAAGACTTTGGTGCGAAGCTGCCGGCACCGACACAATTTCTGATCGATGTTAGCGACTTTGTCCGAAGCGAATGGTATTTCCTCGTCCTGGGGATCGTGGGAACCATTGTGGGAGCGCGCACGTTTGTGCGTTCCAAGCGCGGCAAAGAAATTTGGGACAAGTGGAAATTAAAACTGCCCGTATTCGGGCCGCTCACCCACAAGATCGCGATGTCGCGTTTTGCCCGCACTTTTGCTCAGCTGATCCGCAGCGGTGTTCCGATCCTTGAAGTGATCGACATTGTTGGCGGCGCGGCCGGCAATGACGTGATCGAGAAGGGCATCAAGTCGGTTGGCGCGGACGTCGAAAAAGGAGACAACCTTTCCGTGGCCATGTCGAAGAAACCGATTTTCCCCCCGATGCTGTTGCGCATGGTCGCAGCGGGAGAATCCACCGGCAAGATCGACAACATGCTCGAGAAAATGGCCGATTTCTGGGACGAAGAAATCGAAGCCATGCTCGATGCGTTGACTTCGTTAATCGAACCAATGCTTATCGTTTTCCTGGGTGTGATCGTCGGCGGCATCGTCATTGCGATGTTCCTGCCGATCTTCAAGCTCAACGAAGTGGTCTCACAAAACCAATCCGGACACTGATTTCCCAAAACAAGAGCTAGGAGAAGCTCGTAGGCAGGGAGGGGGCGGACCGCAAGGTCCGTCCCTTTTCTGTTTTAGAATCTTCCGCCCTTTGCACCCTTTGTCTTAGTCTAACGGAAGCAGACAAAGACTAATCGAAGAGGAGCGTAAGCCGGCAATTGCTCGTGCCGCCTTAACGCTAATCGGCAAAAATCGGTGAAGCGGTAACGTCCGTCGAATCGAACTTAAACCCGTGCGACGCGCGGCGGAGCAATTTCAAAACATCGGCTACGCTTTGCGCGGTCGCTGCAGAATAGAACCGGACCAATCCCACTGTCGTGCGAACACCAAACACTGTGATCATGATGGTTTCATCATCGACCGAATTCATGAACATGTGATTTCCGTTGCCTTGATGATAAAGCGCGTTGAACTCCACTTCGCCAATTCGCCGAGCCAGCTCTCGCGTCGCCGCGAACGAACCGGCGGCGAGTGCCGCAATCACGGTCACGTCCATCACCTCCATGTCGCCGCACTGCGAGATCACGTTGCCGCCACGGTCGATCACCACGGTGAGATCGGCCTCGGCTTTCTTCAAGAAATCGCCAAGCACGCCATCAAGCGTCGCCACGTCTTCGATTGTCAAAACGGGGATCGCGTTCATCTCGGAAGTCTTTGCGCCCGAGGCTGACCCGGTTCGAGCGGAATCGCTACCGGCAACGGCGCCCCCTGCGGCGCTTCGCTTTGCTTACTGAATTTGTGGAGCAGGATCTGCGACACGGCGTTTAAAGTCGCGAACACATTCTGCCCAGTGCTGGAAATTACTTCGAAGCTTTGCAGCCGCTTCTTCTGATTATTCAACACGTACTCCATGTAATTGACCGGAGCGATGTTCGGCAGATCGCGCTTGTTGTACTCGATCACGCATGGCGTGTCGTCGATGTTCATGTTTTGCAGCGCGAGGTTGTCGCAGAGGTTTTTCCAGCTCTCGACATTCTCTTCCATCTTTTCCCATTGAGAATCGGCCACGAACACAATGCCGTCCACGCTCCGCAGCACGAGCTGGCGGGTCGCGTTATAAATCACCTGGCCCGGAACGGTGTAGAGCTGAAACTTGGTCACGAATCCTTTGATCACGACCGCGTTCAGCGGCAAAAAGTCGAAAAACAACGTACGCTCGGTCGCCGTCGCGAGCGAAACCAAATCACCACGATTCAGAGGATTAATTCGCTGATGAATGTAGTTAAGGTTCGTCGTCTTCCCGCAAAGCGCCGGGCCGTAATAAACGATTTTGAACTGAATCTCGCGACTCGCGTAATTAATGATCGACATTCGAGCTCTCCGGTTGGGCGTAAGTTTTCGAAAGTTTTTCCGCGAGCTCGCCCAGACGAGTGCGAGTCTCAGGCGTGAGCGAGTTCTCATGCAAAGCGGTCAGGCAAACATTTCCTCTTGCAAAGAAGCTCACCGCCGAATCACTCGCGTACAATGTCATGGCCACGAGTTGATCGAGTTTGGTCCCACGCACATGCTGGGCAACCCGCTCAAGCACGGCAGGCGCCATCGCGCACAATCCTTCGGCGTTGATCTCCGCAGGCAACTCGCCGGCCAGACTCAATCCATCTGAAAACGTGATGGCGCAGGCTTTCACTCCGTTGAGCGCGTTCGCTCGAGCCACGATTTCTTTTGGATCGACTTTTTCGATCTCTGGCTTGGCTTCTGGCGCGGTCTCGATCTTGGCAACTGGTTCCTTCTTCGGCTCAGCTTTCTCCACCGGTTTGGGAGTGAAACGTTTGGCGTCTTCTCGCGCCTTGGCTAAAAAAGGAGTTTCGAAGTCTGGGTGAACACCGACCTGTTCCTGGTCGTCGCGAAGTTTTAGGACTGTGGCCGGCAGATTCTTCAGGACCTCTTCCAGTGGCAACGCCACCGGTGTTTTGGCCACATCAACTTGCAACAGGCCGCGGTGTTCCTCGGGCAGCGCCTTCTCAAAAAGATCCGGGGCGATCGAAACCCGTCCGCTGGCCAGCTGCGGTTCGATCAACCCGAGCGGCAAGGTGATTCGTGCGTCGTCAGAGACTGTTCCAACGTCTCCGGTCAATTGAAACGCCGGCAGATTTTGGAGCACAGTTTTCACCGAAAGCGAAATCGACAATGTTTCCTTCGCCGGCTCGGAGATTACGGGCGGCATCGGGATCGATGGCCCGGGGATCGTTCTTGCCGATGGCGCCTTTACCGATTTCTCGGCCGTCGTCTTTGTCGACGGCGTGAACGGTTTTTCGGCAGGCGGCTGGAACGGAATTTTCTCCAGTTCTGGAGTGAAGGGTAAAGGATTTGGAACGGGCGGCCCGCTAGAGGCTGGAACTCTCTCGGATGCGGACGCACCCGTTCCATTCGGCGAAAGTTCAAAAGGAATTTCTGATTCAGCTGGACTCGGCTCCGGAGTATCGCTCTTGGATCTGAGCTCCGGAGAATGTAGGGAAATGACTTTTTGACCGGACGATGTCGATGTTACCGCCTCTTGCGGCTCGGCGGGTGTAGCATCCGGCTCAGCATCGGCAATCGCCCGCGCGGTTGCATGTTTTACCGGCACCGGGGTTGGCGAAGCTTCGATCGGGTCGACCTTCGTTCCAAAACGTTCTGAATCCTCGATCGTCGCGGCCAAAATCGGCGTGTCGACATGAGGAACCGTCGGATCGCGCAGCTGATCCGCGCGCACATGCGCGCTCTGAAAATTAGCGAGCACTTTTTCGTAGGGCAGCTCGACCCGCGTGTCATCATCAGCGCGCACGCTACGCAGGAAGATTTCCGGCACCTGTTGGTAAAGACTGGGCAACGAGATCATCGGGCGTTTGTCCGGCATCCCCTTTTCAATTTCTGAGGCCTTAAGCGAGACCAGTGCGTTCGTATCCAAGATCTCGACCGGCTTGATGAAACCAGCTGGCACGGCGTCGACCAGGTCTGCCACTCGCAAAGAGATCGTGCGCTCCACTTTCGGTTCGAGCGCCCGCGCCAGCGCTGGCGGCAATTGGGATCCGCGCGGTCTTACGGCGGAAGTCGTGATTCTGCTCGCCCCGAGTTCCAACGGGAGGCCGCTACGTGGTGTTCCTACCGTCGACGATGCAGCTCGAAATGGATCCGAGGCCGAAAACGAGCGCGTCGCGTTCGGCATCACGGTTTTGCTCAAACGTTCGGCCTCCGATTTTTTCGGACGAACCACCGGCGCCATCGGTTGCGTACGAACCTCGGTCTCAGCTGCGCCGCTGCTAAAGCGACTGCTCAATTTTTTGAAAAGATCGAGAAACGGAATCGTCATCGCGTTAGTCCTCCGCCGTTACTCGCCACACTTCCTCAAGTGTGGTGACGCCTTCGAGCGCCTTCTCGATTCCAACTACGCGCAACGTCTTCATCCCCTCGGTCACAGCCTGGTTCTTGATTACAGCCGCAGACGCGCGCTTGATAATGAGTCGCCGGACCGCTTCGCTTACAGGAAGCGCTTCGATTAATGCCGCCCGACCAGCGTACCCGCGCCCTTTGCACCGATCGCATCCGGTCCCGTGATAAAAAACCGCGCCCTTGGTGTCCTTCATCCCGAGTTTGTCGAGAGTCTCCTGCTCGGGAACGAATTCCTCTTTGCAGTTCGAACAAATCCGACGCAAGAGTCGTTGCGCGCACGTCATCAGGATTGAGCTCGAAATCAGGAACGGCTCGATGCCCATGTCATCCAGACGTGTGATAGCGCCGGCGGCATCGTTTGTGTGCAGCGTGCTGAGCACCTGGTGACCGGTCAACGCCGCTTTCACCGCGATGTCGGCGGTTTCGTTGTCACGAATTTCACCCACCATTACGATGTCGGGGTCCTGGCGCAGGATCGACCGCAAGGCCGACGCGAAATCGAGTCCGATGTCCGCGCGCACTGCCACCTGATTAATTCCCGCCAGCTCGTACTCGATCGGGTCTTCGACGGTAACGATGTTGTATTGCGGGCTATTCAACTCATGCAGCACCGAATACAGCGTCGTGGTCTTACCGGAACCGGTTGGTCCCGTAACCAGAATCATTCCGTGCGGCGCATCGATTGCCTTTTTGAATTTCGAAAGCGTGTCCGCGTCCATCCCCATTTGGTCGATGCTTCCGCTCAGGGAGGACTTATCGAGAATACGAATGACAATTTTTTCGCCGTGTGCCGTCGGCAAAATCGAAATTCGCAGGTCGATCTCTTTGCCCAGGACTCGGATGCGGAACCGTCCGTCCTGAGGAACACGCCGCTCTGCGATGTTCAATCCCGCCAAAATTTTGATGCGTGACGTAATCGCAAGTTGCAACGCCTTCGGCGGCGACTCGGCCGGAACCAATTCGCCGTCGATTCGGTAACGAAGCTTCAGCGTGTTTTGAAACGGCTCGATGTGAATGTCCGACGCCTTTTCCTTGACTGCCTGCGCGAGGATCAAATTGACAATCTTGATGACGGGCGCGTCTTCGCTGTCGTGCGCGAGACGGTCGAGATCGATTTCTTCGCGCTTGGCGGTTTGAACTTCTACCGATTCTGCGCCCTGGACCGCTTCTTCCGAAACCTGGCGCAGCACCTGGCTCATGTTGCCGGCGCCGTGAACTCCGCTCAACGTGTCGAGCACAGAACGCTCGGTCGCAATCATCGGCACGATCTCGAGTTGGACGCGCCGTTTCAGGTCGTCGACCGCGAGCACGTTGGTCGGATCGGCCATTGCCACGAAAAGCTTTCCGTCCAACCGCGCGATCGGCACAAGCTTGTTCGCCTTGGCCATTTCGCGCGGCACCAGCGACATCACTTCTTCCGGGACGCGCAGCCGCGACAGATTCACCGGTGGCGTGTTCAGGCAACGCCCGATACTGAATACCATGTCCTGTTCGGTGACGAACTGCCGGTCGGTCAAAATTTTCAGCAACCGACCGCCTTCGGATTTCTGAATGATAACCGCTTCCTCGAGTTGGTTCGGGAGGAGCAATCCCTCCTCGATCAACACGTCCGCGATCCGTTCGCCGAATGATTTACTTCTCATGGATCGCTCAGGTCTTTTCCAGCTTGTAGATGGATCGCAACGTTTGGGTGATTGCCGACGGCTTTGCCAGATACCACGACACCGTGTAATCGACCGATTGCTGCACTGCGTCGCGGCCGGCGGAATCAAATGGATTGCAGCACGCCACCATGATCGTCCGACTCACCAGATCGAATGGAACAAACAAACGGCCGAGCGTGAGATACTCCGGCAACATCGGCGCGATCTGCCGGTCGGTGTCGTAATATTCCAACGGCACGAAGGCAAACTTCGTTCGGTCGATCAACGCCGAGAGGACGGCCTCGAGCTGCTGCGGTTTTTCGCGGCAAAGCTCCTCCAGCATCGAGACTGCCATTGTCTGCCCCTGCAGATCCTTGTTTGCTTCTTTCGTGGTATCCAGCGCGCCGTTCACCTGCTCCTCGCTGAAGAGCTGCTGCACGATCAAAAATTTCGCAAGATGATCGTCCCCCCGTTCCTGCAAATTCGCGATCCGTCCAAGGTTTTTGCGGGAAGGATCGACATCGATCAATGAGCCCTCGACAGATGGGGAAACCAACGCGCCCTCCCCCTTCGTGAAGGGACCATTTACCATGTTGCTCGCGGCTTTCTCCTTATCGACCAGCGCCTGACCCGAAGCCTGCAACCGCTGCTCGATCTCGCCCAGCATTGCCAAAATTTCCGGCGCGTTCGGCTCGCGGGTCAGAATCACTTCACACTGCTGAAGCGCTGGCGTGTACGATCCGGCATTGAAATATGCCTCGGCCAATTTGCGCGAAGTTCGGAGCGCGTCGTCGTGCCGACCCACTTTCGTGTAAGCTTCCTTTAGAATCTCGAGCGATTGATAATCCTCCGGCTGTGTTTGAGTAATCGCCTCAAACATTTCAATCGTTTGGAGAATTTGGGAATGCTCCTCGGCAGAAAGCGCGTGTTCCAGCACGTCCGACTCTAAAAGCTAGAAGCATGCCCCTACCGCGGGCGGCAGACCATTTTCCCTCTCAAAAGCGGGAATTTCTCAATCCGGTTAAGCCGTTGAAAAACTGGCGCTTAGCTAACGACCACTCTATGAAGCCAAAAAGTTGATGTAGTAGAATCGGCTGCACCAAAAAAGCCGACAGTTTCGCGACTTCCGCTCTGCGACCTCTTCTGCGTGCCTCAGCGTCTCGCTTCCCCCTCTGGGCGACTCGACTTTCGACTTCCAAAATTCTTGCGCGGTGCACATGATTTGCCCGTGCTTTCCCTCCGCACGCACCCTCGCTTGCCAAGTCGTAGTCAAACGAAGGCTCGTAAACAAATGCCATTCCGGCTCGCACCCATTCGTTACGCAGCGTTTACGCTGCTGGAACTCCTCGTCGTCATCGCCATCATCGCGATGGTCCTAGGTTTTCTGATTCCATCGCTTGGAACTAGCCAAGGTCGGTCAGTCGAAGCAGCGGCTCGCCAGCTCACAGCCGATTTGGATAGCGCTCGACTCACCGCAATCGCTGAGCGCGCTCGAACGCGCGTCCTATTTCCTACAAGCAATGCAAATTTCGCGGACGGCACGTCCTCGAATGCCTGGCCCACAGACATTGCCTACCGCGGCTATTTGGTTGTGAGCGAAAAGCGAACGGACACTCGCTGGAAACAACGCGGCAAATGGAACCGTTTTGCACAAGGAATCGCTTTCGCCAGCGTTCCCTCGCCCACTCCTACTGCGATGCCGATTGACATCGGCGGCACAAACTCCACTTCCTACATTTTCAACGGCCGCTACATCGAATTCCTGGCGAACGGAAGTTCTAACCTGGATCCATCGGCATCGCCCGCTTCTGCTATCGTTGCAGACGCTTTCGTCGATTCAAGCGGCAATGTCGCGCGAAAGAATACGAAGCTCCAATACACGATCACCGTCGATCCGCTCACCGGCGCCGTCAGCCTCCAATGACGAAACGAAATTTCCGCTATCGCGAGAGCGCATTTTCATTGGTTGAGACTGTCGTCGCTATCGGTCTCGTTAGCTTTTCAACTCTCGCGACAATCGGGTTGCTATCGATTGGCAGCGACACAGCAAAGCGCGCTAAAGATGAATCAACTGCCGCGCGCCTTGTTGAAAACGAATTCGAGCGGCTGCGTTCGCTGAGTCAATCGGCGGGATTTTGGTCGACGGACACAACCAAAACCCCGACCTACACTTCAAAATATTACGGCAGCGACCTGGCTCAGCTCCCGAATTCCACGAACGCTATCTATCAGCTCAACATCACGTTCGTAGCAGCACCGACGGGAACAGCGGATTTTGTCGCGAATGCCGAGCTTCGTTATCCGGCAACCGCACCGGCGGCAAACCAAAGCGTCTACAAATTCACGACATTAATGAACATTCCCTCGCCATGAGCACGCGAACGCGCGCCTTCACCCTAATGGAGATGCTAATCGCGTTAGCAATCACATCTGTTCTCGTCATTTTGCTCATGAATGTCGTCTCTGCCGCGCTCGCTGTCTGGGAACAAGGACGGAATCAGATCGACACGTTCGTAAACGCTCGTCAAGTTCTTGGCCGCATCGTCGATGAAATTAGCGGAGCTATCGCAGCTCCGTCACCTCGCGTCGTGGAATTTTCGGAAAATCTGCTATCGATTCAAGGCACGACCGCCCCGACGACTACGACTTCCGAAAATGTTTTCTTCGTCGCGCCTTATCCGAACGTCAGTTCAGGCGATCTCTGCATCATTGGTTATCGCCACAATGCCGATACCCACACCCTTGAAAGAGGGTTCATCGATAGCCAACTCGCATGGAAAAACGGTAATGCGATGCGATATCAATCATCCACTTATTCGAGCTTCGATTGGCAGTGGCGCATCATTGCGAACAGCGTTTTAGAATTCGAAATCCAATCTTACTCTCAACAGGACTTGGACGACAATGCGTCGCCCTCTCCGACGCCAATCGCTTCGTGGAGTTCGACCACTAGTACTCCACCAGGCAATGCTCCACGTCAGGTGATAATTCGGATCAAGGTCGCCGATGACCGAACCCTAGTGAAGCTGGCAGGGTTATCACCGGGAAATGCCAGTTACGATCGCCTCGTCAATCGCGCCGCGCGCCAATTCACCGCGAGTGTGACGCTGCCTCCGCCACAATAGCATGGGTCCGTTAACCCGACGCTCCGGCTTTACTCTCACGATCACACTAGTCCTTATGGTGCTAATCGCGATCATCGTCGTCGCGTATTTGGTGAGCACCCGAATCGAAAGATCGACATCGTCCGTTTACGCGAATCGCCTGCGCGCAAAAATTCAAGCCGACAGCGCGCTCGCCGCTGCGATTCATTTGCTTAAAGACAACACACGTTACGGCAATTACATCACGGCAATGCCCGCGCCGGTTCCGACGCCGGCTTCGATCTACACCGAGATTTATCGACCCGCTGATCCGGCGGATTCAACGCACGCGGCAAGAGCTGACGATTATCTCCGATTAGATAACGCTGCCGGAGAAATTCTGGTGTCGCGCGCGACTTCAAGTTCTTCAGCTGGTCCAGATCCACGACCAACACCGGAACCAATTCCGACACCTATTGCGTCAACGTCTCTATTCACCGTCACACCGCCGAGTTTTTCACCGACTCCGAACTATTACGACTTCAATCAAATCGTTACGATTGGCTCAACAACTGGCCGTTTAGTTCAGCCGTCGCCGAGTCCCGCTCCGCCGTCTGCCTATGCGCAATGGGTCAATGTCCGGGACGCAAATAGCCAGCTGATCGGCCGCTATGCTTTCTTCATCGAAGACGAAAGCATGAAAGTGAATGTGAATTACACGGGCAACAATATTGGCGGCTCAAACATGCGGGTGAACGATTTGTCTTCGCCAATTCCAGCTTCAACGCCTGCATCGCAAATTCAAGAGATTGATCCTTCAGGCATTTTGCTGCCGTCCGCGAATCGAGGCAGGGCTGACACGAGCCTCACTAATCTTGGTGACGCGGGTAGCCGGCTCTCCACTCGCTTATCGTTAGGATTACTAAATGAGTGGAGTGCTTCTTCGAATCGCTTTCCAGATTACGCTCACTTGGCAGCCGCATTTTCAGAGGACGACAACACGACCGCACGCGGCTGGCAGCGTCTCGATCTGAACGCGATTGCATCAGGAGCGTCGGGTAATACAGCAAAAGTCGCCGCTGCGACTCGCATTGCGAACTGGATTCGTGACGCATGGACGGGCTCAACTCCGATCTCGAATCTTCAGGACTATCAGATGTTCGGCGACGATTGGCTCAGAAAACAAATAGCGGCCAACCTCGTTGACTACGTAACTGCGGACTATACGCCAACCGACATGCGTAACATTATCCCTTCGGGATTCTCAATTGCCGTGCCGGTGATTGGTTTCAAGAAAATGCCCTATCTCTCCGGAGTGAACATTGTCTACCAGGCATCAAACAGCACCTACCCGGGATCGGGAGTGGGAATATTCACCGCTACTTTGAAGATGAGAATCCAATTGCAGTTCCAGAACATGTACGAAACTGCACTGGATTTGGCGAACGCCATGGGAAATACGACGCAAAGTCGAATCGAGTTAAAAGGCATTCCAATCGTTCAAAAAAATGGGAGCACTGTCTATGACGGTTCATCGCAGACTTGGACGATTAAGCTATCGGACCTGAGTCCAGTCAATGGTTCAGGCACCACCGTCCCGGCTGGTGTTGACGGAACGAGTACATCCGGTGCTCGCACATTTCAGACGAACTGGCTCGATACGCAGACGGTGTCTTTCAACGTAGCAGCTAGCGATCAGCGTCCGAGATTTCTAGCGGGTAGTACAACAGTAAAGTGGATTGGAAACCGAACCGGCAATGTGTCAGACGATTTCCGGATCGATGATACTGCAATGGTGAACAGCGCCACGACTACCAAGTGGTGTAACGCTGGTTGCAGCGGTTTATCGGGCGACTTTTTGAAGGAGTCCAATTCGACGACAAGACAGATTGCTGCGATTACCTACATCGCCGGATATCAAGGAGCCATCGTTTCGGGCAATTCACCAGGCGATCCGAGGTATCGCGGCAGACTTATTAGTGATAGATGGAATTTCGACAACACTCGAACTGACGCCGATCCAAGCGACAGCAGCAACAAGCTTGATTCGGTGGCGGACAAGGTCGACGTCAATTGCCGCGTATATGGGCTCGATTGGTTTGACTATTCTGGAGACCGCCCATTGGGGTTCATCCGCAATGGTCCCTTGATCAATATCGGCGAGCTAGGTAACGTCGCCACCTGCGAATATCCATGGAGGACGCTGTATCTGCAGTATCCTGAGCGACCTGCAAATACCAATGCATCCGGTCCTGTTACTGATATTCCGTTACGTCGGAATCATTCGATCGATTACGTACTTGCCGATCTTTTTCGCGCACAGACCACACAACCACGCAGTGGGGCAATAAACATTAATACTCAGCAGCAGCTTGGAGCACAGCAGCGCGCTTTGGGACCATTATTTCTTGGAGTTCCAGTCGATGCCCAAAGCCTTTCCCAAACAGCATTGGATAGAATCGACAATGACCCAGGCAGCACGTTGGTGGCGAGCGTCTCAAATCGCCGAGTCAGTCCAGACGCAACCCCATTTCCTGACAACGGCCCCATCCGTCCATTTTTTCAATCTGGGGAATTGGCTTCTGTTTTGAGTCGACTTGTGAATACAAGCCCAGGAGGCACTGGCACGACTTCTGACTCACGCGGCTCCTGTTCAACAGTTTCATACGGTCTGCTCAGAACCGCGGCGACAACTGTCAGCGAGAAAGTGGGTGGAAAAGTGAATGCAAACATTCAGCGCGACATGCAAGTCGAGCAGCTGTATCGCGAAGTTAGTAACTCAATCACAACGCGCGGAAATGTATTTCGGGTTTTGTATGTTGGCCAAGCGCTTAAGAACGGACTGGTTCAAGCCGAGTTTATGGGCGAAGCGTTTGTTAAACGTTCGGCCGTATTCACGCCGAATTCTTCAAATCCCGACATCGTTCAAACAACCGACAGCACTTACAAACTTATCGCGAATCGTGTGATTACCGAATGAAGCGATTGCTCCTATTTGTTGTTCTTTTATGCAGTCCTTTCGCAGCGCGCCTGTTCGCCGATCCTTTGAAACTTGTTTCAACGTCACCTCAGTTCTGGGCGACAAACGTGAATGCGAGTGAAAAAACGATTTCCCTTACATTCGATCAACGACTGAGATCCACCCTCACGGACTGGATTGGACTCGACGTGTTGAGTCCACCATCGGATCTGCAAACGAAATATTCACCGGACCATATGTCATGCAGCATCAATGTCCATTTGGATCCCGGTCACGTCTATATTTGCGCGTTGAATGGCCGTGGAATCCCGGGCGTCGGTTTTCAGAACGAAAAGGGATTCGCCCTTCCGCCAACATTTCTTGTATTCCAAACGGCCGGAAATGCCGCGCCGCAGGATGCGCCGCCGCGTGTGATACGAAGCATCCCTCAGAATGGAGCCACAGTTGACCCAAAGAGAGTGCAGCCGCTTACGATCACGTTCGACAAGCCGATGAATGTGAAGAAGCACGGACTTCACATGTTCGAGAACAATAATCCCGTTGATATCTCAAAAGCGCAGTTCGCTTATTCAGGAGACGGATTGACTTTCACGCTGGCCTACGCTTTCAGACTGGCCACACAATATCGGTTTGAGTTAAACGATATTCACGACATCGGATTCGCTTCCTCGAATCGAGTACCGCTCTGGCCAGTACAGATTTCGTTTTCGACCACGCAATAGCGCACTTACCCTCGCGGGGTTTTGGCGTCGATTGTGACGGCAGTGACGCCGTCGGGAGCGGGAGTGACGACGACGCTCATGCCGGTGGCGAGACCGTTTAATTGTGATGGTTGGCCGTTGACGGTAATTTTGGTTGCCGGTGTGACTTTGTATTCTTTGGCCGTGTGGGTGGCGTACATGCTAATGGCGATCGAAGTGAGATGGACCGCGGTGATGTGGTCTGTCGTGTCAGGCGCGGGTGTCAGACTCTTCTTCGATTTTCCCGCAGCGGTGTTGATCAGCGGAAGGAGTGCGAATGTTAGCAGCGCTCCAAAGATCGGCAGAAATCTCATGTCGGCGATTTTGAAACGCGGTATCTCAGCTCACAAGCTCAAAAGCTATACCTTACGCGCATCACAAGCGGCTTATGATGCAGGCCAAAATCCGGTCGGTCAGAGGAAACCGCGGTTAAGCCACTGATTGTTTCGATTGTCTCTTCAGCCGATTGATCGCGTCGCGCAGCTCGGCGGCGCGCTCGTAAAGTTCTTTCGCTACCGCGGTTTCCATTTCGCTCTCCATGATCTCAATCTTGGAACGCGGACGCTTGGCGGCGACTTCCTTGAGCCAATCGTCCAGGAAATGGATCTCGGAGCTTTTCGCCGCCAGCTCTGGGAAGTGCGAGCGCTGGAAAAATTCCAGAATCGCCCCCCGTCCGCGTTTGATCTCGCCGATTGCTTCCGAAAATTTTCCCTGCCCGAGAAATATGGACGCCTTGGCGCGGGTGTTCATCATCAGGACGTAGGGGCGAAATTGCTGGAGCGTCCAGGAGAGCTCGTCGCGTTCGGTGTGGGTATCGACAAAATCGAAGAGATCGAGGTTGCGCTGAGTGTCGCGCACGACGCCGTGAAAATCGTTGATCTGAAACAGGCTCAAATAGCGGTGATAATACTGGATGCCTTCCTGCTGAAGCTCGGCGCATTGTTCGGCGGTGAGTTGGTAAGTTTCGCCGCGGCCTGCCGCGCGCGCCGCCCCGAGTTGATGATAAGTGAGTAGCGATTCGCAACCGTGCGGCCGCATTCCGTCTGGCCGACCGGTGAGCTCCATCTGGAGAACGCCGAGATCAATCCGCAGTTGCAATTTCTGCCGGCCATCAAGCCCTAGAATTTTGCGCACTTTAATGGCCCGATTCTCGTGCGGCCAATCCTTGAGAATCGTGTTCAGGTCAAGGCTCATCCTGAGAAGATGATGGAACATTTGGTCTTCAACTGTCAATCGCCACGACCAGGGTCGGCACGCTCAAGTCTTCTCCTTTCTACTTCCTACTTTCGACTTATGCTTGCTCCGTGGAGCGATCCATCGAGTCGTTCATCCGCTACCTGGCGGTGGAGCGCGGACTTTCTGCCAATTACCAGCTCTCGACTCAGCGGTCGTTGAGCGATTTCGCGACGTGGTGCACGTGCCAGAAGATCGACAATGTGCGGGCGATCACCCTGCCGATGATCACCGAATATCTCGGGGCCAAAAAGAGGGCCGGGCTTTCGGCGGCGTCGATCAAACTGATCGTGGTCGCGCTCAAGATTTTCTTCCGATTCCTGGCAGGCAAGAGAGAAATCGAACGTGATCCGACCGAGGCGCTCAGTCTTCCCCGGATCGAACGCTACCTGCCGGAAACATTGAACGAGCTGCAAGTCGATCAGCTACTGAACAGCGTCGACATTAAAGCGCCGCTGGGAATGCGCGACCGCGCGATACTGGAGCTGCTTTACGCGAGCGGCCTGCGAATTTCCGAGCTGGCGAACGCGCGCCTGGAAAATTTTTATCCCGAGGAGGGTACGATCCGCGTGATCGGCAAGGGAAACAAAACGCGAATCGTGCCGGTAGGCCGAAAAGCGTGCGAAGCCCTGGCGGTTTACTTGTCGACTGAACGGCCGAAGCTGGTGAAGCGTCGCACGGGCAACGAGATTTTCTTGTCCGAGCGCGGAACGAAATTAACGACCGCCCGGATCTGGCAGATCGTAAAGGAGAAAGCGAGGCACGCTGGATTGGAGAAAAACATTTATCCGCACTTGCTGCGGCACAGTTTTGCCACCCATTTGTTGAGCAACGGCGCGGATCTGCGCATCATTCAGGAAATGCTCGGGCACGCCGACATCTCGACCACCCAGGTTTACACTCACGTCGATCAACAGCGGTTGAAAGCGGTGCATCGACAATTCCATCCACGGGCCTGAGTCCGAGTCGGACTGGCATGAGTTGATTGTTGAGAGCTGAGAGTTGATAGAAGCGGGCTCATGAAACGCCTCGGCTTATTGATTCTGATCGCCGCGATCGCCGCAGGCGGAATTGTTTACACCGTTCGCCGTCCAGGGAGCGCGTCGCCAGCAAACGTATCCGCATTGCTTCCGCGCGAGACGGTCGCGCTGGTTCATGTTCCCGATTTCAATCGCAGCCGGGATGAATGGCATCAGACCGATATTTACAAACTCTATCAGGAACCGGCAGTGCGGGAATTTTTGAACAAGCCGCTCTCCAGAGTTCCGCAGCGCGATTCAACGTCGCAAACTCTGGCCGACATCGAGCAGCTCTCTCCGAAAGATGCGTTTGTAGCCGTCACTTCGATCGAAAACGACAACCCGCATTTTGCCGGCGGATTTCGATTTCGCGGGAGTCAATCCAACGCCGAAAAAATTGTCGAGAGATGGCGACCACAACTCGTGCGCGATACTTCGCTCCACGAGACCGTCGACTACGAGCAGCATACGATCGACATCTTCGGGGCAGTGCCGAACCAGGTTGCTTCGGTTTACGACGGACAATGGTTTTTTGTTTCAAACGATCTCGCGGAACTAAAGGGTGTTGTCGATCGCACCGACGGCCGCGCCAAGGACACTCAAACAACTCTGGAAGCCGACGAAGCGTTCCGCGCTGCGATGACTCATATGCCGCGGAGTTATGCGTTGCTTTTTTATGTTCAACCCAAAGGGGTCTCAGAAAAACTGGCAAAGGTCCGCGACGCGATTGGCGCATCCGGGCAGTCGACGAATGTCGTCGATCAAATCCAAAGCGTTTGCGGCACCACGCGTTTCGAGAACGGCAAAATGCGAGACGTCTTGTTTGTTGGGATGCCCAAAACGCAGCCGGAGCGGAATTTGACCCGTTCTTCCCTTGATCTCGGCACGCTGGAAACATTTTTGTATCTCGCGACGTTGGTTAATCCGGACAGGCTGGCCGAAATCAATCAAAGCGGCTTGCCGACCGGAACCTGGTTGCAAAAAGTTTTCGAAGCGGGGACACGCGCGGGTGTGACAGTAGAAGATTGGAAGGCTTCGTTTGATTTGGAATTGGGGTCGCTTGCAGATTGGCCGCAAAGTTCACGCTGGCCATCGATCATCGCGACGTTGCGAGTTAAGGATTTCGCGCGCGCGCGCAAAGTTGTGAACGCGCTATCCCACGCGATCGACGAAGACGCGGCGTGGACCAAAACCGAAAAGGACGGCGTCACCTATCTTTACATGCAAACGCCGGCAGCGTTGCTCGCCGTCACACCGACCATCGCGTTGTCGAACCAGACGATGACGGTCGGACTGGATTCGGCATCGGTAGAATCGGCGATCAAGCGCTCCGGCAAACCTTCCTCGGGGCTGGCAACTTCGCCCAATTACAAAACAGCGGTGCGCGCAGTTCCCGCGCCGACTGGCGCGTTCGTTTACGTCGACACGGCGCTGCTCTACACGCGGTTAGACGCGGCGTTGCGACCAATGCTGTTGATGAGTGCGGCCTTTATGCCGGGGATGTCGGATTATGTCGATGTCGGGAAGCTGCCGCGGCCGGAAATCGTGGCCAAGCACCTGAGCCCAATCGTTTCCTCGCAGCGATACGAGGCCGACGGCTACGTCACAGAGTCGGTGGGACCCGTCACTTTGAGCGAAGCGGCCGTGGGCCTCGGTTTACCTGCGATTTTCTTCGGAAAGGCCGGCAAGATTAAGCCATAAAAGGAGCCAGGAAAGAGGTTCAAAGGTGCGACAAATCGGCGCGATTTACCCAGTGTAGCCCATAGGTTACAACCAAGGCGACAATTGTGCTGTTAGTTTGGCCGAAACGTGCTACTGTTCCGGCCCTATGGCTATTCTCAAGAAAAACGCTTTTTCTCGTCGAGTTCCTGATTTGGTCACCGAGGAACTCGTGGCGGTCCTGTCTCGTCGCGCCTCCTATGAGTTCAAGGAACTGTTTGATATCGTGCACGAGAATCTCCGGGCTCGAAATGCCGCCAGCGGAGGCGAGGAAATGCTCCGTCTGCGTGCATACGAAAAATTGCAGAACCTAGTCGCACGCGGCGCCGTGAAAAAGAATGGCAAGAAATACAAAGGACTTCCTTCTTCGTTGGCCAAAGCGATTGCTCCACAAAACGGGCATATTCCAAGCAATCGTCTGGCTGTGGTAAAGTAACTGCCCTGGTCCGAGCCGGTTTCGAGGCGGCGATGATTCACGAATATCTGCCGGTTCTCCTGCAGATTATTGTGGCGATTGGCTTCGCTGTCTCGGCGTTGCTCATTAGTGTGCTGCTCGGCAAGACGGGGCGTCGCACACCCGCAAAAGACACCGCCTACGAATGCGGCATGATTCCACAGGGCGAAGGACAACCGCGCTTTAGCGTGAAGTTCTATCTCGTAGCGATGCTGTTCATCCTTTTTGATCTCGAGATCGTGTTCATGTATCCGTGGGCGGTCGTTTACAAGGAAGCGATCGCAGACAGCAGTGTGATTTTTTGGAGCATGCTCAGCTTCATCTCGATCCTGATGGTGGGCTACGTTTACGCGGTGAAGAAAGGTGCGCTCGATTTTCGGAGGTAAAGAACACTAGAATCGACCTCGTCCGACTTCAGTACACCCACCAGCCGCGGACGAAAACGGCGCTAAACAGTGCAAGAAACAGCAGCGACCAGACAGTGATCACTGCGTTCCAGAATCGATTCGATCCGATCAGACCAAAGAGAATAAACAGCGGGAAGATCAAAAGGGTATAGCGCGGCGCGCTTTGGAGGAATGTGACAGCGTTGAAGAGTAACCAGTTACCGGTAGCCCAAATTGCATAGAGCGGTCGCAGCTTAATCCAGCTCGCGACGATGCAGGCGAGACCGAGCAACGAAAAATAAAGTTCCTGCGCGCCTTGGATTTCAGCGTCGCTCGCCCCCCGATGAAGATTTCCGATCCCGCTCTGCAAACCGGTCCATGGCCATGCCCACGCCATCACCGAGATCGTTTTGCGCATTCGGAAAGCTGCGAACGGATCGCCGACGATGCGCCAGTTTAACCAGAGATACACGGAGAAACCTAGTGGTATAAGACCGATCCAAAGCCAACGCCAGTTCCAGCGTCTTGTTGTCCAAAGCTGATGCGCTGCTTCGACGGCAAGCGCCGGGACGAGGACGGCGGCGTTAGCGCGCGTCATCCAAGCCAATCCACCGAGGCTTCCTGCGGCCCACCAGCATTGTTTTCGCGCTGCAAGGACCGACCCGATCGCCAGCGCAAGAAACAAACTTTCAGTGTATCCGATATGTAGGTAGTAGGCGGTAGGAAAGATCAAAAAGAACCAAGCCGATCTCAAGGCGACAGCTTCTGAAAAATCAATCAGCACTAACCGACGCAGTAGGACTGCAGCGACGCACAAAGCAATGCCGGAAACTAGAAGTGCGGAGATAAAATAATTTCCCGTGATCCAAGTGATCGCCCGGATCGACCATGGAAAAAGCGGATAGAACCATGCTTTCCAGACACTTTGGGACGTGTAACCAAATTCAGCCAGCCGCAAATAATGCAGCGAGTCCCATCGGTTCCAAATTTCGAGCCAACCAAGCAAGCTGTCCGCCCGTTTGTTTTCGAGCACCTGATACGTTTTAGCGCCGAAGATGAACAGCACCACTTTGGCCGCCCATACCCAGCCGATGACCAGCCAATCCTCTTTTGGCAGGAGAGCGCCAATGCGAGTAACCGCTTGGCGGATTGTGAATCTTGGCGGGCGGGGTTTGTTCGTGGCAGACTGATCGCCGGCTGGAATTTGTTTGTGAAGATCGGCATCCATCGGACGGAATTAATCTTATTTTTGCTGTTGTCCCTGAGCTACGGCTATTTTTACCAGTCGACTCATCATAACGAGGCGGCGCGATTCGATCAGATGCGCGCGATCGTGCAGGATCATGTGCTCGAGATCAATAAATACTGGTGGAACACCGCGGACGTAATCCACTATCCGACAAATGGGGCGAACCAGATTTATCCGAACAAAGCGCCGGGGATGACGCTCGTTAGCGTTGTGCCGTTCGCCGTGATCTCCGCGGTGTTAAGCGGGCTCTATCGGCTTGGACTAGTGAATGGCGCCTATTGGCACGTTGTCACCTATCTGACGACTCTTTTTGGCGTCAGTTTGCTTTCAGCGTTAGCCGCTGTCGCGATTTATCGAGTTCTGAGGCAAATGAAAGCTGACCCCTACTTGTCGATCCTGGCGGTGACCGGGATATGGCTGGGAACACTGGCTTTTCCCTACTCGACACTTTTTTTTAGCCACCAATTCGTAGCCGCACTTCTGGCAATCGCATTCGTTCTTCTATTTCAACTTCGGTCAAGCGACGGAATGTCGGCACGCGGCCAGCTATGGCGCACATTCGGTGCTGGTTCGTTGATCAGCCTGAGCGTGGCGGCAGAATACCCGACCGCACTGCTGGCGATCGCTCTCTCAACTTATGCGCTGTGTATAATTTTTCGGCTCGATCGCACGCCGCGACAGCGACTGATGTTGGGTTTGTCCGGTTTCGGGGGAACGCTGCTCGGCGCAGTCTTGCTCATCGGCTACAACGTGGCCGCCTTCGGAAAGCCGTTATACATCCCGTACGAATCGTACGCCACGGCCGGCGCGTCGTTCTCGGGAACGTACGGCCACGGCTGGTTGGGTTTGCACCCACAGGGCGTCGGCCAATTCATCCACGCGCTTGCTGCGGTCACTGTCTATCCAAAAATCGGAATGCTTTACCTCGGCATACAGCATTGGCGGATTTACGCCTGCAACCCAGTGCTTTGGCTTTGCGTCCCCGGCCTGGCGATAATGATTCGGCGGCGCGACTCACGGCCGGAAGGGATTCTCGTTGCAGCAATGACGGCGGCATATCTGCTTTTCATCACCCACTACGGCGGGTCGGAATATGATTGGTCGGGCGCCAGTTATGTCGGATCGCGACATTTGATCCCGCTATTGCCGTTCCTCGCTTGGCCACTTTGCCTTTCCATTGGCATCCGCGTGTTGCGATTCGCGTTTTATCCGCTCTTCGGAATCTCGCTGTTTTATATGCTGATCTTGACCGCGACCGAACCGCGCGTTGGCATCCCTTACGAAAACCCTGCGCGCGATTTACTGGCTCCCGATTATCTCCGCGCCCGCTTCGCCCAAAACACCGATGGCTTGTTTGCCGGTCAGCGCGATTTGGCGAAACAATCCGCGGCATTCAATCTGGGACAGCTGACGGGTTTACCCCCGCAACATCAGCTGTGGCCGTTGCTTGGCTGGTGGCTCTTATCGGGCACCATGCTCCTCGGCTCGATCACGCAAAAATCGACAACCGCCGAAACGCCGCCGGCCCATGACGAAATCGCAAACCAAAAACAAAAGCGCACGTTGATTGTTCGAAGCAGCACGCTGGTCGCATTCCTAATTGCCATAGGCTTGCCGCCGGCTGTTCATCACGCCGTGGTTGCAGCACGTAATCCTCAGCAAGGCTTGCGCGGAAAATATTTTCGTAATGCCAACTGGGAAGAGCCAGCCGTGGAGGAGGCCGTCGATGCCGAAGTGAATTTCGACTGGACCAGAAGTTTGCCGTTGCCTCCGCCATTCAGCATCGACTGGACCGGTCAAATTACGATCAAGCAGAACGGCAGGTACGAGTTCGCCCTAATCGCGGACGACGGAGCCCTTCTCGAAATCGACGGCCGCGTGGTGGTCGATGTTAGCCGAGGTCCAATCTTGCAGAAGAAAAGCGGTTCCATTGAACTATCGCCCGGGCGACATGAGATCCGCGTGCGTTATTTCAACGCGCTCTTCGGCGGCTTAGTCAAACTTTGGTGGACCCCGCCCGGCCAGTCCGAGGAGATTGTTCCAAGCGAAGTTCTTGTTCCCGCACCTGCGTCTGTCGGGCGATCCCCGTCACGTTGACATAGCCCGCAATGTGCCATTGTTGTTCACGGTTCTCACTTGCGCGCCCCGCCGGTAGCGCCTAATAGCTTTAACCTTCCAATGATTCACCACATCGTCCTTTACAAGCTCAAGCCCGAGGTCACTCCCGCTCGTGTCGAGGAGATAATGATGAACACTCGCATGCAGTTGCTCAAGATCCCGGAGGTGCTCAACATTAAATGCGGCAAACGCGTGGATCCCGAGCTGCAATGGCCGTTCTTCATCGCGATCGATTTCGAATCGATGGACAAGTTCGCCATTTTCCGGGAGGAGCCGATTTTCGTGAAGTTCATGGAGGAAGTCATCAAACCGAATGTGGCTGATTCGCTCAGCCTGGATTTCGAGATGGATCCCGGCAAAGACGTGCGGTTTTCCTGATTCTTGTTGACTAAGAAGGCCATCATCCTCGCAGGCGGCGCCGGCAGCCGGCTTTTCCCGCTTACCAAGATCGTCTGCAAACAACTGCTGCCGGTTTACGACAAACCGATGATCTGTTATCCGCTGGCGACGTTGATGCTCGGCGGATTGCGCGAGGTCCTGATCATCTCGACGCCGAAGGATTGTCCGATGCTTCGCGACTATCTGGGCGATGGTTTGCAGCTGGGAATCCGAATCGATTACGCCGAACAACCGCAACCGAAGGGAATCGCCGAAGCATTCTTGATCGCCGCGAGGTTTATCGGCGGCTCGGGCGCCTGTCTGATTCTGGGCGACAATATCTTTTACGGAAAACTCGATTTCCTTCGCGATGCTCTCGGCACCAGGAACGGCGCGTGTATTTTCGCGTATCAAGTACGCGACCCGGAACGCTATGGCGTAGTCGAGTTCGGTCCGGACGGTCGGGCGATTAGCCTCGAGGAAAAGCCGAAAAAACCAAAGACGCATTTCGCGGTGCCCGGGCTTTACGTTTACGACGAGAAGGTTGTCGATCTTTGCAAGACGCTAAAGCCGTCGGCGCGCGGGGAATTGGAGATCACAGATCTTAATTTGCTCTATCTCAAGAAAAACGAGCTGCACGTGAAATTGCTGAGCCGCGGCATGGCCTGGCTCGACACCGGAACCCAAACCAGCTTGCTCGAAGCCGGCAATTACATCGCTACCATCGAACATCGCCAGGGATTGAAAGTCGCCTGTCTCGAGGAAATCGCGTTGCGGATGCGATTCATTACTCAATCGCAACTCGAAAAGACGATCGACCGATTGCCGAAGGGTGAGTATCGCGACTACTTGCGGATGGTTTGCCAGGAAGAACCAACCACCGGACCTAAACCGATCGGCTAATGGTCACTTCGGTTGCTCGCGCAACAAGTGTGTCGTGTCCGCGACCAGATTTGTGACCGCATCGGGCTCAACGGCGTCGTAGTAACCGCGGATCGCCCCATGCCGATCTACCAGGATCATTCGCGTGCTATGAATCGGAACGCCTTTTTCTTCACCAACCGCGAGCTTGAATCCGTTGCGCGACAGATTGTAGATCGTCGATTGCGGCCCAGTGAGAAAATCCCAGCGCCCGGGCTCGGCCTGGAGCTTGTCGGCGTAGCCGCGCAATACCTCAGGCGTGTCCTTCGCCGGATCGACTGTAAACGACACCAGACGCACATCAGTTTTCTCCAACGGCTTTTGCAATTCGCTCATCCGGCTGCTGATCATCGGACACGGGCCGGGACAAGTACTGTAAACGAAATCCGCAATCCAGATTTTGCCGCGCAAGTCCGCCGAGCCAAAGTTTTTCCCATCCTGATTGATTAGCGTGAACTCTGGAATGCTCCCGTAGGCGGAAACAGTCCGCTGACGAAGCGCATTCACTTCTAGCTGCCGAAGCGATAGTAAGAGCACGAGCGTCAGGATCGGAATCGCGATCAGTGTCGCCTTCCAAAGCGTCCCCGCTCTGGCTGATTGTCGATCTAATGTTGCAGTTCCGTTCATGCTTTGGACAAGACGAGCGCGGCGAGGAGAAGCGGCAAATAGAGGATGGATGTGATAAAAAGTCGTCGCGCGTCCGAATGTGCGCGTGTCTTCAGGAATCGCATTGCCACGGCAATAAAGATGCCGCCGAGAATCAGTTCAGCCAAGAGATAGAAAACTGTCGCCATGCGGATGAATGCCGGCAGGCCGGCAACCACAAAAAGAATCATGCAAAAGAAAACGCTTTGGCTCGCGCTGCGCGCGCCGGTCGCATCGTCGCTCGAGATCATTTGGAACCCGGCCCGCGCGTAATCGTCGCGATACATCCAGGCGATCGCAAAAAAGTGCGGTAGTTGCCAGAAAAACAAGATCGCGAAAAGCATCCAGGCGCCGGCATCCAGAGTTCCGCGCGCCGCGGCCCAGCCGATCATCGGCGGCAATGCGCCGGGAATTGCGCCGAGCGCAGTGTTAAAGGTGCTGACCAGTTTCAGCGGCGTGTAGGCGAAGATGTAAATGATGATCGTAATAGCGGCGAGCGCGGCGCTCAGTGCATTGCAAACGAAGACGAGATAAACCACGCCGAAGATCGACAGCACACTACCGATGACGACCGCTTCAGTCGGCCGCATGCGCCCGGCAGGGACGGGGCGGAATTGTGTTCGTTGCATCATGGCGTCGAGCTTGTATTCCCACCATTGGTTCAGCGCCGCGGCACCGGCCGCAGCCGCCGCCGTTCCCAAAACCGTATGTAATAGCGCAGTCCAGTTGATCGGGCCTTCCGCCCCAAGATAAAAACCAACCGCTGTTGTCAGCAAAACAAGCAGCGTCAGTCGCGCTTTGACCAACTCGATCACGTCGCGGATGAATCCGGAAAGCGCTCCTCGAGTTTCAGGCTCAGATTCAATCGCTGCCGCTTTCATGGATGCTTTGTCTGTAACACGCGTGAGCAAACGGCCCATGCGCTTACGCCAAACGATAACATGATCGCGCCGACCGCGACATGGGTTGTCGCGACATCGGCCGCTTTGTTACTCCAGATCGTCCACGCGCCGAGCGTGAATTGAACGAAAAACAAGATCACCCAGAAGATCGACAGTCGTCGAAGCGCGTCGATTTCGCGCGCGTCTCGCAGGACGCGAGCGCAAAACATGATCACGGCGATTCCGATTGGGACTGCGAGGAGCCGGTGCGTTATTTGCAGCCAGATTTGGAACGCATCGACATCCGAAAAAGAGCGCGCGTCGCGCCAGGCATTGATTTTTGCCAACGCTGACGCGCTGGTGTCGGGAATCCACGCGCCGTTCGCGGTTGGAAAATCGAGGATCGCCAGGTCCTTGTGCTGATGCCGCATCGTCGCGCCGAGCGCGAGTTGAACGTAAATCGCAACCGTTGTCGCAACGGCAATCGCTTTGATCGCCCGAAACTTCGACGCGTCGACGTTTGCCGAAAGCGATCGCCAAAAATTTGTCGTCACGATCGCTACTAGCGCAATCAAGCCAAGAAATGCCTGCGCGAGGCAGGCGTGAAAGACCCCGATCTGATCTTTTAAGATCGTGACGCGCAAGCCTCCGAGAATTCCCTGAAGGATTACGCCGGCGACCGCAAGCAGTCCGAGTGTTTTAACTGATTGTCGATCTTCGACGCGCCAAATCCAGATCGCGAGGATGATGGTGAGAAATCCCACCGTTGAAGCAATGAGCCGGTGGGTATGTTCGAATAACACGCCGCCGATCCATTTCGAGACCGGAAACAGAAACATGTTGTAGCCGAACGTGGTCGGCCAATCGGGCACAGCGAGTCCGACGTTTTTACTGGTCACCATTCCCCCGCTGCAAATCAACAGCAAAGTCGCGAATGCGGTGAACCACGCGAAGCGATTCAGCCAGGCACTGTAACGGCGGTCTGTGACCGCCGAATCTGTTGACGTTAACTCCACGATTTCGGATCGGCGCTCAACGAGCACCGCCATAGGGCAGCGACTATTCGCCGCTCGGACTTGGCGCCGGTTGAGCCGGCTTCTGTTCAGGCTGGCCGGCGGGATTTTGGTTCTTTGGTGCGCCCGGCGGCGGAATCGTGCCCGGAGTTGGACCAGCTCCACCTGCGCCCGCCGGCTGTTGCGTCGCGGGCGGCGCGTTCTGTGTCCCGGCTAATTCGGCACGCTCTTTCAACCACGCTTGATAATCCTGCGGCGAATCGACCACGACCATTCCTTTCATTCCGTAATGGCCGAGACCGCAGAGTTGACCGCACACGACTTCGTAATTGCCGGTCTTGATCGGCTTGAACCACATCGGAATCAGCGAACCCGGAATCGCATCGGCCGCGATCCGCATATGCGGAATGTCGAAGTTGTGGATCACGTCTTTCGACGACAACTCAATGATCACCGGCTTGTTAACGGGTACGTGCAATTCGCCCAATACCACGATGTCATCCTTGCCCGCGGGATCGTTCGGATCGATTCCGAGCGGATTTGAATTTGTGACCAAACCGATCTCGCGTCGCCCAAACTGGCCGTCCGGACCCGGCATATGAAACGTCCAGTTGAACTGCTGGCCGACGACGTGAACAAGAATCGCGTCCTGACCGGACGGAAATTCGTTTACGCGTTTCGCCCAAAGCGGAATCGCGAATCCGATGAGTAAGACTGCCTCGATCAGCACGCAGGAAAATTCCAGATGCGTAGAGATCGCGCTGCGAACGCCATGGTGATCGGCTTTCGGATGACGGCTCTTATGGAAGCGAATCAAAACGAAAACGAAAAATGCCGACCAGCCGACGAACAATGCGCCCATGAACCAATGCGCGAACTCGAGGATGTGATCGATCTGGTAGCCGTGCTCGGAAGCATTCGGCGGCTGCCCGAGAAACTCGTTGATCAGGGCGAGACTATTCATCCCTCTCCAAATCCTCCATCAATTTCTGGTGGGGCGGAGTCGGCATCCGGCCGTGTCGCCAAATGCTGTAGCTGGCTGCGCCGATCCCGCCCATGACCGACAGTACCGCGCCGAACAAGAACCAGATCGCAACCGCCATGTGCTCGGTGGCCTTGCCGTCTCTGGCGCCGTAACAAAACGGACACGCGCTCGCCCGTTGCGCGACAAGCAACATCGATCCGCCTACGCACCAGGCTACAGCGTGACCTTGCATCGCCAAGATCGACAAAAACTTTTTCATGTGATGAGGTGCAGCCGTTTCATTTTTCGATAAAACCAGATGCCGTAAATAACAAGGGCCAGCGCGGTGGCAAAAGACGCGATCGCGCCAGCAAGATAAACCGGCGCACCTTCGACAAGGTTGACCCAAACGCACCAGCCGCCGATGCCCAACGCCACGAGCGTCGAGAAAATCACGAAAATAATATGGAATGCTTTAAGCGACATTTAACGAGTGATGGGATCGTACCACGCGAAATAAGTGAGCCAGAAAAGTGCGAGAACAAACAAGCCGGTGAAAACTAAAACTCGATAGATCAACCGTTTCTCGGCGGCGAGGTGCATAAAGATCAACCCAACCAAGCTTGCCTTAAAAGCTGCGACCAAAATCGCGACCGTGATGTTCAACTTCCGGCCGCCGTCCGGTGAAACATGAATATGGAACAGCCACGAAAAAAACCCGCCGAAATCGACATAAGATAATGCCACCGTGAGCAGGGTGAAGAAAAGCAGAAGGCCACCAACCATTAAGTATCGCGAAACATGCTGGTGTACGCCGTGCGCGTACTCCTCATGCTCCGCTGGATCTTGCGCAATATCAGGCGGGTTGTTCATGGCTTAGAGCAAATAGAAAAGCGGAAAGACGAAAATCCAGACAAGATCGACAAAGTGCCAGAACAAACCGGAAACCTCTACGCGATTGGCGAGGTGTTCGGGATTCCGTTGGTAAACCTTTTTGCTGACCGGCAGCCACATGTAAAGAAAAACGAGGACACCGCCGAGCACGTGCGCGCCATGCAATCCGGTAATCGTAAAATAGCTCGCGAAATAAGCGCTGTGCCACGGCCCGAACGAATCGATGCGATCCACATCTTCCTTCTCGATCTTGACCACGTGATCGGTCGGCGGGACAAAAAGAAAATGCGGTCGATCGTTCACCGGATTGTTCGGGTCGAGAAAAACTGGATCGACCGCGATCTCATATTCCTTCGCATTGGGATCGTGCAGCGCTTCGTGGTTTTCCAAATGGCCCGTGATCTCGATTCGCGGCTCGAATCCTTTCGATTCACGGTGATGGTTGCCGAGATACTGTTCATATTTTTCGCGCGCTTCCGGTTTAATGAAGGCGCCGAAGTGCTCAAACTTCTGCGGCCACTCGAAATACAGTTTAACGAAAAGGAAAATCAGACCGCAGCTAATGGTGGCGAGCATGTACCACCAGTAAGCCCGATAACGCCGCATTTTCAGGGCGGCCCAGGCCAGGACAACCGTTACCGAGGATAAGATCAGAATCGCCGTGTTCATCGTGCCGATTGGAACGTTGAGCAGACCGTGCGGCCATTCGCCGGGCCGGGCATCCAAACGCAAGAAAACGTAGGCGGAAAAAAGTCCGCCGAAGAGCATCACTTCCGACGCAAGAAAGAGCCAGATGCCGATCTTGGCGTTCCACAGACCCGTATCAGGCCGGGTCGAAATTGTGTACGGAATTTCCATTGGCTAACCGACTAAAAGCGGTTCGGTGACCTTGCGTGGCCGGCGTTCGGATTCTTCCACCGGTTCGTTCTGCATCGTGTAATCCTTGTCTCTTCCGGGCAGGCTGTATTCGTATGGCCCGCGATAAGCCACCGGCGTGGTCACAAAATTTCCGTGCGGCGGCCGGTTCGGCGCCGTCCACTCGAGTGTGGTCGCTTGCCACGGATTGTCGTCCACCTTTTTTCCGTGCTTGATGCTCCAGAAGAAATTGATGATGAACGGAATTTGGGCCAGGCCCATGGTCCACGCGGCCCAGGAGATCGGCGTATTCCATTGAAAGCCGGTGAGACCCCAAATGTGTTCGCCCGACAGCGTCCAGCCTTGGCCGCCGTCATACCAGCGGCGATGCATGCCGAGCATTCCCTGCAAGAACATCGGCAGGAAAATCAGGTTCATGCAAATCAGCGACGGCCAGAAGTGCATTTTGCCCCAGAACTCGCTCATCTGTCGGCCGGTTGCTTTCGGGAACCAGTAGTAAACTCCAGCGAAAAGTCCGAAAATCGTCCCCGGGGCAACGATGTAATGGAAGTGGGCGATGACGTAGTAGGTGTCGTGCAAGTAAAGATCGGCTGAATTAAATGCGAGCGGAATGCCGGTGAGCCCGCCGATTCCGAACATCGGCAGGAACGCCGTGACCCAGAGCATCGGGACGTTGAATCGAATCGACCCGCCCCAGAGCGAAATGAAAAAGGCGCTCAGAATAATCACCGACGGGATCGAGATCAGCAGTGTCGTCGTTTGGAAAAATGCGCTCACAGTCGAGCCCATTCCGGTGAGCCACATGTGATGCGCCCAAACGATGAAAGAGAGGAATCCAATCACCAGCACCGAAAAAACGAGCGACTTGTAACCCCAGAGCGGTTTGCGTGAATTATTAGCCAGAATCTCAGCCACGATTCCGAACGCCGGCAGAATCAAAACGTAAACTTCGGGATGCCCCAGAAACCAGAACAAGTGCTGCCACAAAAGCGGACTACCTCCGCCGCTGATGTGTAGCGGCGCGCCGTTAACGATCATTCCCGCCGGCAGGAAGAAGCTGGTGGCCGCGGTGCGATCCATAAGTTGCATAACGATGGCGGCTTCGAGCGGTGGAAACGCCAGCAGCAGCAGAAACGCGGTTACAAATTGCGCCCAAACGAAAAACGGAAGCCGCATCCAGGTCAGACCTTTGGCGCGAAGCTGAATAATCGTGGTAATGAAGTTTACCGCGCCGAGCAACGACGATGTGATCAGAAATACGAACCCGATCAGCCAAAGGGATTGGCCGTTGAGAACCATATGGAACCCCGGCCCTTTATCGGCGATGTCCGAGAGCGGCGTGTAGGAAGTCCAGCCGCCTTTGGCCGCGCCGCCGGGCACAAAAAAGCTGGTTAACATAATCACGCCGCCGACACCGAACGCCCAAAAGCTCGCCGCGTTCACTTTCGGAAACGTCATGTCCGGCGCGCCGATTTGCAGTGGTACGACGAAATTGCCGAACGCCGCGAACGCCACCGGCACAACGCCAAGAAAGATCATGATCGTGCCGTGCATCGCACCGAGCGAGTTGTAGAACTCGGGCGTCATCTTGCCATCCGGCATGGTGTTGGGACCGAAGATGTACGGAAGCCACTCACCAATCAGCGGCAACGCCTGACCGGGATAAGCCAGTTGCCAGCGCATGATCATCATCAGGGAAAAGCCGAAGAACAAAAAGATCAGGCCACAAATCCCGTACTGGATGCCGATCACTTTGTGGTCGGTCGAGAAGATGTATTTGCGCCAGAAACCGAGCTCGTGGTGTTCATGCTCGCCGCCGTGCGCGTGTGGATCGTGATGGGTATCGACAGAAGTGGAAGCGTCCATTTCGGAGAAAAGTTAGCTGTTCAATATCTAAAGGGACAAGCTAATTGCAAAGTCCGAAATTGATCGATTATGGACCTTTCAGTGGTTGTAAAGCCGCGGAACTTTCAGGCCAAATAACCAAACTTTCGCAACGAATTCGCACTGAGGCGTTCGAGTTTGGCGATCAGCATCGGCGGATATGTTCGCCAGCGTTGCAACGTCGAGGGTGGCGAAATCTCGGCGCGGGCAATGGATTCCGGATCGATTCGCGCGCCTAGGAAATTGACGACCCGGGCAGTGATCTCCACCGGGTTCGCGCAAAGGTCCTCGAATCGGACGCGAAGATAATTTTGATTCAACTTCGATTCTCCAAGTTCCGCGGCGTGAAGATTCACCCGTTCCCACAACAAGATCGAGCGTTCCGCTCTGGAACGAAATAGTCTCTCCGGCCAGCTCAAAACCGCGGCGCCGTGTTTGTTCAATTGGTTTTGATTTCCGGAGAGGGCCATGTCGCGGCCGTCGCGGATTATGTGAATGAACTTCAGGTCTGGAAATTGCCCGCAAAGAAATGAGAGCAAGTAAATGGTCCGTGGCGCCTTCCAACCCCACTGCGCTGATTGCGAGCTCGATGGCCGATATCGATCCAAGGCGGATTGAAATTCTAATTTCATACGCCCAAGCTGCGCATCAGATAAACGGCCACCGTGACATTCGGCTCCGACATATCGATTAATCCATTTGTCGTGAAACGAATAGAATTCCAGGGCGTCCTCGGCGGAATTCACGTTGCGGCCCAGATCGTAGCCCGCATGACGCGCGATTCGCGCTACCACGCGCGTTCCGGAGCCGCCGGTCGCGCCAATTACTAAAGGAGCCGACGCAGTCACCGCGATTGGTCGCTTCGCATATTCCACCACTTCGACAACCGCGATTCTGGGATTTCCGGGATCGCCTGGCCTGCCTTGTCGTAGTGCGAGGTGTCGTTGAACAAACTTAGTCGCGCGCGGGTTGCGTCGCGAAAATCGACAATGTTCAGCGCGGCCGGTTTTTGATCGAGATTGTCGCGATAACGTCTGGGATCGAACCCGAGAAGCGAGCTCAACAAAAGCCGAATGGTCGCTTTGTGCGATACCAGAAGGAAATTTTCACCTGGGTGCTTTCGCACCAACTCAATCAACACCGGTAACGCGCGCGCCGTCACCGCCAGCCCACTTTCGCCGCCGAGCGGCGCGAACGTGTACGGGTCTTTCTCCCACTCGGCCGCTTCTTCGGGATATTTTTCTTCTACTTCCCGGCGCGTCATCCCCTCCCACCGGCCGTGATTGATTTCCCGTAAACCATCGCGTTTCTGCAGTTCGAGCTTGTGCGGCGCGGCCAGAATCTGCGCCGTTTCAACCGTTCGGCCGAGCGGCGAGGCGTACACCGCGATAATTTTTTCGTGACTCAAACGCTCGGCCAATCGCCGCGTTTGCTCGCGCCCTTCATCGGAAAGCTCGACGTCTGTTGCGCCGGCAAACCGGTCTTCCGCGCTCAACACGGTCGCGCCATGTCGCACCATGAACACTCGCGTGACTACCGGTTTCATAATGGTCGATCGTCCATCGCGTAAATTGCGCGAAAAGGCAATCGAGCTCTGGGATGTTGCTCCCCGCCGCCAGGTTGGTGCCAGTCCGGCTCGGACCTAGCGCTCGAGTTCGGGCAGCGTCGGCGTGAACGCGTAAAACACGATCGGAATCACCGCTGCCGAAATCGCAGCTGCGATTGTGAAAGCGTTCATCAGCCAACGAACTGCCGGCGCGGTTATATTTAGCGTAAGTCCGAGGATTACGAGCGGTACCAAAACGACTAACGCTGCAACTTCACATGCAATAAAGCGTCGAAATTTCATTTGCTGGCGACGCCTCATCGCAGCTTCCTGGCTCTCCGCGAACGCCTCGAAAAAGTCCGCTTGTGGATTGGGCGCGACCGGTAGCTGCGATTTCTGCACCACCGGCTTCGGTTGAACGGGACGCTTTTCCGGAGCGACAGGAGCTGGTTTTGGCGGCGGGGCTGCCGGTCGAAACGTTTCGCGCATCGCGGGCGGCGGCGGTGCGGGACGCGCCGTCGGCGCAGGGCGGGACGGCGGTTGCACCGGACGCATTGGTGGCGCAGGCGCAGCTTTTGGCTGCATCGGAATTATATTTGGTGGTGGAACGCCAGGCGCGGATTCGACGCTGTCTTGTCGAACCGGCGCCGGATCGGTTGCCGGTGCACGATGGTTCCAACGCACTTTCGGTTTGAGCGACGACGGAAACGGCATCTTTCGGACTGGCGCATCCGGAATTTTTGGAGGCGGGGCTGTCGCTCGAAGCATTGCAGGATTTGGCTGCACCTGTCTAGGGCGCACAGGTAACGCAACTGGAGCCGCCGGCAGCGGCTGAGGCCGAAACGGTTCAACTCGCCGCGCCGGTTTGGGCGGCAACGACTCGATCATTGGCTGCACCGGTTCTATTGGTTGCTCTTCAGCGAAGAATTGCGATTCTTGCTCTATCAATATCGGCGCCGGTTTTGCCCGCACGGGCGCAATAGGAGGCGGTGGTTTAGGCCGCGGTGGTTTGATTGGCGGTGGCATCATCTCCATCGGCTGCTCTTCAGCGAAGAATTGCGATTCTTGCTCTATCAACATCGGCGCCGGATCGGGAAGGGCGACAATCTTGGGTTTCTTTGGCGACGCCTCGACCTTCTCTTTCTTTTCTTCCTTTGGCTTGCGCGACGGAGTCACCGTGCTGGTGAAGTGATCTGGAAAACTGTAGGATTCGCTAGGGATGAGAGACATTGCCTGCGGGATGCGAAACTAATGTTTTAGCAATTTCAATTTTATTCGTCAACCCTAAGGTCGCTGACGCGGGCTAAACCATTGTTTGAAGCTACATTAGGGAGATGAAATCCTCGCCGCGCGCCATCATCCATCTCGACATGGATTGCTTTTACGCCGCGATCGAAGTGCGCGATCGGCCCGCGTTGCGGGGAAAACCGGTCGGCGTCGGCGGCGCGCGAGATCGTCGCGGAGTTTTGACAACGTGCAATTATGAAGCGCGCGCTTTCGGCGTTCGTTCGGCAATGCCGACGTTTATGGCGCTGCAACGTTGTCCGGAATTGATCGTGTTGCCGACGCGATTCGATGTTTACCGGCGGGAAGCGGCGGTGGTCCGGGAAGTTTTGCATCGCTTCACGCCGTTGGTTGAACCGCTCTCGCTCGATGAAGCTTATCTCGACGTCACCGCGAATCCCGGCGCGCCCGGACCGTTGGCCGAAATCATCCGCGATTTAATTTTTCAAAAGACGAAGCTGACTTCGTCGGCCGGCATTGGCCCAAACAAATTGATCGCCAAGATCGCGAGCACCATGCGCAAGCCAAATGGCCAGCTCGAAGTCACAGGGGCGGAAGTTCCCGAATTCATGCAGAACCTGCCGGTGCGCGAAATCTGGGGGATTGGCGAAAAAACTGAGAAGCGATTGGAGGAGCTCGGCGTGCGGACCTGCGGCGAGATGCAACGTTTCTCGCGACCCGAGCTTGTCGATCTTTTCGG
>DASZJH010000111.1:0-5496 GCA_035948375.1 Chthoniobacterales bacterium
CCCAGCGCGACCGCTAGAAAACACAACGCTGCTGCGATTCGGATCATCCGTTCGACTATCGCTTGTGATTCCGAGCGAAGTCGAGGAATCTCTTACTGTTTCCGACGCACCTGATAAGCGCTTTCAAACGAAGGAAGTTCATGTAGCGGAAAGTTCGTTTCGGCGAGGGCACTCCCCAATCCGCGCGATCCGGTCCAGACATCGACGCTTAATCGCCGTCAACTCACCTTACGAAAGACATCGCGGATCGCGGAGTCGAGCGACGACATCTTGAAGGGTTTGAAGAGCACGGTCGCGTTCACTCGCTGAAAGAAAAACTCGATCGGCGGATTGTTTTTGTGACCGGTAAAAAAAATGAAGCGCTGACCAGCAGCCGGCCGGACCCGCGTCACCGCCCAATAAAACATCTCGCCTCCCATCTGTGGCATCATCATGTCGCAAATGATAAGATCAACGGGGGCATTCATGATTTCACGCAAGCCCTCGACCCCGCTACGGACTGAGATCACCTGATAACCGCAGGAGACAAGGTAGTCGCTAAGAATATCCCGGAAATCATCGCGGTCTTCGAGAAGTAGAACCTTCAGGGTGGGTCCAGCGGGCTTCGATTTCTCTTCTATTTCAATGTCGAGAGTGACTAACTCCTCACGATCTGGAGTTCGTGGCGGTCGCAGACGCATAGTCCAAAGGCGATCAGCAAGACCAGTGCCTGCGTGACAACCGCGCGATCGCTACAGCAGCGGCCGTCGCTATAGCGGATGTCGATGCTTATTCGACGATTTCGAGGCCCATTTGGCGGGCAGTACCTTCGATGATGCGGAATGCCGCTTCGTCGTTGCTGGCGTTCAAGTCTTTGCGCTTGGTGTTTACGATGTCCATTACCTGTTTGCGCGTGACTTTGCCGACTTTTTCTTTGTTCGGCTCCTTGGAACCGGCCGCGATGTTGGCAGCTTTCTTTAACAAGATCGCGGCCGGCGGACTTTTGGTGATGAACGTGAACGACTTGTCTTTGAAAACAGTGATCACGACCGGCAGAATGTCGCCGGCCTGTTTCTGAGTCGCGGCGTTAAATTCTTTGCAGAACGCCATGATATTGATGCCGCGCGGTCCGAGGGCGGTGCCGACTGGCGGCGCAGGATTTGCCTGCCCGGCGGGAATCTGGAGTTTGATCTGAGCTACAACTTCTTTCGCCATAAATTAACCGCGTTCGACTTGCCAGTATTCGAGCTCAACCGGCGTCGCGCGCCCAAAAATTGTTACCGACACGCGGAGCTTGCCACGTTCGGGATCGATTTCCTCCACGATGCCGTTCTGATTTTGAAACGGGCCGTCCGCGACCTTCACCGTTTCGCCAACTTCAAAGCTGACTTTAGGTTTCACCTTCTCTTCTCGTTCCTTCACCTGCGCGAGCATCGAGTCCACTTCCGATTGACGCATCGGGATCGGCTTATCCTTTGTTCCCGCAAAACCGATCACGCCCGGCGTTTCACGGATGAAATACCAGGTCCGGCCGACGAGTTGATTGTTCTCGTCGAGCAAATGCATGTTTACGATCAGGTATCCGGGGAAAAATTTCCGGGTGGTCTCGCTTTTCTTGCCCTTCTTAATTTCCGAGACTCGCTCGGTCGGGACGAGCACTTCATAAACGAGATCGCTCATCTCTTCGGTCTTCACGCGCTTTTCAATGTTCTCCTTCACCTTGTTCTCCTGGCCGGAGAGCACGTGGACCACGAACCATTGATCTTTTCCTGCGAGCGTCTGAGCCATAATCAGTGCAATCTGGTAAAATAATGGATCGCGTTGACGAGCACGAAATCGAACAAGGCAACGTAACCTCCAAGCAACACCATCGCGATGATCACGACGAGGGTCGAATCAACCAGCTCCTTGTATTTGCGGAACCCTCTTTCCTTCGGGTCCCATGGCCAGGAAGCTTTCTGGAGCTCGACCTTTACTTCGTTAAAAAAGTTTCTGGTTTTCGCAATCACGGGGCGATGTCGATTTTGTAGTTGTCGATCTTGCGGTCAGGCAAATCACGCCAGGAGGGACTCGAACCCCCAACAGGCGGTTTTGGAGACCGCTACTCTACCAATTGAGTTACTGGCGTAAGCTTTCCTACCTTAGTCTTTAATATCGCTTACGCGACCCGCGCCGACAGTCTTGCCGCCTTCGCGAATAGCGAATCGAATGGTCTTCTCCATGGCGATGGGCGTAATCAACTCCACCTCGATGGCGATGTTGTCGCCCGGCATCACCATTTCGACGCCTTCGGGCAATTTAACCGTGCCAGTAACGTCAGTAGTGCGGAAATAAAATTGCGGCCGGTAGTTCGAGAAGAATGGCGTGTGACGGCCACCCTCCTCCTTGCTCAGCACGTAAACCTCCGCCTTGAATTTCTTGTGCGGCGTGATCGAACCCGGCTTCGCAATAACCTGACCGCGCTCGACATCTTCCTTCTTCACGCCACGGAGCAACACACCAACGTTGTCGCCGGCGCGCGCTTCATCGAGAAGCTTGCGGAACATTTCGATGTCGGTCGCAACGGTCTTGGCGGTCGGCCGAATACCCACGATCTCGACTTCCTCCATTTTCTTGAGGATGCCTCGATCAACACGACCGGTCGCGACCGTGCCGCGGCCTTCAATGTTGAACACGTCCTCGACCGCCATCATGAACGGCTGATCGATCGGGCGCTCGGGCAACGGAATGTAATCGTCAATCGCCTGCACTAGCGCGAGAACTTGCTTCTCGGATTCGGCATCGCCGTTGAGCGCCTTTAGCGCGCTGCCTTTGACAATCGGGATCTTGTCGCCCGGAAATTCATATTGAGTGAGCAGGTCGCGCACTTCCATCTCGACGAGATCAAGCAGTTCGGGGTCATCGACCATGTCGACCTTGTTCAGGAAGACAACGATCGACGGCACACCAACTTGGCGCGCGAGCAGAATGTGCTCACGAGTTTGCGGCATCGGGCCGTCCGCCGCGCTCACCACCAGAATCGCGCCGTCCATTTGGGCCGCGCCGGTGATCATGTTCTTCACATAGTCGGCGTGACCAGGGCAATCGACGTGGGCGTAGTGGCGCTTGTCGCTCGAATATTCCACGTGCGCGGTGTTGATCGTAATTCCGCGCTCTTTCTCTTCCGGCGCGTTGTCGATCGAATCATAGGCGCGTTTCTCGGCCATACCTTTTTTGGCCAGCACGCTGGTGATAGCGGCCGTCAAAGTGGTCTTCCCGTGGTCCACGTGACCGATCGTGCCGACGTTCAAGTGCGGCTTGTCGCGTTTAAATGCTTCCTTTGCCATATCGATACTCCTGTCGTTCTAAAATAAACTGCGTCTTTTCTAAACTGTCGTCCCCGTCGCGGGCTCAAACTGGAGCCCATGACCGGGATTGAACCGGTGACCTCGTCCTTACCAAGGACGTGCTCTACCAACTGAGCTACATGGGCCGGTTTGCCTCCCGCGGGTAGAACTAAAAGTCCCAAAGTCGCGTCAAATTGAACGACCATGGGACCGTCGCGTTCTCGCAAAAGCGTCCGAAACGGTAGTCGCGCCGGGGGTAGTGTCAAAGCAATTTTACGGAGCTAAAGCGGCCCGGCCTAGCGGATTCTGGTGCTGCTGGTTTGCTCCGGTTTCCCCCGGGTAAAGAACCGGACTACAGCCGCGATGAGCACCAAAACGATGACCGCGAAAACGATCTTTGTGGGCGTGAAAAAGCTTGCTCCCGACGGGGGCGTCGGCGTCGGTGGCGGCGCATTTTTCGCCGCCAGCTGCGATTGTGCGTATTGCATTCGCTGAACCGTGTCGTAATCGTCCGGTTTTATCTTCAGCGCGGCTTGATAATCGGCGATCGCCTTCTCGTATTCCGACATCGCTGCATAGGTGGCGCCTCGCTTTACCAGCGCGTCTTCGCTATTCGGATCCTTCTGGAGAATAAGCGTGTAATCTTCGATCGCCGCCGGCAGATTCTTCAGGTTCCGATTTGCCCAGGCTCGCCGATCGTAATTTTGAGGATCGTTCGGATCTTTCTGGATCGCGGAAGTAAAATCGGCCACCGCCTTGTCCCACTGGGACAAACCAATGTAAGCGAAGCCGCGAAACTTGAACGCGAGCGGCTCGTCCGGTTTCAGCTCAAGCGCTTTGTTTAGATCATTGATCGCCGCATCGTACTGGATTTGAGCCAGCTCAGTCTGGGCTCGTTCCACGTAGCCGACTTCACTCTTGGGAGAGAGCTCGATCATCTTCGTGAAATCCGCGATCGACGAGTTGAATCGCGCCGCTGAAGCAGGTCCATCGCCGGCGGCAGCTGCAACTCTCCCGGCCGCGCGATATGCTGTCCCGCGGTCGCGGTAAGCTTCAGGATTGTCCGACGCTGCTTCCACCTCTTTATTGAATTCCTCGATTGCTTTGTCGAACTGCTTTTGATCAACGAACTCAAGCGCCTTGCGACGATGTTCGTCCGCATCTCCGCCACCACCTCGGCGTTTTGCGTAAACCCCTGGCGTCGTAAAAACCATCGCCGCCAACAAAATCGATAACGTAAGTGCTGTTTGAGTCTTCATGCTTTATGTACCTCGCCTTAACTTTTGAGCGATTCATGCCGCACAAGCCAGCAAATTTGTGCCACTCCAGCGCCAGTCCGGCTCGCACCTGCCAAATCGTCCGGGGCATGGCAATATCCAGTCGCCATGGACAAACGCGTTCGCCAGCTTTCCAGAGGATACGGCGCTGTTTTCGCCACCATCGGAATCTGGTCGCTGCCGTCGCTGTTCCAGTTTTACCTGAATCGCTTTTACGATCCGTGGTCGCAAAATTTTTACCGATACGCGGTGGCCTGTCTGGCCATCATCCCGTTCGTCCTGTTCCAATTTGGGCGCGGACCCAAGATCGACATCCGCACGGTCGGCCTTTGCTTGATCGCCTGCTTGCCCAATGTCGTTCACCAAATCACGCAGGTGGTCGCCTTGTTTTATGTCGGTCCGGGCGTTTATGCGATTTTCATTCGCTCTTCTGTGATCTTCACCGCACTTCTCGCTCTTGCATTTTTTCCGGAAGAACGCTCGGTGATTCGGCAATGGCAGTTTCAAGTCGGCACGCTACTCGGTTTGGCTGGCGCTTTTGGCGTGGTCTGGTTTCAGCCTAACGGCCAAGATCAACACGTCGCGTGGCCCGGATTGCTGATCGCCTTCACCGCGTCGCTTTGCTGGGCGCTTTACGCCACTCTGATCAAACGTCCATCCGCGCGCCTCGGCCCGATCCGCAGTTTCGGCGTCGTGAGTGTCATCACTTCGGCGTTCCTCTTTCCGTTGATGCTCGCGTTCGGAAACGTCGCCACACCGATTCACGTCGCTGCGAACGTGAATTGGATCCTGATCATCTCTGCGGTCATCTGCATCACTCTCGCCCACGTCTTGTATTACGTTGCTATCCGCGAAATCGGGGTCGCGCTCGCGCAAAGCCTCCAGTTGCTTTGTCCCATCGGCGCTCTGGGATT
>DASZJH010000112.1:0-7283 GCA_035948375.1 Chthoniobacterales bacterium
GCGTTGTGCAATGATCTTCTTCTCGCGTTTGTCGAGCACATCCAGGACGCCCGCCATCTCATCGAGTAGATTCTTGTCGCGTAGCACCTCGAATGGCGTTTCCCGTTCTTCGTCCGCAATCAGCTCACCGAATTGCGTTGCATCATCATCGCCGATGGGGCTCTCGAGCGAAGCCGGACGAATCCCGAGACGTTTTAATCGGGCCACTTTTTCGCCTTCGATTCCGAGTTCTTCCCCAAGTTCGTCGTCCGTCGGTTCACGGCCAAGCTCTTCGCTCATCTGGGCTGTAATGCGGCGAACCTTCGCGACCTTATCGACCAGGTGTACCGGTAAGCGGATCGTTTTGCTCTGATTGGCAAGGGCGCGTTTGATCGACTGCTTGATCCACCACATCGCGTAGGTGCTAAGCTTGGCGCCTTTTGCCGGGTCGAATCGCTCGACCGCCTTGGTTAGTCCGACATTTCCCTCGGAAATCAGGTCAAGCAGCGGCATGCCGAGATTAATGTAATCGCGCGCGATGGTGACAACGAGCCGCAGGTTCGAACTGATCATTTGCTCGCGGGCCGCCGCGTCGCCCTTTTTGATTTTTCTGGCGAGGTCGATCTCCTGTTGCGGTGTCAACCGAGCAAAACGCCCGATCTCCTGTAGGTATCTGTTCAATCCGTTATCGCTTTCGTTCATGACGTGAACCTAGTCGCCGAAGCCAATCCGCCGCCATTGAGCAAGGGTGGGATTTTGAAATACCGCGCGGGAGGTGATCGCTGATCCCTCTTTTGGATAAGCTATGTCCGCGCTAGCGGTGATCGTTTGCCGCCGAGTTCGGAGTGCCGCGGACAGTTTACCAAATGATCGTTCACCAGGCCGACCGCCTGCATCAAGGCGTAGCAGATTGTTGATCCTGCAAATTTGAATCCGCGCCTGAGCAAGTCACGGCTCATCGCATCGGATTCTCTCGTCCGCGCCGGTACCTTGCCCATTGTTCGCCAACAATTCTGGATCGGCTTGCCGTCAACGAAACTCCACAGATACGCGTCAAAGGACCCGAATTCTTGGCGCACGGCGAGAAACGCCTTCGCATTCTGAATCGTGGCTGCGATCTTCAACCGGTTGCGCACAATGCCTTCGTTTCGAAGAAGCCGTTTCACGTCGCGCGCGCCATATTGGGCGATCTTGTCGGCGCGAAATCGATCGAACGCCTTGCGGTAATTCTCCCTCTTCTTCAGAATTGTAATCCAGCTCAGCCCTGCTTGAGCGCCTTCGAGGATCAGAAATTCAAATAACAACCGGTCGTCGTGCACCGGCACGCCCCATTCCTTATCGTGGTAAGCAATCGCCGGTTCGGTGGTGGCCCACGGGCAGCGCAGCCGGTTACTATTTTGCCGCGTCACGCAAAATTGCCCGTCATCGGGAGGCACCTGCACCAAGATGCTCCAACTCTTCCATCGTCGAGTCATCGAGATCAATCAGCGCCGCGGCCGTGTTTTCCTCCAAATGTTTAACCTTCGAAGTTCCGGGAATCGGAAGCATCACTGGAGATTTCTTAAGCAGCCAGGCCAGTGCGATCTGTGCTGGTCTTACGTTGAGGCGATTCACCGCGCGGGTCAGTGGGCCGTCACGTTTCGCCAGTTCGCCGGTGGCGAGCGGAAACCAGGGGATGAAGCCGATGTTTTCGCGAGTGCAATATTCCAGCACCTCTTCCGAATTTCGATCGACCAGATTATATCGATTCTGGACCGAAACGATGGGCGTGATGCGACGCACCGCTTCGATTTGCTTTACGTTGACTTCAGACAATCCAATATGGCGAATCTTGCCTTCGCGCTGAAGATCAACCAGCGCGCCAATCTGGTCTTCCATCGGAACTTTCGGGTCGATCCGGTGCAGTTGTAACAAATCGATCCGCGGGACATGCAGCCGTTGAAGACTACCCTCGACCGCCGACCGCAGATGCTTCGGGCGACCGTCTTCGACCCATTGGTTTGGGCCAGGACGCTGAAAGCCGGCTTTGGTCGCGATCAAAAGATCCGCCGGATATGGATGCAGCGCCTCGGCAATGAGACACTCGGAGACTCCGGGCCCGTAAGAGTCGGCGGTATCGATGAGATTGATTCCCAATTCCAACGTGCGGCCTAACACTGCGATCGCTTCGGCATGATCAGGTGGTTCTCCCCAGACGCCATCGCCGGTGAGTTGCATCGCGCCGAAGCCCAGTCGGTGAACAGGAATATCACTGCCGATCGAAAATGTTCCGCTTGCTTCCGCAGGGCGAGTGTTAGTCGAGAGAGAAGACTGTGCCATGGGTTTGATGGTAGTGGTGGTGTTCATGATTTTCGTTCCTTATCTTGTTTGGCGAATCAGCGAAACGCCTAATCTGCACCGCCTTCATTTTCTTATTCATGAATCAAATCGCAGTCATCGAACCGGCGACTAACGAAGGCCTCCCGCGATGAGCAGCGTCTCGCCGGTGATCCAGCGGGAATCGTCCGATGCGAAGAAGACCGCCGCCGGCGCGATGTCGTCCGCCTGACCGATGCGGCCGAGCGGCGTCCGCGCCGTCGTTTGTTTTTCGAATTCACTTCCCGCGAAACCGCCGGCATCAAAGCCTTCGGTTGCAACGGGACCGGGATTGATGGCGTTCACCCGGATGCCCTTTGGTCCAAGCTCATTTGCCAACACGCCGGTGACTGCATCCACTGCCCCCTTCGTTGCCGAGTAAACTACCGACATTGGCGGCGTCGCTGAGCTCGCGAGAGAACTGACGTTAACGACACTGCCTCCTTCCGGCCCGAAATATTTTGTGGCCTCCTGGGTAGCTAAGATCAGTCCGAGAACATTCGTGTTGAACTGACGATGAAACTCGTCCTCCGTTACTGCTTCCAAAGGTTCGAAGCGATAGACGCCGGCGTTGTTGACCAGGATGTCGATCTTGCCGAAGGCTTTCTTTGTAGCCGCGAAAAGACGTTCAACGTCTGCTTTCTTCGCGACGTTCCCTTGCACTGCGACAGCTTTTCCGCCGCGTTTTGTGATTTCATCTACCACCTTGTCGGCATCCGTTTTTGACGATGCGTAGTTAACAACGACCGCAGCGCCTTCACCCGCGAACTGTTTGGCGATGCCAGAGCCGATTCCTTTCGACGCGCCTGTTACCACCGCAACTTTTCCGTTCAATTTTCCATTTTTCATTGTGTTCCTTTCATGTGGCTATCGTTTGGAGATTCATTTTTGCGAGAAGGCGGAGGACAGCTAACTGACCAACCACGCTCCAAGAAGTGCGCCTACCAAGCCGATCAATGGGCTAAGTATGGCGAACCAGAATGGAATCGAGGTCATGCTCATTCTCGTGTCCTACAACTTGACGTCGCGCTTCGATCGTCACTACAACGCTTGCGTGGGATTTTCCAATATCGCTTGCGGGGTGCTCCGTACTCCCTCGTTCGAGGGAGGCCATCCGCAAGTTCGAGCGTCAACCCGCTTCAGGCGGCTGCGTGCGAGTGCATCGGCAAAGGCGCCGTCGTTGTCTCAGAGGCGAGCTCGGCTCGCACCAAAGGAGCAACGCGCGTCCCGAGCAGCTCGATCGCGCGCATCAGTTTCGCGTGTGGCAGGTCTGCCACGCTCATCTGGAACGTGAGACGCGAAATGCCGCCTAACGACTCGTTTACGCGCAGGATTTTTTCCGCGACGGTTTCGGGGTCGCCGACGAGGAGCGCTCCGGTCGGTCCGAGCTGTGCATCGAAGTGCGCACGCGTCATTGATGGCCAGCCCCGTTCCTTCCCAATTTCAGTAAAGCTTCGCGCGTAACCAGGAAAGAAATCGTTTGCCGCCTTCGCGGCACTGTCGGCGACGTAGCCTAACGAATGGATGCCGACCTTGAACTGGTGCGACGGATGTCCAGCCCGCAGACCCGCCTCGCGGTAGCGGTCAATCAAGGGCCGAAAGCGGTGCGGTTCGCCGCCAATGATCGCGACCATTAGCGGCAATCCGAGTGTACCGGCGCGAATAAAGGAGCTCGGTGTGCCTCCGACCCCGAGCCAAACCGGCAGCGGGTTCTGCAGCGGGCGCGGATAAACGCCCTCTCCGTTGAGTGGCGCACGATGTTTGCCCGACCAGTGAACGTGCGTGTTCGTGCGGATGTTCAGAAGCAGATCGAGCTTTTCGGCAAAGAGCGAATCGTAGTCCTCGAGTTCCAGCCCGAAGAGCGGAAACGCCTCGATGAATGAGCCGCGCCCGGCCACGACCTCCGCCCTACCGTTCGAAAGCAGATCAAGCGTCGCGAACTCCTGAAACACGCGCACCGGATCGGCTGCACTCAATACCGTGACGGCGCTCGTTAGGCGTATACGTTTTGTTCGGGCCGCGGCGGCGGCGAGAATCATCGTTGGCGCGGAATCGAGGAACTCGCGCCGATGGTGTTCGCCGATGCCAAATACATCAAGACCCACTTGGTCTGCGAGCGTGATTGCTTCGAGTAACTCGCTGAGCTGTCGTGCCGGATCGACGGCCCGGCCGCCCGCATCCACGGTTGCCGCAACGAAACTGTCTACGCCGATTTCAATTGGTGGGTGATTCATGTTTAAGCTGCGACGCGCTGTTGGAAAAGACCGACGAAGGCGGAGCGGACGCTCATGAAGACCACGGTCCACAGCACTGCCACGACCAGAGCCAAAGGCAGACCGCTCGGGAGCATCAAGAAATGAATGAGCAGTATGTTAACGATGATCGGAGCGAGCAGTGTCAGCGCGAGCGGGACGTAGCGATTGAGCAGGAGCAAAACCGCCGAAATGATCTGGAGCAGAAATATCGGAACCAGATAATGAGAGACGAAGAGCGCCCCTGCAAACTGGCCGGCAATTCCGGACGGCGGAGGTGCGGGAATGAAGTGAAGGAAGCCGTTCAATCCGAAGACGAGAAAGATCAGGCCGAGAAGGAGACGGGCGATGACAATGGTTATTTTCATGTTAAGATTGTTTAATTGACTTAAAGTATATTTACATCAATATAATTGTCGTCAAGTCGAAATCTAAATGAAACGAAAACGCCCCACCAAAAAGCAGGACTCCGCCGGTGTCCATGTTTGGCTCGTTTTCATGAAGGCCTTTCAAGCGCTCCTCCCTCACGCTGCCGGGAGCATCAAACGGACAGAACTCGGCGACTCTGATTTTCGTGTGCTGGAAGTCCTCCTGCACAAGGGCCCGCTCCCGGTGAACACCATTGGCCCGAAGGTCTGGCTCACTCCCGGATCGATCAGCGTAGCCGTCGATCGGTTGGTTAAAAAAGGGCTCGTTTCACGGAAGGATCACCCGGACGACCGCCGGGTGCGCCGGGTGGAGCTCACATCCAAAGGACGGGCACTGATTACGCGGGGATTTGGCGAGCACGCCGCCGCGATGGAAGACGTGGCCGGTGTCCTTTCAAAAAATGAACGGCTGACCTTGCTACGGCTTTTGAAAAAATTGGGCAAACACGCCGCCGGAACTCGCAAGTAACGGTTTTTCAACTGTGGTGACTTCGAGGCCCGAGTGGCCAGCGTGTAGTGCCGGCCACCCGGAGCCTGAAAGGTTACCCTGCTTTAATGCTTCGACTAAGAACCGTTGCCGCGTCCGTTCCTCGCATCAGCAAGTACGGCGACGATGGTCTCGGTATAAGTCCGCAACGCCTCATACGCCGCGGCACTACGTCCCATCCACATTGGATCAGAGTTGTGTGCCCGGAACTGTGTCACCGTCCGTGCGACTAGTTCGGCGGGTTTGAAGATCCGCGGTTTCTCAAGTTTCCACTTGCCGGGCTTGTGCTCGACGACGAAAGCGCTGAGGGCCCCGATCAATGGAAACATGATGCCGGGAGCGATCCAGGCGACCTTGTTGTTATCGTCACGACGAGCTGCGCGACCGCCTTTTTTCGTCTCGGTCCAGATGCGTTGGCCGTTCCACGAATCGTGTGAAAGCCAGTATTCATATTCGTCTAATGCGGTCGGCGCGATTTGCACCGTGAAGCGGTACTTCCGGTCCGCTTCTTCATCAGTGTCTTTCGCCAGGAACCAGGCAGAGAAATCCGCGAGGCACTGCGCTTTGTTCTTATATGGTCGCAATAGCTCGGAGGCGGAATCATTGCCCGATACCGATCGCGGCATGAGCAGCCTGGAATACTGAAGCAATTGGTGCGTTTCGATGACGTCAACCTCGGTCTCCTCAGTGCGGATCTTTTGTCCAGGTCGAGCAGCCTCGATTGCGGCTTGCAAGTCTCGCAGGTGGCCGCGAGCGCCTGCCTGAGAAATACTTTGTACAGCCGTGGCACTGTTTCGCGCGATCGCTGTCTCTGTAATCGACGCAGGATCGGGGTCGACATTAATTTCAACTCTTACGTCGAAGATGAGGTCCTCCGGAATCTCACCGCTGTCACCGTTCTGCGCTTCCGCGAAGAATCGGCGAATCTCTCCCTGCGTTTGTGCCCCGTTGATCAGACTTGCATCTTTCAGCTTCGCAATCTTCTTGGTGTCGTCGATTTCGGCGGCGGAACACGCAATCGTCATTCCGCTGTTTCGATTGATGAAGCGATCGGGTTCGCGCTTCATTGTGTTCTCAATCGCACGGTGGACGCCATTCCGTTTGCGCTCCGAATGCTCTGCGATGTACGACCGCAGGTTCGCCTCGGTTCCTACACCCAGGACCTGATCCGCCGGCACGTTCGCGATGAACGTCTGGACGTTGTTATCTTTCTCGTTGTTCGATGTAACGTTCCGAATCGAATGATATCGGATCTGCGTGCTTGAGGTGTCACGCCCACCATTTTTCGTGGTCATAATCTACTGTCTTTCTTTGTTCCTCTGCCGTTCCATGACGTGCGGCGTCCGCCGCAATCACCGGTAGTAGGTTGCCGAGACGGCAATTGGACGAGGCGTGGTGTCAAATCAAGAGTCTTGAAAAGAGACTGGCGTCGATGAATAGACTTCTCCACGGATCGTCATCGCGGCGCATGTTCGACAATGGTAGAGATTGGAGAGCAAAACTTTATGCCTGGAATCAAAGACAAGATTGTCATCATCACCGGCGCGAGCAGCGGAATAGGCGAAGCCTTCAAATTCGGATTTTGGAATTAGGAATTCGGAATGCAGCGTCTGACACAGACGCCCTACAATTGAATTAAGCCGCGACAGAGTGCAACGAATCTTGCCAAAGCAGGTTCGTCGGCAAGATCATGTTCGGATGAAACTCTGGGCTTGGGACGAAAAGAACCTTCCTTCGATCACGCACGCGATTCGCACAGCGGTCGCCGCGACAGCGTCAGTC
>DASZJH010000113.1:0-2828 GCA_035948375.1 Chthoniobacterales bacterium
CGCGCGATCACCATCGATTTGAAAAGGCGTGGCCATCGAGTCTCAGTGCAGAGTTCCTTTCCTGTTTCATACCGAGGCGAACTAATCGGCAATTTGGTTCCAGATTTGATTGTGGACGACGCTGTGATTGTCGATCCGAAAGTCGTCACCTGTTTTACCGATTCGCACGTCGCTCAAATGATCGGTTATCTAAACATTACCGGGCTAGACCTGGCGCTCCTGCTTGAATTTTAAGAATTCACGCCTGGAATGGAAACGGGTCCTGCGTCCGCGTGTATCCGACGACCAAAGCGCTCCTGACCTTCATACTTAATCTTGAATCTGTGAAATCCGTGTAATCCGTAGTTTTCAAATGGCCATTCTGGATCAGTTCTTAAAGGTGATCGTCGAGCAAGGCGGCTCGGATTTGCACATTGGCGAAAGTCAGCCGCCAAAGATGCGGAAACACGGTGATGTCGTGCCGATTCGTGAGAAGCCACTCGCGCGCGATGAGACGATGTCGATGTTGCGCGAGATTTGCGGCGATCGGAACTGGCAAATTTTCGAGGAGCAGGGCGATCTCGATTTTGCCTACGAGATGGACGCGGCATCGCGGTTTCGCTGCAATTACTTGAAACAAACCCACGGTTACGGCGCGGTGTTTCGATTGATCCCGACGAAGATCGCAACGCTCGAGCAACTAGGAATCCCGCTCGTCGCAAAAGAGTTCGCGCATCTACGTGGCGGACTGGTTCTCGTCACAGGTCCGACCGGGTCTGGAAAATCGACCACGCTGGCGGCGTTGATCGATTACATCAACGAAAGTTTCTCGCGGCACATCGTCACGATTGAGGAGCCGATCGAGTTCGTGCACGACAACAAGCGCAGTATTATCACCCAGCGCGAAATTCCCGGCGATTCGGAATCGTTTCCGGTCGCGCTGAAAGCTGCTTTGCGCGAGGACGCCGATATCGTCCTTGTCGGTGAGATGCGCGATCTGGAAACGGTTTCGCTCGCGCTCACCGCGGCGGAAACGGGGCTGCTGGTTTTCGGAACGCTGCACACCAACAACGCGCGTAAGACGGTCGATCGAATGGTCGACGTTTTTCCGGCAGCGAAACAACCGCAAGCCCGCGCGATGCTGGCCAATTCATTGCGCGGCGTTCTCGCCCAATTGCTCTTGAAAAAAGCCGACGGCTCCGGGCGCGTCGCGGTCAACGAAATTTTGATCGCGAATTCTGCTGTCTCGGCAATCATTCGCGAAGGCGCGACTCAAAAACTTCAGGACGTGATCGTTTCCGGCAAAGGGCAGGGGATGCAATTCATGGACGACGCGATTTTCGCGTTGCTGCAAAATGGAACGGTGACTCCGCATGAAGCTTTCATGAAAGCGATCGACAAGAACCGGTTCAAACAATTTCTCCCGGCCGAAGAACAGGATCTTGGCGTTGCTGCTGGCGCAGTCCCCGACGATGAGAAGCGACTTCCCGGCAATTTTATGAAGAAAGCCGCGAGCCGGCCGACGCGAAAATAACCGATAACAAATAACAATTAACTGGCGCTTCAGCGCGTCCAGCGGCCCAGGTTCTGCTAATTAAATCACTGGAATTATGCAGATATTAGTTGTCGAAGATGAAAAGGCCCTCGCGCATATGATTGCAATGGTGCTTGGAGGTCCAGCATCAAAAGTGGTTCGCGCAAGGAGCGGCTGGGAAGCCCTTATTAAAATCGGCGCTACGTCCAAGCCTTTTGACGTTGTTATCACCGATCACCGAATGCCGCGCATGACCGGCCTCGAGTTGGTGCGTCAGTTACGGAAGCAAGATTTTGGCGGCAAGATCCTCGTTCTGTCGGCTCACCTCGCGGACGAGGATATTCAGGCTTACGAAGATCTGAGCGTGGACATGATGATGTCCAAGCCGTTTGACTTCGACGAGCTGCAACAGGCGATGGCCGTTCTCGACAAGAAAGCCTCAGCGCTCGCCCACGCCTAGAATTAACTCAGTTATCCGCTAACGAGACCAAGCTCAGCCGCCACTGACGGCACCGAGCCGAGCTACGAAGTGAAGTTTCGAAGTTGTCATTTGTAAATTTTCTCTCCGCTCAGTGGTTGGCTGGAGCGCTTGGTTAGGCGATTCGTCTGCGATAGATGATATAGACGAGCCTCTCTCCTATAAAGAGCCCAACGGCGACTGCAGCATTGACCCAAAAAAGCATTACGCCGCGGTGATCTGCATGAGGAAGGGCAACGCATGCGCCGAGGAAAACCAGCGCTACGCCGACAAGAGAAACTCGCAGCGGCTGCAAGGTGTCGCGCCGCCAGCCAAGTGGCTGGCGATCGAGGGATGGCCTGCGAAATGTCTCAACGCCGTTCAGGCGACTGAACGCCATCGCACCTAATGGAAACAGACACATGAGGACGAAGCAAATGACGACGAAAATCCAATCGGCGTCGATGTTCGCGGTCCGAGCTGGCGCAAGACCTTGGTATCCGCCAACGACCGCAAAAATGGCGCCAATGGCATAAATGAACAACCAAAGCAGACGCATGTTATCGCCTAACGAGAAGTAGACGCCAAAATGGCGTAATTAAAGACGCCAATTTGGCGCCTAATCCGGAAGTTTAGTGCGCGGGAAGGGGAGAACTGCGACATTCGATTGCGAGCATGTCAGGTTTTGGATTCGCTGGCAAGCCGGGGCGGCCCCACGGCGGGCTCGTTGACAACGAAAAACGGGAATGATATTTTCGCCGCACTTTACCGGAAAACCGGTCAAAGCTGAGTAACCGAGGCAATAGAACAGTGCACTCGCTCTTAAACAGTCAGGTTTTGGTGCTGAACCGCCTTTGG
>DASZJH010000114.1:0-14099 GCA_035948375.1 Chthoniobacterales bacterium
TTTGCAGTGGCGGTCTATGACCGTCGATCGGCCCTCGCCGATCGCCGCTTCAGTTTATTCTTCTTCCGTTTCGGGATCGGGCTTGAGCCCTTCTTCCTCCATTTTTCGGAGGACGTCGCTCATGTCGTCCACTTCGTCCCAAACTTCCTGGCTGACGTAGATCGGCGCCTTTTGTTGCGTCGCCAACGCGATGCAGTCGCTTGGCCGAGCGTCGAGTTCGACGATTTTCTTTTGCTGCAATTCGTTTTCCGCGCGAATGATCGCCCGCGCGTAATAGGTCGCGTTCTTCAGATCGTTAATGATCACTCGCTCGACTTTGGCGCCGAGCGCCGTCATCAAGTGCGCCATCAAATCGTGCGTGAGCGGCCGTTCCTTGGTGATGTCGCGCATGAACATGGTGATAGCGCTGCCAACGGTTTGATCGACATAGATGATGAAAACCTTGTCGTTGTTCCCAATAAAGACCGCGCAACCGCCGCTGGTCGGTAACACGGCTCGCACCTGTACCTCAATCACCGTCTTGTTCATCCCGGCGAACGTTATCCGCACGGAGAGGAAAAACAAGCGGCCTGAAAATCTGTGAAGAAGTGTCTCGAAAATTTTTCAACGCTGTTCTTGATTGTTTCACGCGCTGAATGATTATGCGAATTGCCTCTGATTTCGGCGCGCTAGAAAAATGAAGAACGATTGGGACGTTGATGCCGCGATTGGGACGTACAATGTCGATGGTTGGGGCGGGGGATATTTCACCGTCAATGCCGAAGGCAACGTTGTAGCCAAGCCTCTTCAGGAAAATGGCGGCACCATTAATATCCTCGAGGTCGTTAACGAAGCGCGTTCCCGCGGTCTGAGTTTTCCGCTCGTCATCCGGTTTCAGGATTTGCTCCGCCACCGCGTCGAGTCGGTGAACCTCGCTTTTCAAAACTCGATCACCGAATTTGCTTATGGCGGCGCCTTTCGCGGTGTGTTTCCGATCAAGGTCAATCAACTGCGCGAGGTCATCGAGGAAATCGTGGATGCCGGCCAGCAATTTCATTTCGGTCTGGAAGCGGGCAGCAAACCGGAGCTCGTCGCCGCGCTGGCGATGCACAAGGACCCGGAGAGTCTGATCATTTGCAACGGCTATAAGGATCAGGCGTTCATTCGAATTGCATTGCTCGGTCGCAAGCTCGGCAAGCTGGTCGTTATTGTGGTTGAGAAACTTGAGGAGCTTGAGGCAACCATCCGCGCTTCGAAAGAAGTTGGCGTCGAACCGGTCATCGGCATTCGCGTTCGTCTTCACAGCAAAGGTTCCGGCAAGTGGTCCCCGAGCGCCGGCGAGAACGCGAAGTTTGGTCTCGATACGACCGGGCTCGTCGCCGCCAGCGAGATGTTGAAAGCCGCTGGACTCTCCCACGCGCTCAAGCTCATTCACTTCCACGTCGGCTCGCAGGTGCCGGATATTTCCACGATCAAGCGCGCTGTTCGCGAAGCCGCCCGCTATTACGCCAAGATGTTCAAGCTCGGCCACCAACTCGGTTATCTTGATGTTGGCGGCGGTCTCGGGGTCGATTACGACGGCTCACGCAGCGATTTCGACAGTTCGGCGAATTATTCGCTTCAGGAATACGCCAACGACGTGATTTGGAACATCATGGACGTGTGCGATTCGGAAAGCGTTCCGCATCCGGCCATCGTGAACGAAGGCGGACGCGCCGTGGTCGCCCATCATTCAGTGCTGGTAATGGAAGCCTTCAGTTCCATTGAGAAAACCGCGCCCAAGGTGCGCGTGGAAGCGGGCGAGAAAGATCACAAACTCGTCGGCGACATTCTCGATGTGAAGCAGCGACTCAAGCGCGGCAACCGCATCGAGAGCTTGCACGACATCCAGCAGATCAAGGAGGAATCGCAAGAAACATTCAATCTCGGCCTGCTCGATCTCGAATCAAAGGCCAAGATCGACACCGTCTATTGGCAGTTAGCGCAGCAAATCGCCAACATGCATCGCGGTCTGCGTTACGTGCCTGACGAAGTCAAGGAGCTCGAAACTTCTCTGGCTGATCAATACATCTGCAATTTTTCCGTCTTTCAATCGTTGCTCGATCATTGGGCGCTCGGCCAGTTGTTTCCAATCATGCCGATTCATCGCCTGACCACGCCGCCGGATCGACATGGCACCATCGTCGACATCACTTGCGACTCGGACGGAAAGGTTTCCAAGTTCACCGATTTACAGGATGTGCGCGACACGCTTCCGCTGCATCGCATCATTCCGGGCGAAATTTATTATCTCGGTGTCTTCATGGTCGGCGCTTATCAGGACATCATGGGTGACCTCCATAATTTGTTCGGCCGCGTCACCGAAGTGCACATCTTCCTCGATCCCGACGAAGAATCCGGTTGGTACATTGAGGAAGTGATCGAAGGCAGCACCATCGGTGAAGTGCTCGCAATGACGCAGTGGGACAAGGTTGAATTAATGCGGCTTCTCAAGACCCAGGTCGACGACGCGATCAAAACCGATTTCCTGAAGCCAAACGACGCGATGAAGCTGCTCTCCGACTACGAGCGTCTGCTTCAAGAATACACTTATCTGTCACTGAACGGGACCAAACCAGCGCCGCAACCCGGCAGCTGGCTGCCCTTAAGTTAGCCCTCGCGCGAGAAAGTCGCGAATCGCTCTGGCGATTGCAAAATCGACATCGTCCTGCGTTTCGATACCAAGATCCTTTTTGCGAACATTCAGCGAATGATCGCCGCCTTCGACAACGTGCAAGAGATTCGGAGCGGTCATTTTCTCGCGAACCTGTTCGAGCAGGTCGAGCGGGCAAAGCAAATCGCGCGTACCTTGCACAAAAAGAATCGGCGTTCGCAAATCGCGCAGGACTTGATCCCGCAACTTAGTTTGGTCGCCCATTGCGCAGAGCGGATAACCGAGACAAATGATGCCGCTTACTTTTTCTTCGAGCGAAACGTGACAGCCAATTCGACCACCCATGCTCTTGCCGATCAAAAAAGTAGGGCCGGATGTTTTCGCACGCCCTTCGGTCAGCGCTTTTCGATGCGCGGCGATTAATTGAGGCAATTTGTCAGGACGTTTTCGTCCTTCGCGCACGTAATCGTAATCGAACGTCTCCACTTCGCCGATCTGGCTGAGCTGCTGTTTCCAACGCTGCATCCATGGATGGGACGATGATGCGCCGGCGCCCGGCGCGAGTAGAAAAAACGGCCTCACGAAGTAGATGTCGATCTTGCCAGAGTGTTAAACAACACTTAAAACATTTGCTTCAATATGCTGGCGTAAATGATCCGCTGCTGTTGGCAGCGGTAATCCGAGTTTGCCGTCATGCTTTTTAATTCGCTTACCTTCGTCGTCTTCTATGTAGTCGTCGTTGCGCTCTACTGGAGTCTCCGCGGGTGGGAGCTGCGAAAAAACCTGCTCGTGGTCGCCAGCTACATTTTCTACGGCGCGTGGAATCCGCCCTTTGCCGCGTTGCTTTTTTCCACAACGGCGATGGATTTCTGGCTCGGGCGCCAGATAGGCAAAGCTCAGGAAGGCCGAGCCAGGAAGCGTTGGCTGGTCGCCAGCGTTTGCATGAACCTGAGCATGCTCGGTTTTTTCAAATACGGAAATTTTCTGCTCCAAAATTTCCAATGGCTGGTCGCGCGCATCGGAATCATTTATCAACCGCCTCATCTCGATATTCTGCTTCCGGTCGGCATTTCGTTTTATACCTTCCACTCGCTTTCCTATACCCTCGACATTTATCGCGGTGTCCTGAAACCGACGCGATCACTCCGCGATTTCATTCTCGCCGTTTCATTTTTCCCACAGCTTGTGGCCGGTCCAATTGTCCGCGCCGGCGATTTTCTGCCGCAACTCGAGCATCCGCCGCGTCTCAAGTCCAATCAGTTCCTGTGGGGACTGGCACTGATGACGCTCGGCTTGTTTGAAAAAATTGTTCTCGCGGACACTTTGCTTTCCGGTTCGGCCGATCGTGTCTTTGGTTATGCCGGTCCGCTCGTCGCTCTCGATTCTTGGGCCGGCGTGATCGCGTTCGCCGGCCAAATCTTTTTCGATTTCGCTGGCTATTCCATCACCGCCATCGGCGCGGCGCTAACGCTTGGTTTTCATCTCAAGGATAATTTCCGTTTTCCTTATGCCGCGATTGGGTTCTCGGATTTCTGGCGGCGCTGGCACATCTCGCTTTCCACTTTTTTGCGCGATTACCTTTACATTCCGCTCGGAGGCAATCAGGTCCGGCCGTTTCGGATGGCGCTCAATCTCGTACTCGTGATGTTTCTCGGCGGACTGTGGCACGGGGCGGCCTGGACGTTTGTGGTTTGGGGTTTGTTGCACGGCTCATATCTGGTGATCGAGCGCGTCTTTCGAATTTTCTTCGAAGAGAAGCAGTGGGCCGCAACATTGCCGGTTCGATTGATCGCCGGCTTTGCCACTTACGCAGCGGTTTGCATAGCGTGGGTATTTTTCCGTGCCTCTGATTTTACGATCGCGAGCCGAATGTTGTCCGGCATGTTTGGCGGTCATCCAAACGGTGACATGATTCTTACGACACGCGAGCTCTTACAAATTGCAATCGTCACCGCTGGCCTGATTTCTATTCATTGGGCGATGCGCGCCGATGCGTTTGAAACCACGGTAATGCGTTTACCGCGCTGGGCCGTGACCGCCATTTGGTCGTTCATGGCTTGCGCCATCATTCTCACACAAGGAAGTAGCAATGCATTCATTTATTTCCAATTTTAAGCAGCGGCTTCGCCTTCCGCGGATGTTCTTCCGCAAACCGTCGCGCGAAGAACAAATTCACGGCGGACCGCCGCTTGAATTTGAGCGCCCGATTCCACCGCTTCAATGGCGTGGAATCACTGCCACAACCGTGATCGTTACTTTCGTTGCGACCGTGGCGTGGGAATTGTACGCTCGCGCGCTGGGTTACGCGCCGACGCTCAATGATAACGATGACCTCTGGGCAATAACGCGCAGAAAAGTTCAGCCGGAGTCGATCGTTATTATCGGCGATTCTCGCGGCTGGTTCGATGTCGATCTTGACGAGTTTGAAAAAGGTCTGGGCAAACGGCCGATTCAATTGGCAGCACCCGGCTCCACCACTTTCCCCGTTCTGGACGATTTGGCGAAGGACGAGAACTTCCACGGCACGATCGTTTGCAGCGTCGTCCCGCAGTTGTTTTTCGCGCCACCCGGTTCGCCACCGATGGAGCGCGCCGAGAAGAATGTGAAACGGTTTCACAATCAGACACCTGCGCAGCGAGTGAGCGAATATCTCGGCATGTGGCTGGAGGACCACGTCGCGTATTTGAAGCCGGACGATTTGAGTCTTCAAGGACTGTTGAATGAGCTGCCGATTCCGAATCGACCGGGTGCGCAGGTTCCGCCAACTTTCCCGCCCTATTTTCAAACTGAAGATCGCGAGCGCCGCGCGCGGATGTGGGAGAAATGCGCTGAGCCCGGAAGTGAATTGGCGAAGCGAATCCAACAAATCTGGATTCCGCTTTTTTCCCTGCCGCCGCCCCCGAGTTATATTCCGCAGGATGTCTTCATGGCGAAGATGAAGGAGGGAATTGAGAAGCGCTTTGCCGATACTGTGGCGGCCGTGGAAAAAATTCGCGCTCGCGGCGGTAAGATTGTGTTCGTCCGGTTCCCGCACAGCGGCGGACTAAAGGAAATCGAGGATAAAATTACGCCGCGCGAGCAAACCTGGGAGCCGTTGCTGCAAATGACGCACGTGCCTGGAATCTATTACTCGGATTTTCCGGAGCTCTCCGGCTTCAATTGTCTCGAGTGGTCGCATTTGAGTGCGGGCGACTCGGTCGAATTCAGCAAACGTCTCGTGTCACATCTGCGCGACGCGCTCAAAATGTAGATGTCGATCTTGCGCAGGGGCGTTTCGGCTTCCAGTGTTCAGGAAATGACCACGCCTTCTCCAACGAGCGTTAAAGATTCGCTCCGAAGCGCGATGCCGGTTCCGGAAATTCTCGTGCAAGGCTGGATCCGAACGCGCCGGGATTCCAAGGATTTTTCCTTCATCGAACTCAATGACGGCTCGTCGCTGCGCAATCTCCAGATTATCGCGCGCGACTCGTTGCCCAATTACGCAGACATTCAAAAGCTGACGACTAGCGCTTCTGTTCGTGTGAGCGGCGCGTTGGTTGCGTCGCAGGGCAAAGGACAAAAGTGGGAACTTGTTGCGGACAAGATCGACATCGTCGGAGCGGCGGAGGATTCGTATCCGCTCCAGAAAAAAGGACACACGCCGGAATTCCTGCGGGAGATCGCTCATCTTCGACCGCGCTCGAATCTGTTCGGTTCAGTGTTTCGCGTGCGTAGCCGGCTGGCGTTTGCCATTCACAAGTTCTTTCAGGAACGTGGTTTCGTTTATGTCCACACGCCGATCATTACCGGGAGCGATTGCGAAGGCGCCGGCGAACTCTTTCGTGTCTCGACCATCGATCCGAAGAATCCGCCGCAGAAGAATAACGGCATCGATTATGCCAAGGATTTTTTCGCGCGCCAAACGTATCTCACAGTCAGCGGCCAGCTCGAAGCCGAAGCGTTCGCCTGCGCGCTTTCGAAAGTCTACACGTTTGGCCCGACATTTCGCGCCGAAAACTCAAACACCTCCCGACACGCCAGCGAGTTCTGGATGATCGAGCCGGAAATGGCTTTCTGCGATCTAAACGGCGACATGGACCTCGCCGAGGAGATCGTGAAGTATCTCGTTCGCGACATTCGCGAAAATTGTCCCGACGAAATGGAATTGTTCGCAAAGTTTGTGGACAAGGAACTGCTCGCGCATCTCGATTTCGTTTTGGAGAGGAAATTTCAGCGTGTTACTTACACCGACGCTGTCGATCTTCTGAAGAAAAGCGGGGAGAAATTCGAGTTCCCGATTGAGTACGGACTCAATCTGCAATCGGAGCACGAGCGTTGGCTGACGGAGAAGCATTTCAAATGTCCGGTGACAGTTTTCAATTACCCGAAAGAGATCAAACCGTTCTACATGCGGCTGAACGACGACAACAAAACGGTGACGGCGATGGACTTGCTCGTGCCGGGAATCGGCGAGATCGTCGGCGGCAGTCAGCGCGAAGAGCGACTCAACGTTCTCGAAGAAAACATGCGCCGGCACAAAATGGATCCCGCCGATTACAAGTGGTATCTCGATCTTCGCCGTTACGGCACCGTGCCGCACGCCGGCTTTGGTCTCGGGTTCGAGCGAGTGCTCATGTTCGTAACCGGCGTTCCCAACATTCGCGACGTGATTCCATTCGCGCGCACGCCCGGGAGCGCCGAGTTCTGATCATCGATCTTAATCGTCTTGTTTGACCGCGTCCGCGAAAGCGACGTTCCCCGATTTCAAATCAAGTTCCGCTTCCTCCACCGTTCCAAACACCCGTGCCCGATTCTCGTCGAATTCTTTTTCCCAGCGCCCGACCACGACTGTCGCGAGACAATTGCCGATCACGTTCACAGCAGTGCGGCCCATATCCATCAGTTCGTCGACACCGAAAATCACCGCGACACCGATTGGTCCAAGTCCGGCGGGCACGAAGTTGTTCAATGTCGCGAGCAAGATGACCAGTGAAGAGCGCGGCACACCGGCTACGCCCTTCGAAGCGAGCATCAGTGTCAGCATCATCGTGATCTGTTGACCGAAACTCATGTGCCAGCCCATCGTTGTTTCAGCCGCTTGCGCGACGAACACCGACGCCATCGCCAGATAGAGTGTCGATCCGGTGAGATTAAACGAATATCCGGTTGGCATTACGAAACCGACGATTGAGGGCGGAATGCCGAATCGTTCCATAGCCTGCATTGCTTTGGGCAACGCCGATTCGCTGCTTGTGGTCGCAAACGCCAGCGCGGCCGGTTCGCGGACGGCGCGGAAAAATTGCCGAAGCGGCACGCGCGCAAGCCAGATCGCGATTCCAAATACGAGCCCGATGAAAATGAACAGCGCCAGGTACAGCGAAAGAATCAGTTTGCCGAGATTCAATAGTACGCCGGGACCTTGCGTCCCGATCGTGTGCGCCATCGCCGCGCCGACACCCACTGGCGCGAACATCATTACGTAGTTCGTAAACTTGAACATGATCTGGGCCAGACTGTCCATCGCGCGCACGATCGGTTGACCCTTCTCACCGACAGCAGAGACGGCGAGCGCAAACAAAACGCTAAACGCGACGATTTGCAGAACGTCGCCGCGCATCATCGCGTCGATCACGCTCGATGGAAAAATGTGCACGATCGTTTCGACCAGACTTTGGGCGTGGGTTTGTCCGATCGTCTTGGCGATGTCGATGTTGCCTGCCGCGAGCGTAACGCCTGCTCCCGGTTTGGTCAGATTGACGATCGCCAGACCGATAAAAAGCGCCGCCGTGGTGGCGATTTCAAAAAAGATGAGCGCTTTGATGCCGATTCGACCGATTTTCTTCAGCGCGCCCGCGCCCGCGATTCCGACGACGATGGTTGAGAGAACCAACGGCGCGATGATTGACTTGATCAGATTAATGAAAATGTCGCGGAGAAAATAAACTTTGTTTCCCCAATCCGGTCGCAGCCACCCGATTAACGCGCCGACGATCAGACCGATCATGATCTGCGTCGTCAGCGATGGCCGATACCATGGGCGGCCAGTTGTGGAAGCTGCGCTCATTTAAGCTTCTGTGTAAGCTGTCCGTAACAATTTTGGCAACTGTATGTTTGTGACTCATCTCGACTGCGCCGCCTGTGGAAAGAAACACGATTGGCGCCGCCTTCAGAATCTTTGTGCATCGTGCGGCAAACCGCTGTTTGCGATTGTCGATCTTGTTGCGGCCGGGCGAGAGCTCACTCGCGAGAAATTGCCAACGCGCGAGAGATCGCTCTGGCGCTATCGAGAGTTGTTACCGCTGCCGAAGGATGTCGAGCCGGTCTCGCTGGGCGAGGGAGGCACACCGCTGCTTCCGTCCAAAAAGTTCAGCGCTGAAGTTGATGTCGATCTTTGGATTAAAGACGAATCGTTGAATCCGACTCAAAGTTTCAAGGCGCGCGGAATGAGCGTCGCCGTCTCCATGGCGAAACATCTTGGCGCAAAAAAACTGGCGGCGCCGAGCGCGGGAAACGCCGGCGGCGCGCTTGCTGCTTACGCCGCGCGCGCCGGCTTGGAAGCGCACATCTTCATGCCGCGCGACACTCCACGCGCCAACATCATCGAATGTCGCGAAGTTGGAGCGCACGTGACCCTGATCGACGGATTGATTACTGATTGCGGCGCGGAGATTGCCAACCGAAAGGAAAGAGAAGGTTGGTTCGATCTTTCGACATTGAAGGAACCATATCGAATCGAGGGAAAGAAAACGCTCGGCTACGAAATCGCCGGGCAACTGAATTGGAAGTTGCCCGACGTGATTCTGTATCCGACTGGCGGGGGCACTGGGTTAATTGGGATGTGGAAAGCGTTCGATGAAATGGAGGCGCTCGGTTGGGTCGACAACAAACGGCCGCGGATGTTTTCAATTCAGGCGAGCGGTTGCGCTCCGATCGTCCGTGCGTTCGAGGCTGGCGAAAAGTTCGTCGCTGAGTTTCCAAACGCGCGCACCGTCGCTTCCGGTTTGCGTGTTCCCAAAGCTATCGGCGATTTTCTGATGCTCGACATTTTGCGAAAATCGAACGGCGGCGCGATCGCGATCAATGACGAAGAAATGCTTCGCGCGGTTCGCGAAGTTGGCTCGAAGGAAGGTCTCTTCGTCGCGCCGGAGGGAGCGGCTTGTTTTGTCGCGTTGAAAAAGCTGCGCGTGTCCGGAAGGATCGACAGCGGCGAGCGCGTCGTGATTTTCAACACCGGCTCCGGCATCAAATATCTAGACGTGTTCAAATCGTAGATTCATTTTGAGGCGATGAACAACGCCCGCGAGAATCCGAGAAGCCATCTTTGGTTGCTGATTTTGCTCTTGCTGCTCTTCATTATTTCTCCGTTCATCGTGCCGTATTACTATGGCCCATCGATCTTGAACATTATCGCTGTCGCCGTGCTCTTGTCGGCGACTTATGCGGTGAGCCAGCGGCGGCTTTTTCTGATCATCGGTCTTTCGCTTTCAACGTTCTCGATCATTATGACTTTTTGGTTGGCCGCGGCGCCGAGTCATTGGCTGGTTATCGTCTCGCATGGAAGCCTCGTGGTATTGATCATTTTTTTTGCGGTCGCGATTCTCGGTTACGTCTTGCGCAGCGGAAAAGTGACCTCGGACAAAATCTACGGCGCGATCTGTGTTTATCTTCTTTTCGGGTACGCTTGGGCGTTTGCCTATTCGTTGATTGAAGAAGTGCAGCCCGGCTCCTTCACGTCTGTGACTTCGATGCCTGCTAACGACATTGTCAGTCGCGTGATGCAAATGCGCTATTTCAGTTTTGTCACCCTGGCGACGGTCGGTTACGGCGACATCGTGCCCCATAGTCCACTGGCCCGGACAATCGCGTTGCTCGAAGCGATGCTCGGACAATTCTATCTCGTCGCGCTAATCGGCCGCCTGGTCGGATTGCACATCGTCCACGGTAGCTCCGAGCGCCGCGTCGATTAGATTAGCTATCTGCGTCGCAAGCGCAGCGGGAACAACATTGAGACTTGTTCTTTGTAACGTCTGTAGTTGTCGCCATAGAAACGAATCAGGTCGCGCTCTTCGAATTGGATCGCGACTAGAATGTAGGCCGTGGTCATGATCGCGAAGAACAAATGACCGCCGGTCATGCGCGGCGTCGCCCAGAACGCTATGATGAACCCGAGATAAAGCGGGTGCCGCACAAATTTGTAGAGCGTCGGCGTCTTGAATGGCGGCGGTTCGTCGTGTTTGCCGATCAGATAATTATAGACCTGTTTCATCCCAAACAGACCGAAGTGGTCGATCAGATAGGTCGACAGAAGCACGAGGCCCCAGCCGATCCAGAACAAACCAATCAGCACGGCGCGACCGTTGGGATTCTGAACGTCCCACACGATTCGTTTCATTGGCTGCCATTTCCAATAAAGCAGCAACAAGATCACGCTCGCCAGCAGGACATAGGTGCTTCGCTCAACCGGCTCGGGCACGATTTGTTTCCAGGCGCGCTTGAACCATTGCCGCGCCATCACGCTGTGCTGAATCGCGAATAAACTGAGCAAGAGCGCATTGATGATCAGCGCCTTTGCCAACGGCGCCGCCGGTCCCGAATCAATCGTCTTCGGAACAAGACCGATGTTTCCGACAAACGCGATCGCGTACAAAAACGAGATCAAGAAGATCAGGTAACAAACCAATCCGTAGAAAAACGCGAGAACTCGGCCAAACATATGGGACTCCTTTCGTTCTAACCACTGTCTGCGCTTCGTAGGATGTAGGCCTACAAATGCAAAGACAAGTCTAAACCCAGCCGGCTATTGAACTTTGCAGCGCACGCTTTAGATCAGTTCGCCTATTCTTCTTTGTCGCGCGCCGATTCGCCTTTTCGGTTGAGATCAATAGTCGCGCCGCCGTCCAGTTTCACCACGAGTTTCGAGAACGTCCATTCTCCGGCGGATTTCGCCGCGACGGCGTAAATCGTTGCCTTCCCTTTCGGTCCGGAAATCGGGATCGCGAGATCGGCTTCGCCGGACGGTCCAGTCACATTTGATTTACCCGAGACGAACATTCCTTCCTGAATCGGAGTGCCGAGCGCGGCAACAACGCGTTGGTTGCTCTTGGCGCGCGCGACCGCACTTTTGTAGATGTCTGACGATTTCAGAATGCTGAAAACAAAAAAGGCAATGCAGACGACGAACAAGACGGCGAGTGCAATCAGGCTAAGGCAACCGGTTGGAACCAGCCATTTCCAGTTTCGCGACCACCAATTTTTTCTCGCCGGTAACGGCGTTGATGGGAAAGGCGGCGGCGAAGTTGGTTCCATGAAGTCTTTTTGCCGGGCGGCGAAACCTAAGTCGAGCAATTTGCATTGCCGAATGCTTTTCGACTTTCTCGGCAAATCGCCGAGAAACTAGTAAACAAATCCGAATACGGTTCGAGACGCGTTCGTCTAACAAAACAACATGAAAAAGTTAATACTTAGCATGGCATTGGCAGTCGCGGCTCCGTTCGCGTGGGCACAGGTTTCTGAAACCACCACCACTACGACCACGACTGAGGGCAGCGGCACGGTCACGACGTTTACACCCGGAAGCACCATTGTGCTGAAGGAAAGCGCCGGCCCGAAAAGTTATCGTTTCGGCAGAAAGGTCGTTTATGTGACCAGAAGCGGTAAGGAACTCGACGAAGCGACGGTACGCACCCGCGTTCGCGTGGGCGTTCCGGTTCGCGTTCATTACGTCGGTGAAGGCGACAACATGCTCGTTGATCGCGTAGTCCTCGACGAGGATTAAGAGCTAAACGCAGCACTAAACAAATTCGCGCCTTCTCTGGTCACCGTGTGCGACCGGAAGGGCGCGTTTTGTGTACAGCTCAAATCAATCGGCGTCCCAATGCTCGGCGATCATGCCGTCCTGAACACGGAACATGTCGAACCCGAGAGCCTGATGATGCTGGCCATCTTTGCTCGTCCAGGTTTGACGCACATAAACGACGACCATGTCATTGTCACCAATCACATTTAGCAACTCGCGCTTGTAATCGGAGGGCAGTTTTTGACTGAAGCGCTCGCGAAACGTGTCCATGAATCCTTTCAGGCCGGTCGGCACTTGCGGATTGTGCTGAATGTAATCCGGCCGAAAAAATTTCGGCGCTGCATCAACATCGCGACCAATTAGCACCGTCGTATAAAAATTCCGGACGATCTCTTTGTTGCGCGTCGTCAACGCCTCGTCAGCCGAGAGTGACTGAACCACAAAAATGAAGATGAGCATCGAACCGAATCGAGTCGCCATTTTATTGGTCATAAGATGAAAGTCGCCCTTCTGCTGTTGTATTGACCGGCGAGAGGATGACGCGTTCAGAAAATTTTCCACACCTGGCGCTGTGTCCGCAAAAAACTGTGGATCTTTAGCTTAAACGAAGACGTGTTTGTGGATGGCCACCGTTCTCGCGGGTTGCGCACAAAGATGTGATTTTCGAGTGCAGGTTGCCTTTTATTCATAAACTTGGCGGGTGACTGAAACCGTGATCGCGGGTGGCGGTGCCGCTGGTTTTTTTGCGGCGATCGCGGCGGCGCGTGCCAATGAGAATTGCAAGGTTTCGCTCTTCGAGCGCAGCTCGCAATTTCTTTCCAAGGTGCGCATCTCAGGCGGCGGTCGTTGCAATGTAACGCATGCTTCGTTCGATCCGCGGCTATTCACCACGCGGTATCCGCGTGGCGAGCGAGAACTCATTTCACCGTTCCATCGATTTTCGGCGGAGGACACGGTTGCCTGGTTTGAAGCGCGCGGCGTCCGTCTCAAACGGGAAGAGGACGGGCGAATGTTTCCGATAACAGATTCATCGGAAACGGTCATCGCCTGTTTGATTAACGAAGCGAAGAATGCCGGCGTTCGACTTTTCACCCGCAAAAGTATCGAGAACGCGCGTACTCGAAGCGACGGCGGCTTCGAACTGAAATTCAGCGATGGCGAATTGACGACCTGCGACCGGCTACTTCTCGCGACGGGTGGCTGCCGCAGCATCGGCGGTGTGGTCGGATTGGTTCGCTCGCTTGGTCACACTATCGAGCCGCCAGTGCCGTCGCTCTTTTCGCTCCATGTTCCAACGCCGTGGCTGCGATCGTTACCCGGAATTTCGGTGGGCGACGTGGAAGTGTCTGTGGAAAAATTGATCGAGCGCGGGCCGTTGCTGATTACGCACAACGGAATCAGCGGGCCGGCCGTGTTGAGACTTTCGGCGTGGGGCGCTCGGATTTTGCATGAGAAGGACTATCGTTTCACCCTTCGCGTGAATTGGGTCCCCGAAATAAATGAAGACGAGCTCCGGACCGAATTTCAATCGCGCCGAAAAACGGAACCGACCCGGCGAGTGAATAATTCACCCATCGGCAAAATTCCGGCGCGACTTTGGGAGAACCTGGTTTCGAACGCCGGCGTTTCTTCGGAGACGATCTGGACTTCGCTGACCCGCACTGGAATGAACGAGCTGGTCCGGCAGCTTCG
>DASZJH010000115.1:0-1895 GCA_035948375.1 Chthoniobacterales bacterium
AATTAAAGGTGGACGGCTTTCGGCAGAGCACCGAAGCCGTGGCCGCCTTCCGATTCAGTCCAGTCCGCGAATCGTATGCGGCCGAAAAATACCATAACACAAGAAATGTCGGAGTTATCGGAATTGCGCTGTTCAGCGAAGTTGGCACCAACCCCTGGACTGAACCAGAAGTTCAGAAACGATTGAACGCGAATCCACTTCCAGGGCGATTTGCAACGCCTCCGTAAGATCGACATCCAAAGCCGTAGCGTACCGCGTTTGACGGTGTATTATTTCGCCCGCCAATGCCGAAGTTTTACATCAAGACCTACGGCTGCCAGATGAACCAGCGCGATTCGGAACAGGTCGCCCACTCACTCATCGAACGCGGTTACAAGCGCACCGAGACCGAATCGGAGGCGGACGTTGTCCTGCTGAACACCTGCAGCGTTCGCGACATGGCTGATCAGAAGGCGCTTGGGAAAATGGGAATGCTTGGCCATATGGCAAACGAGCGCCCTCACGTCGTTTTCGGATTCCTCGGATGCATGGCCCAGACGCGTGGCGCTTCGCTTCTCAAAAACCTGCCGCATGTCGATCTTGTTGCCGGCACCCAGAAATTCCATCGCGTCGCCGACTACGTGGATGCAGCGTTCGAAAGAAAAAGGCATCGCGCGATGGACGACCCGCGATTCTCGATCGTAGACGTCGAAGAGGAACCGGGATCTCAATCGACCATTCGCGATCAACGACTCACGCCGAAACAGGCGACGGCATTCGTGTCGATCATGCAAGGCTGCAACATGCATTGCACCTTTTGTATCGTCCCGCAGACGCGGGGAGCCGAACGAAGCCGTTCGATCGAAGAAATCGTTGCCGAAGTTCGCCATCTGGTTTCCCGCGGCGTGAAAGAAGTGACGTTGCTCGGGCAGATCGTGAATCTTTACGGCCGGCACGAATTTCCAAAGATCGACAACAGGAGTCCGTTCGTGCAATTGCTAGAGAACGTTAACGAAATCGAGGGCTTGGAGCGCCTTCGTTTCACATCGCCCCACCCGATTGGATTCCGCGAGGATTTAATCGACGCCTACCGCCGCCTGCCGAAGTTGGTCGATCATCTTCATCTGCCGGTCCAATCCGGTTCGAACAAAATCCTCAAAGCAATGCACCGCACTTACACGGCCGAAAAATATGTCGATCTCGTCCGGCGCGTGCGCGAGGCAAGAAAGGAAATCGCCATCACCACCGACATTATCGTCGGATTCCCTGGGGAAACTGATGAGGATTATTCGCAAACGAGAAAGCTCGTTGAGAAGGTTCAATTCGATAATGCGTTTGTGTTCCGTTACTCGCCTCGACGCGACACGCCGGCGGCTGTTTTGCCGGATCAGATTGACGAGCGGGTAAAGGAGGCTCGCAATCACGACTTGCTCGACGTGGTGAATGACTGCGCACGGAGAATCAACGAGCGTTTGATAGATCGGACCCTCGAAGTTCTATGCGAAGGCCCAAGCAAAACTAATCCGACCCGCCTCATGGGACGCACGCGAACCAACAAGATCGTTTTGTTCGAAAGCGCCGAAGACTGCGTCGGCAGATTTGTCGACGTTCGCATCGAGCGCGCGACCGGGTTCAGTCTCTATGGAACGCCGGTCACTCTCGCACAGGCGGCAACCATCGCAGCATGATCTACGACTTGAATCTGCATATCGCAGGCATTGTGGCGGGCGCGCTGCTCGTTCTGATTAGTTTGCCGGGATTCATAAGACCGGTCGCGACCCAAACGTGGTTGAAACGTCTGCCGCGTTCGCGCGTCGCCGGTGTTTTGCTTCTGACTGTTGTTCTGGTTTGGTCGTTCTGGTTGCTCGCAACCATGGAAATGGGCGAATTCTCCAGCTTTCGCCGCCCGCTTCTGA
>DASZJH010000116.1:0-5274 GCA_035948375.1 Chthoniobacterales bacterium
GCAATCACAGCTCAGATGTTTTTACAATGTGTGCCGGCATCGCGGATCGCGTTTGAAAGAGGACGCGTGTGGCCATTTGTCGACGATTCAGTGTCCGTATCACGCGTGGACCTACGGACTCGATGGCCGATTGGTCGGCGCGCCGCACGTGGATGACGTCCCAGGATTTGATAAGACTGATTATCCGTTGCAGCCAGTAAACGTCGGAGTTTGGGAAGGGTTGATCTTCGTAAACCTGGAAAAGAATCCCCAGCCGTTGGAAAGATGGTTCGCACCGCTAAACGGCAAATTTTCGCACTGGAACATGTCGATCTTACAACCGGCCAAGCGGGTCGAATACGACGTGCAGGCGAACTGGAAGTTAATGTTCGAGAATTACTCGGAGTGTTACCACTGCCCGGGCGTGCATCCGCAGTTGCAAAAAGTTTCGCCATACGACTCGGCGGAGAACGATCTGCGCGAAGGGCCATTCCTCGGCGGCTTCATGAAGATCAATCCCGGCGAAAGCTTGACCATGACCGGAAATGCCTGCGCCGCGTTCGTCGGCAACATCGAAAACCTTCAACAGGTTTTCTACTATTCAATCTTCCCAAACATGCTGCTGAGCCTGCATCCTGAGTATGTGATGGTGCACCAACTCTGGCCGCAATCACCGCAGCGGACGTTGATCGTGTGCGATTGGCTTTTTCACCCGGATGCGTTTGAGCGAAAAGATTTCAATCCCCAAGATGCGATCGAGTTCTGGGACATGACCAACAAGCAAGACTGGCACGTCTGCGAATTGAGCCAGCAAGGGATCGCATCGCGCGCCTATCAACCGGGGCCGTTTTCGTCCCGCGAATCGATTCCTGCAGCCTGGGACGAATATTATTTGCGGCAAACCAAGGCCACCTAGCTTCCATTAGGCAGCGATTTCCCAAGGGCGCGGACCTCCGGTTGGTTCGGGAATCTCGACCACGAACCCGAAAACGCGGACGGCATCGTGCGCCGCGTTTTCGCGAAAGAGCGTCATGCGAACAAAGTGCAGCCAACGAACGCTGCCGTCCGCCAGCACGACCCGAAACTGACTGGTTGTGCGCGCGGGGCAATCCGGGCGGAATGGTTCCACTGAGAGGGCATTGAAAGCGCGCCGGTCCTCGGGATGCACACGTTCCAAAACCGTTTGAAAGTCGAGCCGCGCCTCACGCGGGATATCGAACAAGTCTTTCAGCTCGTAGGACCAGCACCACTCGCCGGTGTCGAAGTTAATGTCGAAGACGCCAATCCCGTTGTTCTCCTCAAGTCCCGTATCCATTTTCCCTCCTCGAACTGTTGCGATCGGTTACGAGGTTATAGACAATTGAAAGCGGTTCCCGTTACAAAAATGTTCAATCCAGCAGGCTGCACCCGACAATTAGATTGTTGATTATGGATGATTGCCCGATAAAGGAGCAACTATGGCTGATACTTATGTCCCAATGATTAGTTCCGGTACCGCCGGACCGCTCGGAGTCCTGCATTTGCCGCGGATGTGGCAAAAGGTTTCGCTAGAAGCTCAGGAAAAGCTGGCTGCCGGCTATCCCGGCATCGGCAAAGGCTATGACGCGATGACTTGCGCCACGCTCGGGTTGCAAGAACAAGCGGTGAAGGATTTCATCAAGAAAAACAAACCAACTTACCCTGAGTTCGAAGCTTGGGTGAAGAAAAATGCGAAATCGTTAGATCGACAATCGATTGAGAAGCACAACGCGGCGGTGCGCGGCTACAATCATGATGACGACACGCGCAAAGGGATTCTCGGCAATTGCGGCATTGCCGACGATGCAAATGCGTTCAAGGACGCGGTGAACCTAAACAATCTCGACGATTGGTACGAATTTCACCAAGCCGTCCTGAGATAAGCAAGCGACCCTAGCGAGCGCGACGGACCAGGACGATTATTTTTGCGCTTGCGTTTGCTGATAAAACACATTGAGCCAGCGATCGCCGCGCTTCATGTAAAGCGAGCTGACCCAGCACGGGGACGGTACCCGATTGCGGCACACTGTATCCTGTTCCTCCCAATACGTGAGCAACGCGGTATTCGGGTCCAGTCGCTTCATCTCAAAGTGATCGAGTCTGTAACTATTAACCGTGCAGGCCGGGCTACCGACAAACGGGACGATGTCGGCCTTATTGGAAACCCCACCAAAACCTACTTCGACATGATCATCTGACAGAAAATCCTGGAAGAATTTGCCGTCCCGATTCTTCCATGCTTCCCAGGATTTCTTTTCCAATCCGATTAGCTGTTCCTTAAGCGCGGCATCGTCCGTGGATTCCGCTATTGCCGTTAGACTTCCGAAGAAAGGAAAAATTAGCACGAAAATGCTCAGCGAAACGATTGGCTTCATGAAGGCAGCGTAGGCAGAAACACATCGCAAGACTAGGGCCTAATCTCGGTCGAGTTCGGACGGCCTGGCGTCTATTTCCTGATTTCCTGGTTTGATCCGTTCGCTCCCGCTCACTCTCCGACTGCCCACGGCGGTTGGAACCATCTATCCAATCGTGTCCCCGCTCGTTGTATTCCTGATTCGTATCTTCTGAATTTGTGCAATCTTCAGACATGCCGCCGCTGACTTACGCCAACTATTTGGATCTGGAGAAATTGCTCGCCCTCCAGAGACCGCGCTCAACGCCGCCTGAGCACGATGAAATGTTGTTCATCATCATTCATCAGACGTATGAGCTCTGGTTCAAACAGCTGCTCCACGAATTCGAGAAAATTAAAAAAGATTTTTCGGCGGGCGATTTGTTCGGCGCGATTCATTCCTTCAAACGCGTGCGCACCATCATGAAAGTGCTGGTCGCGCAGATCGACATTCTGGAAACGATGACGCCATCCTCGTTCTCCAGTTTTCGCGATCGCCTGGAAACGGCGTCGGGATTTCAATCGGTGCAATTCCGCGAAATGGAGTTCGTGCTCGGCTACAAGCGAGAATCGACCATGAAATATGTGAAACCGGATTTCCCGGGGGCGGATCGATTGCAGAAACGAATTGGCGAGCGCACCGTGATCGATCATTTCTACGATTTTCTGGAGAAGCGCGGCGCAAAGATCTCGGCCGAGGTAAAAGATCGCGACGTCACGAAGGCGAATGAGCCGAACGAGCAAATGCAAAGGGAAATTCTAGAACTCTACAAATCTTCACCTGAAGTTTCGATCCTGTTCGAGTTAATGACCGACTTCGACGAAGGCCTCCAAGAATGGCGTTATCGCCACATCAAACTGGTCGAGCGCACGATCGGCGCAAAAAAAGGCACGGGCGGCTCGCCGGGCGTTCCATTCCTCAAGGAATCATTGTTCAAGCCAATCTTCCACGATCTCTGGGCAATCCGCCACGAGATGTGACGGAGCCGGTCGGCCGATTGTCGATCTTGCTAGGGAGATTTTTGAAAGATCGATTGCTCGGCCGCGTATCGCAGACATGAAGCTCACGCTCGCATTACTTGTTCTATTCACGCCGCTCGCTTTGGCGGAAAGTCCAAAGGTTGTTCTTACTCCGCTTCGCGGACACATCTACGTTGCCGAAGATTATTTCTATTTGAAAGAAAACTCTGTGGTTTATGTCGGCGAAAGTTCCGTCACAGTAGTCGGCGCGACATGGACACCGGAAACGGCAAGACTCCTGGCCGCTGAGATTAACAAGATCACTTCGAAGCCCATCTGCGAAGTGATCGACACGAATTATCATCCCGATCGCGCTGGCGGGAATGCTTACTTCAATAGCATTGGCGCGAAAATTATTTCAACGAAGATGACGGACGATTTGTTGAAGGCGCATTGGGACGAAATGGTGCGCTACATCCAAAAAGGATTCCCAGCATATCCTGCGTTGCCACTCATCGCGCCAGACAAGACATTTGCCGGCGATTTTGAATTACAAAGCGGCGGCGTGAAGGCCGTTTATCTCGGCCCGTCTCACACACCAGACGGCATCTTTGTGTTTTTTCCAAAAGAGAAAGTTCTCTACGGTAATTGCATTCTGAAAGAGCAACTCGGCAATCTCGACTTCGCCAACCTCACGGATTATCCGAAAACTCTCGAAAGGTTGAAGCGGCTCAATCTCGGCTTCACCACGATCGTGGCCGGCCATTGGTCGCCGATTCACGGACCGGAATTGATCGATCAATACCTGCAATTGCTCACGGCGAACCGGACTGCAAACTAGAGTCCCAGAAATTCGCGGGCGGTTTCGGAGAGAAGCTGACTTTTGTCTTTGGCCGAAAGTTTTATCGATTCGATCAGTTTCCCCGGTTCTGCTTCGCCGAGCGGAAATGGATAATCCGAGCCGAGAGCCACACGTTCCGTGCCGAAAAGCTTAACGATCAATTCCAGCGCGTCGGCATCGTGCACCAGCGAATCGACATAGAAACGAGCGGGCTGTTTGCCGTGAGCGAGATATTTTCGCGGCTCGGTTTTGTTGTCGATCGCGACCAGATCCGGTCGCACATGAAATCCGTGCTCGATGCGGCCGATGGTTCCCGGAAAGGCGCCGCCGCCGTGCGAGAATGCGACTCGTAGTTTCGGGAAACGTTCGAACACGCCGCCAAAAATCATTGAGCAAATCGCTAGCGACGTTTCGGCTGGCATGCCGACAAGCCAGGGCAGCCAATACTTCGGCATTCGTTCCTTGCCCATCATGTCCCAGGGGTGAACAAAAATTGCAGCGCCCAAATCCTGCGCTGTTTTCCAAAGAACATCGAGCGACGGATGATCGAGATTGCGGCAATCTGGACCATGACAATGGTCGTTCGGATCGACGTGGGTGCCGATCTCAACACCGCGCAGTCCGAGCTTGCAAACGCAACGCGTCAATTCCTGCGCGGCAAGATCGACATCTTGTAACGGAACCGTCCCAAGGCCGGCAAATCGCTTCGGATGCGCCCGCACGACTTCGGCGATGTGATCGTTTAGTATTCGCGAAAGTTCGAACGTGTCGCGCGGTTTCGCCCAATAACTGAACATTACCGGCACAGTTGAGAGCGCCTGCATCGCCACCTTCGAGCGGTCCATTTCCTCGATTCGGCGTTCCGGATTCCAAACGTTGTCTTCAACTTCGCGAAATACGCGATCCCCAAGCATCATTCGGGCACTGCATTTGTCGCAATGCTCGAGCCGGACGAACCCGGGATAGCCGAACTTTTTGTCCAGATTCGGCCACTCGCGCGGCAGAATGTGAGTGTGGATGTCGATCTTCACGATTCAGCAAACGTCGAATGCCCAACGCCGAACATCCAACATCGAACTCAGAA
>DASZJH010000117.1:0-21253 GCA_035948375.1 Chthoniobacterales bacterium
TTTATCCCGAGACAAACCCATCAAAAAAAGCGAACCGACGAACGAGCCGATTGCAGATACGCCCATTAACGAGCCGAGACCGTCTGCGCCACGATGGAGTACGAGTCGCACATAAAGCGGCATCATCACCGTGATGATGGGAAAAATACAAAGCGATTGGGCCGCGATCAGGGTCACCATGGCCAAACTGGGCGCGTCGTTGAACACAAATCGAAACCCGTCCTTAATTCCGCTGGTGCGTTTTTCTTCTTCTTCGGCGGTGCCCTTGGGCCTTGGCGGCAAGGACCAGATCGCGATGATGAGCGCGACAAATGACAGAGCGTTTGCAAAAAACGCCGAGGCAGGGCTCAACCACTTGATCAGATAACCGCCAATTGTCGGTCCGAGCACGCGCGAACCGTGAAACACCGAGCGGTCGATTGAGATGCCGTTTTGAATTTGAGAACGTCCGACCAGTTCGGGAACCAACGCCGATTGGGTTGGCATTTCGAAAGAATTGGAAATTCCAAGCAGCACGGCGAAAGCGAGAATCTCCCAAATCTCGATCTGGCCTTTGAGAACGAGGAACCCGATTCCGCATGCGATCGCGATCTGAACAAACTGCGTGATGAGAAGAATTTTCCGTTTATCGAATCGATCTGCTGCCGCGCCGCCGACCAATGTCAGTAACAGCATCGGAAGACCGGCGGCAAGATTCGCCATTCCCAGCCAAATCGCTTTGTCGGTCAACGTCGCCATGACCCAGCCTTGCGCCATCACTTGCATCCAACTGCCCGTATCCGAGATCAAACTGCCGATGACGTAGCGGCGAAACGGCGCATTACGCAAAACGCCCAACGCATGTATCGGACTCAGTTTCACTTTGCCGCTCATCGCCAAGACTGATAAGCGGGACAACTAGTCGGCGCAATGGCGCGCCGGTTCCACCCTCGAAGACCAAATGTGAAACAAGAGGGGGTTTAATCGCCGAGTCCCCACGCCACGTCGCTGATCTGCCAGCCGCGGCTAAATTCGACAATTCTCAGATGCAATTGCAGGCGTCTGCCGTGTTCTCCAACCCCATGCGTCTTCATTACTCCGACGCAATCAAGTGTCGTTGGAAAATGATAGGTCACTTTCACCTGGCTCATGACGGGCTCGATGTCGTGGACGTCTCCGGCCTTCATTGTAGTCTGTTGAAGAAACCGCGTTGCAAATGCCGTTCCGCCATTTTTCGCCAGCGCTTCTTTCGTCACATTGGTCAGAAAAAAGGAAGTGTCGTGGTCGGTGAAAATCTTCCTGAACGCGTCTTCGGCATATTCGCGGGCATCGACCTCGAGCTGACGCTTGTAGGCAAACAAGCCTGCGCTTCCAAAATAGAAGCTAACGAATAAAAGGCCGAAGACTGCGGCGACGGCGAGCGAATGTAGCCAATTCCGTCGCTCTTGTTGTCGTTTCGCGAAAAAGTAGACGGAAGGCGATAAGCCAAGGTAGGTGCCGACCAACAAATTAATGCAGCCAAACACGATCAAGGGCGCGTTGCCGTCGCGCCATCCCCAGATCAAGTAGGCAAATCCGACGAGTCCTGACCATGCCCCGGCCACCCAACGGATCCAGTGAACTCCGATCCAGATGAAATAAAATTGCAGCCAGAACAAAACTGAAACCGCGGCGAGTTTGAGCAAGCCTTCCGTTTCGCCAACAATGACTCCAGCAGCGAATATGAGCGCTTGGAACGAAAAATTGAGCAGTGCGATAACGATCAGCACCATTCGGCCGCGACGCCATGGTTCGACTTCGGAATCGAACTGTTCCCAAAGGGATCGTTGTTCTGAGGGCATGTCGATCTTTCTAATCGAATTGGATTATAGAATCGAGTGTATCGCGCGCAATTGCGGACGCGGACGCGTTCGTTATTTTGAAGGATGCGCATCGACAGGTTCACCCAGAAAATGCAGGAAGGGCTGCAAGCGGCGCAGGATCTCGCTTCTCAGTCGAACCATCAGGAAATCACCAACGAACATTTCCTGTTGTCACTGCTCGATCAAAGCGATGGAATCACTCAGCCGTTGCTGGAGAAGATCGGCGTTCAGCCAAATCAACTCCGCGACCAGTTGCTCACTGAGCTGAATCGGAAACCGAAGGTCACTGGCTCGAGTGTCGATCTTCGCATGTCGAATGAGCTTCGCACGGTGCTCGATGCTGCAGAGAAAGAAATGGCGAAGCTGAAGGACGAATACACCAGCGCCGAGCATTATTTGCTGGCGCTGAGTTCTGCTGGTGCTCTCGCGGCGAAGATTTTGAAAGACCTCGGCGTTACGCACGCCAAGTTGATGCAGGCGCTCCAACAGGTTAGGGGATCGCAACGAGTGACCGATCAAAATCCCGAAGGCAAATATCAAACGCTGGAAAAATATGGGCGCGATCTGACTGCGCTCGCGCGGCGCGGCAAAATCGATCCCGTCATCGGCCGCGACAACGAGATCCGGCGAATCATGCAGGTGCTTTCGCGGCGCACAAAAAACAATCCGGTGCTAATCGGCGATCCCGGCGTAGGCAAAACCGCGATCGTCGAAGGTCTTGCCCGGCGAATTATTTCTGGCGACGTTCCCGAGTCGTTGAAAAACAAGCGACTCATCGCAATGGACATCGGCGCGATGATCGCCGGCGCGAAGTTTCGCGGCGAGTTCGAGGACCGGCTCAAAGCTTTTTTGAAAGAGGTGACCGATTCGCAGGGTGAGGTCATTTTGTTCATCGACGAGTTACACACGATTGTCGGCGCAGGCGCGGCCGAGGGATCGGTCGACGCGTCGAATATGTTGAAGCCGATGCTGGCGCGCGGCGAGCTGCGCACCGTCGGCGCGACGACGCTTGATGAGTATCGCAAATACATTGAGAAGGACGCCGCCCTCGAGCGCCGGTTTCAACCGGTGATGGTGAACGAACCGAGTGTCGAAGACACCATTGCGATTCTCCGCGGATTGAAAGAGCGCTACGAAGTGCATCACGGCGTGCGTATCACTGACGCCGCGCTCGTCGCGGCCGCCGTCCTGTCACATCGCTACATCAGCGACCGCTTCCTTCCCGACAAAGCAATTGATCTTGTCGATGAAGCGGCCTCGCGGTTGAAGATCGAGCTCGATTCGATGCCGACCGAGATCGACATGATCGAGCGCGAGATCATGCAGCACGAGATGGAGCGGCAGGCGCTCAAGAAAGAAAAAGACCCCGCGAGCAAGGAGCGATCGAAGAAGCTCGAAAAGGAGTTGGCCGAGTTGAAGGAGAAGTCAGGCGCGCTCAAAGCCGAATGGCAAAAAGAGAAAGCGCTGATCGACGAACAGCGGAAGTGGAAAGAACAACTCGATCAGTTCCGCACTGAGCTCGAGCGCGCAACGCGTCGCGGCGAGTTGGCAAAGGCGAGCGAGCTTCAATACGGAAGAATTCCCGAGCTTGAAAAGAAACTGGCCGATGCGACGGCGAAAAGCGCAAAGCAAAAGAAATCGCTGCTTCGAGAAGAAGTGACTGAGGAAGATATCGCCGAAGTTGTTTCGAGTTGGACGCATATTCCGGTTTCGCGATTGCAGGAAGGCGAACGCGAGAAGCTGGTGAAACTCGAAGAACATTTGCACCAGCGCGTCGTTGGTCAGAACGAAGCGATCAAAGCCGTTTCAAACGCCGTTCGCCGCGCCCGCGCCGGTCTGCAAGATCCGAATCGTCCGCTCGGCTCGTTCATTTTTCTCGGGCCGACCGGTGTCGGTAAAACTGAGCTCTCACGCGCGCTCGCCGAATTTTTGTTCGACGACGAGAACGCCATGATCCGGATCGACATGAGCGAATACATGGAAAAGCACACCGTCGCGCGCTTGATCGGCGCGCCTCCGGGTTATGTCGGTTACGAGGAAGGCGGCCAACTTTCCGAAGCGGTCCGGCGCCGGCCCTATTCGGTCATTCTCTTCGACGAGATCGAGAAAGCGCATCAGGACGTGTTCAACGTGCTCCTGCAAGTGCTCGATGACGGCCGGATCACGGACGGGCAGGGGAGAACGGTCGATTTCAAGAACACGGTCATCATCATGACCTCGAACATCGGCTCGCAATTCATCACCGAAGAAGAATCCAAAGAAGCGCGCTCCCGATTGGTGATGGAAGCGTTGCGCGGGCATTTCCGTCCCGAATTTCTCAACCGCGTCGATGAGATCATCATCTTCGATCGGCTGAGCGAGGAGGATTTGAAGAAGATCGTCGAGATTCAATTGAAGCATTTGGCGAAACGCCTCGAACAACAAAAGATTACTCTCGATCTTTCTGACTCCGCGAAACAATTACTCGCCCGCGAAGGTTACGATCCGGTTTACGGCGCCCGCCCGCTCCGCCGCACGATCCAGAAAGAAATTCTCGATCCGCTCTCGATCGATATTCTCGAAGGCAAAGTCCGCGAAGGCCAAACCGTGAAGGTCGACGCAAAGAACGGCGCGCTCGAGTTTCGCGAGAAGTAGTTGCAAAAACGCCGCCGACTCTATGACATATAGCCTTCCGGATTTTGATTAGTTGACATTATTGGACTGAGTTGAGAGCTATTTTTCGCTATGAAGCCGATGATTCGAATCCGAGGTAAATATGTAAATGCCAATCAAATCGATAGCCATGAGAAGCCAAGATTTGAAGATAGAGAGGAGTTGGTCTGCAAACCTGGGCGCGATATCCGCGAGGTCATCGGCCGTAAAATTAGTCGAGAAATGGTCTTGTCGGTGACGATTCAAGGTCAGCCAAACGTTTTGCGAGGACAATACGCGACCGAAGCGTGGGAAGATTTGCAGGGTTAAGGCCTGCTAATCTTCTCGACTGACAGATCCGTCGCTGCGCATACTCCCGGATAAAGCGTGGTGCAAAAGACGCTTATTCCTGTAGTTCTGGCCGTGATTGTCTTAATGACTAATTGCGCGGCGCCGCCGCCTGATCCGTTTCTCGCGTATATTTCAAAGCGACAGGACATGCTTGACGAGCGTAAAGCAATGATTGAGCGGATGCCACCTGGCCCCGAGAAGGATAAGGCGATCGAAGACGCGCTCAAAGAATCGGAAGCTATTCGCGCTGCGATTGATCGAGAACGTCAGACACGTGCGATGGAGAGCGTGGCGCGCTCACAGGCGCGAATGGCCGAGCCGCAGTCTACGCCGTACGTAGTCCCTACACCTATCCAAGTCCAGATTGTACCATGAGAACAAACGCTGCTTTACCGTGGGTCAATGTCGATCTTGTGCGAGACAGTTTTCGGCCATTGGTTCGCCCGAAACTTGCTAGCTTTAAGGCGTGCGGTTGGTGCTCGCTGTCCTGGTTCCTCTCGCTTTTCTCTCACCCGTTAAAAGCGAAGCCGGTCCGCATTCCAAACGTCACCTGAAGCATTTCGCGCAGGATGCGGTCGATCTCGGCTGGAAATGTTTCGAACAAGGCGATCACGCGACCGCGCTGCGCCGCTTCCAAATGGCGATCCATCACGATCCGAATTTTGCGCCGGCCTATTTTGGCGCCGCGTATGTTTGCACCGCCGATGGCAAGCTCGATGAAGCGATCAAGTATTATCGCGAAACGCTCCAGAAAGACACGATCTACGTTTTGACCTACGCCAATTTGGGATACGCGCTTCTCCAGCAGGGGAAGTTTCCGGAAGCTATCCAAATGCTGAATAAAGCTCTCGATATCGATCCGAAATGCAGCGAAGCGCATCTATGTTACGCGAAGTATTATGCCTACAACCAGGATTGGAAAGACGCCGAGCAATCCGTGAACAAAGCGATCAAGTACGGTCAGAGACTGGATCCCGAGCTTCGGGAAATCCTCGAGAAACACGGCGTAAAGATCGCCGAGAACTGATCGCATCAACCGGTTGATGCCGGATCGATGTGCTTCCGCTGCGCTCTTGCCACTTCTTCGTAAGCGGCCTCACCTTCCTGAACGTAACATCTGGTGAAAAATCGGTCGTGGTACTTGTCCCAGCCTTGGGCGAAAAGGAATTCGTGAGCTTGCGAGGGAGTGTAGTGACACTCCGCCATGCTGCGCCCTTGTTCTCGCGCAGGCTGTGCATCTTCGATCCCAAAAACAAAACAGAGCACAGGCCGTGAATTGTTGGCCATTTTGCGCGTCTTGCCGGTTTTCGCGTCGGTGACTGCATCAATGTGAGCGATGAAATGCCGGCTGTGCTCGTCAGGCTTGTACATTTGCATGAATGCTCCTTTGTCGACGAGCGCTTGCTCTTCGGCCGTCAGAGTGTCGGATCTGCCGGAACTAACCGGAATCAGGGAGATCGCTGCTATCAGCAAAACTCTCCATTGGGGATTTCTGAGGTTTACCAATGCTGTCCTCATGGACAGCATTCGCAGCGGCGCGAAGTTTCTTTCAGTCTATTTGGCCGTGTTAACTCGAAAGCACGCTCGGCCGCTCTATCGTTACGCCATCACCTCTTTAAACGCGGCAACGAACGACTCCATCTCGGATTTCTTGCCAATCGTTAAGCGCATGTGGTTCGGATAGGCCGGAAACAAGCGGCCGACTGCGACCTTTTTCTCTTTCATCGCCTCGATGAACGGCACGACCGGCTTCCGGCAATCGAACATGATGAAGTTGGCCTGCGACGGAATCGATTTGTAGCCGAGCCTCTGGAGCTCGGTCAGGGTGAAGCTTCTGGCTTCATCGTTCATTGTGCGGCCGTTCGTCACTTGATCGACATCGTCCAGACTCGCGCTCGCCGCCGCCAGCGCCATGATGTTCACGCTGTCGAACATTTGGAAACCGTGCATCCGCTTGATCGTGTCCGGTTGGGCGACGCAATAACCGCAGCGCAATCCGGCCATGCCGTAGATCTTCGAGAACGTTCGCGCGACGATCAGGTTCGGATGATCCTTCACCAGCGGAATCACGCTCTCGTAATCCGGACTATCGGCGTAATGAAAATATGCTTCATCGACCAGAATCATTGTGTCCGGTGAAGTTTTGGTGATGAACTCGCGCAGACCTTTCTTCGGCGTGATGCTCGCGGTTGGATTGTTCGGGTTGCAGATGTAGATCAGTCCGCGCTGCGCCGAGGCACCCATTTTCTCGAGCTCGTGCGCATAACTCCCGGTTAACGGAACCTTCACGACATCGGCGCCGCACGCCTTTGAATATTCGAGGATCGCTTCGAACGTCGGATCAGCCGCGACGAGTTTGCCTTGAGTCGGTCCGGTAAAAGTCTCGGCGCAAATCTTCAGGATCTCGCCGGAACCGTCGCCAAGCACGATTTGATTGCGGTTCACGTTGTTGATCTTTGCGATCTTGTCGATCAAGACGTCGTTTGCTTCATCCGGGTAACGGTTGCAGGCGGGATGCGCGTTCTTCATCGCTTCATGCGCTTTGGCCGACGGTCCGTACGGGTTTTCGTTCGCGCTCAAGCGAACCACAACCGAGCCGGTTGGGGCGGTTTTCGTTACGGGTTTCTCAGTTGCTACCGAAATTCGCGGCCGAACGATTGCGGCTGCGGCGCCGACTCCTAACAAATGAGCAAAGTGACGACGAGAGATGGATTGGGTATTCATAAGGAGCTCCTCCAAAGGAGATTTTGCGGCCGAATAGTCGCGAACGCGAGCGTGAATTTGCAACGTGACGTTGCATCCAGTTGCGGTCGCCACGGACCGCCTGTTTTTAATTCGGTGCTTGAGAACAGGCCCCGCTACACCAACTTGCTGGAAATGCTCGGCTTCCTGAAAGATCGACATCGGAGACGGCTGAAGTCGCGGCCGTTCCCGAACGAATGGCTAAAGATGATTAAAGCCAGGGTCGCGTTCTTCGTTCGACTCGCGGCTGCGGATCAGGCCGAGCTTCTCGACCAGATGCAGATTTTTCTCGCCGAAAAGAATTTCGAAGGCTGCGCCGGACAGGAAATCACGGAGGAAGTTCGGGTTACGATCGCGGCGCAGGCGTGCCTGCTTCTTTTGCATCGCAAGACCGATTATTTTCCGCGGCTCCTCACCATCCTCGTTTATCCGTCGACCTATTTGGCGAACGAAGAGCGGCCAATTACGGCGGAGATTTGGGAAGAAGGAAAGAGTCACCGAGCAGGCGAGACCGCACGCACGATGGGATCGATGGTGCTGGCATGGGACGCGGTGAAATCCGGGGCGGCCGACCCATCCGACGGCAAGAATGTTGTGCTGCATGAATTCGCGCACCAGCTCGACTACGAAAATTTCGCGGCCGACGGCACCCCGGCATTGGCGACGCGTAAAGATCAACTTGCATGGCGGGAAGTAATGCGAACCGAATTCGCATCTTTGCGCGCAGCCGAGGAAACTGGAATCCCGACACTGCTCGATACCTACGGCGCGACCAACGCGGCGGAATTCTTCGCGGTCTCGACGGAGGCGTTCTTCGAGCGGCCGGTGATGCTGCGCGCGCAGCATCCGCGGTTGTACGCCGAGTTACGAAATTATTTTCAACAGGATCCGATCGAATTTTCCGCGGAACGAACGAAAACGTAAGACATTGTACTGCGATGTCCGCGATCGGTCGCGGAGCGCCGACCCCCAAGTTTGAACAACCGCAGGCGAGTAAGTGTCTTACGTTCAACTATGACCAAATTCATTGCGTTAGTAGTAGCGGGAATGTTTGCAACGGGCGCGGTGTTCGCGGGTGAACACGGCGATTGCACAAAACAAGCTGGCAACACGTCGAAGCCGGCATGCTCGGTTTCGCTCGCCAGTCTGAATCTTACGCCTGAGCAACAGACGAAGATGGACGCGGCGATGGCCGAACATCACAAAGCCGGTTGCTCGGAAGCGAGCGAAACGGCTTACATGAAAGAAGCCCAGAGCGTCTTGACGAAAGAGCAGTTCGCCAAGTTCAAAGCCGAATGCAAAGGGCATAAGGACAAGGCCAAGACCGAGACATAATCGTCCGGCGACGCTTTGTTTGTTTGACGAAAATCGCGTTCGCTTCACGGCGAACGCGATTTTTTTAGGGCCCAGGCGATAGAGTCGGATTGGCGGACGTGGTTGTCACAGATTGCGTCAGCATATCGGCGAGTCGCCAACCGGCCTTGTGCAACTCGTCGCGAACAATTCCTTTAGCCCAATCGACGTAGCCAACATGGTCTGACATATTTTTTTCCCGCGCAACGCCGGTCACGACCGTGTTTCCCTGGTCGACCGTTTCGTGAATGTTGATGAACTGCAGCCGCTCGTGCGCTTCCTTGGCCAGCGGTAAAATGTCGTCCGCCCAGAATTCGCCGTAATTTTTCAACGCGACATTCGCCGGCGCTCGCCAGCTTTTCGGCTGCTCTTTAGCAAACCGCTCGACCATCTTTTGTTTGGCTGGTTCGATCATCTTGAATCGCTCCTCGCGGGTCATGTCCGGCGGAAGCGCCGGCAGATTAGCCATCACAGCTTCATTGTCCCAAAAGCCATGCAGCTTCAGGCCGCGCTTGGCCATTTCGTCTTGCGTCCCGCGAAGCCGCAAAATCAAGGTGTTGCCGCCTTCGTCCTCTATGCCTGGTTCCCCTTTGTCCGGATCAACCGCGTGTCCAGCACGGTTGAAATACTCCGCGCCGACATGAAGCGGTTGATGAATGTCGCCGGCGTAATGCGCGAGCAAAATTACCGCGACCGCTTTGGTGATTTTCCGCGGATTATTTTCCGGAACTTCACCGCGCAAAACCTCGACGCAAAAAGAAATCATGTGGACGATGTCCCACTGACTGCGGCCGGTCTTGCCATCGGCGTACTTTTCCAAATTGAGGATCGGCACGTCGGTGTAGTGAAACCAATGGTGCGATGGAGCCGCCGAACTGCGATCCTGGGTCGGCGGATTCGCCTGCCAAAATTCGCGCAACTGTTTGTCGATCTTCGGATGATCGGCGTAATGCGGAAACGCATTCGTGTCGTCGACACCGTTCTTGTCCCACGCTCTTATTTCGTCGGCGATGGTTGAAGCACGCTCAAGAGTGATCCCGTCGGTCAGCGCGTAAATTTTTTGCGCTGCCGGCGTGTTCGCGATCAGTTTATCGGCAATGCCGCCAACAATTTCATGACCGGTCGGCCCGTAGGCCATTGCACGCGACGCGAATCCTACGAAAAAAAGGAAAGCGATCCGTTTCAGAGCCGACAGACTTACAACGCTTGCCTGAGCTTCGCAATGCGGGCTTCCAATTTTTCAAAGTGCGAGCCGGACCAATAGACCTGGTGGCAGGCACTGCAGCGGCGAAACTTTTGATAGTAAATTTTCGTGAGCGGCTCGAGTTGATCGATCACGCGCTCCTTTGGCACTGGCTCAAGCGACGCGTTGCAGCGCAGACAGCGCGAAAACGGCGTGATCGTCGGGTGCAGATCAAACCGCCGCAGCACTTCGAGCGTTTGCTCGAATGGATATTGGGATCGCAGGTAATATCCGTGACGCACCGCGCCGTGCATGAGCAGGCGCCGGTCGCGGGTGAGCAGAGCGCGATCTTCCTTGCTGGAGATGGCCACCAATTGCCGATCTTCGGCGTCGCGATCGTAGGCCACGTCGACTCCGAGGAGACGGAGATCCCGAACGAGCTTTCCGAGATGACCATCGGCAACAAACTTTCGTATTTGAACAACTTGCAGCCGATCTTTTGGGAAAAGAGTATGTCGCTTCCAATCGATGGGATAAACGTCGATAGCGGATTGGCGCGTTAAGACGCAGTCGAAATCGACTGGGTTTTGGTCGACCAAGATCAAGTCGACTTCGGTGTGCGGCACTCCGCAGGCTTCGATCACATCCTTGACGGACGTCCGCTCGCTCAGCTGTCGTTGGATCCGCGGCTTCTTTAGTTTCAGGAAGAATGAGAGGTCGCCGTGAAATGTCAGCCGGACGGTGAACGGCGTCATTTGCTCGCCCGCGCCGTCGAGTACGTGTATTCGAACGTGGTGCCTCGGGGCCGGGCCATCGATCTTCCGGGCCCGAGCGGCTCATCGTCTCCGTAGTAACAATCGATCTGCCAACGCCGAAGCCCGCCGCCAGTGTCGACGATCTTCCATCTGGTGTTAGCGAAGACGCGTTGAACTTCCGGAGCCGGAGTTTCGAGAATCAAGCCGCGTCGAAGAGGTCCTGATAGTTTGGCCGCTGCCGAAAATCGCGGGACCAAAGTGCCGCCACCACCACTCGGCGCGTTGGAAAAACTGTAGGAGCCGCCGTTGTAGCGAATGTAATTGCGCCCGCTCACCGGCGCCGCGATCCGTCCGTAGCCTTCCTTCTTCACCGCGCGCAGAAAATCGCGCGGGTAGGTTCGCCCGTGGAGTCCCCGCTTGGTGATTCGAGTCGCGTCGAAGCCGCGCTCGAAAGTAAAACCGGATTCCTTGGGCGTGTAATAGAGTGTGCAGACAATGAAATATTCGCCGGCATGACCGCCAGGACGCCGCGCGAGTTTTTCATTTTCGTAAGCGAGACGTTGGACGACTTCCGGCCAGGGAATTTCAGCTCGCGTCGCCGGCAAGATCGACACCGACCCTGCCGCGACAGCAATCAGTCGCGAAAGAAATCTTCGGCGGGGCCGCCGAGCAAAATCTGGATCGGCAGCTTTTCGTATTCGTATTCGTAGGGCGGCTGCTTCCACGCGAATTTCTCCGGATGTAACTTTCGAATGCAGCGGATGATTTCGACGCCTGTTTGAAATGCGCGGTAAACGTTGCGATCGAGCACGTGAATTTGCGCTCCGCCGCAAAGCTCTCCGGCGAATTTTTGAAACGTCGGTTGAAAATAATTTTCGCGAAAGAAAACACCCGGCAGCTTTAGATTGTTCAGCTCGCGACAAAGTTTTTCCGCATCGACAAACGGCGCACCGAAAATCTGAAACGGCCGGGTCGTGCCGCGTCCTTCTGAAATGTTCGTTCCCTCGAGCAAACACATACCCGGATAGACTGTGGCGGTGTCGAGCGTCGGCATGTTCGGCGACGGCATTATCCACGGCAGGCCGGCTTGGTCGAACCACATCGCGCGTTTCCAATCTTTCATCGGCAAGATCGACAATCGGCATTTCGGAAAGGTTTCGTCTCGGAATTGAGTTGCAAGTTCGCCGATGGTTTTACCGTGGCGAACCGGTATCGGGTGCATGCCAACGAACGATTCGTAACCTTTTTCGATCGGCGGACCTTCAACCGTCACGCCGTTGATCGGATTCGGCCGATCGAGAACCACAACCTGAAGTCCGCGCTTCTCGCAGGCGCGCATGCAGAGGTAGAGCGTCCAGATGAAAGTGTAATAGCGCGCGCCGACGTCCTGAAGATCGACAAGGAGAACATCGAGATTCCGCAACATTTCCTCGGTCGGTTCGCGATGTTCGCCGTACAAGCTGTAAACCGGAATGTGCAGCCGCGGATGCTCGTAACCTTTCCATTCAATCATGTTGTCCTGGGTCTGGCCGAGGAATCCGTGCTGCGGACCGAAGAGCGCGCCCAGTCGAAAGAGTTCGCCGTTGAATTTCCCGAGAATGCGCGAGGCGTGCTCAAGCGTCGAGGAAACCGAAGCCGGATGCAGTAATGCGCCGATCTTCGCGCCGCGAAGTTCCTTCGGCCAGAGCTCTCGCAGATGATCGATCGGAAGTTGGACGGCCATTGCCAGACTTATCGCGTAACTCCGCGCCCGACGAAAATAAAGATCGCAGTAATTGCAGCTGCTACCGCGCAAATCTTGGCGAACCATTCGCCGTGTCGCGTGTAAAAGGTCAGTCGTCGATCTTGTGGCACGTTCACTTCGCCGGTGAGCACCCCTTCGGCAAAAGTGTCGCCGGTGTCATCGCGTAGAATTTGCGTGACTCGGCCGAACTCGTTGACGAAGCAAGTCACTCCGGTATTGGCAGCGCGCACCATTGGGCGCCGATTTTCCACGCAGCGAAAAATCGCATTGGCCAGATGCTGTTGCGAGCCGGACGAATGCTGAAACCAGCCGTCGTTCGTGATGTCAACGAGAAGATTCGCGTCGCTGACCACAAAACGTCGAACCAGATCGCCCACGGTGTCTTCAAAACAGATTAGCGGCGCGACGCGAACATCAGGGTTACTTGGCGTGAAAACAGTGTGCTCGGTGCCTGACGCAAAATCTCCCGGGACCCACGTGCCGGCGATCTTTGCGAAAAGTGGAAACGAATGTCGCAGCGGAATGTATTCGCCGAACGGAACGAGATGGACCTTGTGGTAAACTTCGGTTCGACCTTCTGAGGCAGCGATAAGTACGGCGGCGTTGTAAGAGTGTTCAGCGTCGACGTCGTCGATACCGAAAAGAAGATCGCTTTGGTGACCAGCGACAATCTGGATAGCGAATTGCTGCACACTTTTGTCCAACCAATCGCCTGGGACCGAGCTTTCCGGCCAAACGAGCAGATCGGGTGGGGGATTAGCACCCAGCGCAATCTCGCTTAAACGCTGGAACTTTTCGAACACTTGCGGCGCGAATTGCGCATCGAGCTTTTGCAGCTGCGGCACGTTGGCTTGAACTGCTGCGACGCGAACTGCTTTGCTCGAAGTCATCGACGGCGTCATCCGATTCAGACCGAACGCCAGCAATCCAACGATTCCGATCATTGTCAGCGTCAGATCGAAATGCGCATGCATGCGGCGCGTTTTGGCTTCGAGGAAGAGGCGAATCGGAGTTGTGACTGCGATCACGTTGCTGAATGCAACAGCAAACGAAAGCCCGACGACTCCCGTAAACTCCGCGATTTGGATCATCGGAGTTTGCGAGTGAAGCGCGGTACCGAGGCCGTTCCAGCCGAAACCGCTGAACAGCCAGCCGCGCACCCACTCGTGGGTCGCCCAGGCGGACGCAGCCAAAAGAGCGACAAGCAAATTTCGCCACGACGCGGTGAACAACGTCGGTCGAATCAAACCGATGAACCAGGCCCAGAACGCGAAATGGACTGCGAGGTAGATCGACAACAGAAAGGAAAGTCCGTGAAGAAAGAAGCTCTGATACAAATCGCCGAGTGCGCCGAGCCAGCCGAAGGCGCCGGTAAAAAAAACAATCCCCGCGACATAGCCAAGCAACAAGTTACGCAGCCAGGGGCGTCTCGAATTTTCGCCTGAAAACCAAATCGCGACGATGAGCGGCGTCAGCGCCACCCAACAAAGCCAGCTTTGGTCGAAGGGCGGAAAACAAAGAGTGCAAAGAGATCCACTAGCGATTGCGGCGAGCCATGGCCAATATCTTCGGAGCACCTGCAGCACGGGCGGCACTGTAAAGCTCCGAATCCCAAACCCCAAGCTCCAACGAACCTTGAAGTTTCAAGCCGAGAGCTCGCGACTTTGGAATTTGGGAAAGGAATTACTAGGCGCGACGGCGTCGACGGCGTTGCTCGCGGTCGCGCCGGTGCCCCGGCTGAATAGCATCCTTCAAATCGCGCGCGTAGGAAGCGTTCACACGAAAGGCCGCCCGCTCGACGTCTTCCATCGTCCGGACGTTTACTTTGTCGGAGAGCACGTAACCCTGCGATATGAGTCCAGTGAGGTCGTCGATAAATTCGGCATGTTCCATTTCGCCGACGTGGTCGATGAGAAGCTTGCCATAAGTCGGCGTTCCGGAGAGTCCCAGTGTCTTCAACAGCGAAATCTCGCTGCCAGTCAGATTAATCTCGCGGTGCATGTTGAACCCCTGGCAAATGAACAGCGTGAATTTGGAGCAGCTATTGCGCCACGCGTTGATGCGCGTCGGTCTCGAGCCAATTCCAAACGCTCTCGAGCTGCTTGCCGATTTCGCCCTTAATTTTCTTCAATTGGTCAGCCGTGAATGTTTCGCCGCCCGGCCGGCGTTGGGCGAAAATGTAGTATTTGATTTTCGGCTCGGTCCCAGAACCGCGAACAGCGATTCGCGTCTTGTCCTCCAACTCGAAGATCGACATCTTCTGTTTTGGGATCACGTCGCCCTCCACATCCCGGATGGTTTGTTTCTCAAAATCGGTGATTTCCGTGACTTTTGAGCCCGCAATTTCCCGCGGCGGATTGTTCGCGTACGATTCGAGCAACCTGGTGATCTTGTTCGCGCCTTCAGCGCCTTCGAAATAAATCGAGGCATTCTTTTCCTCGAAATATCCGAACCCGGCGAAAGCTTCATCGAGCAATTGGTTGAGAGTTCGGCCGCGAGACTTGGCGTAAGCCGCCGTTTCACAAAACATGATCGCACCGGCGTTGCCATCTTTGTCCCGGACAAAATCGGCACCGCTGTAACCGTAGCTCTCTTCACTGCCAAAAACGTAAAACGACGAAAACTTCAACCGCGCGGCCCGAGTTTTTGCTTCCGGCATCCGGCGATATTTCTTCCGAATTTCCTCGGGCAGTGCGCGCTCGTATTTCTCGAGCTTGGCGCCGAAATACTTGAAACCGGTTAAAGTTTCGACGCAGCGCACACCGAAATGTTCCGAAATGGCCTTTTGCAAATCCGTAGTGACAAAAGTCTTGATCGTGACCGCGTGGGCGGCGTTCTCCTTGTTAAGAATGCCCAGCTCGAAAAACTTTTTGAGTCGATAGTATAAGAGCAATGAACCGATCTGGTTTCCGCTGAGCAGTATCATTTCGCCCCTTGCGTCGCGGACGGCCACACCGATTCGATCCGCGTCCGGATCCGTCGCGAGAACGATGTCGGCCTTCAATTTCTTGGCCAGCACGATTCCCATTGTGAGTGCTTCCCCGTTTTCCGGGTTGGGAGATTTCACCGTCGAAAATCGCGGATCGAATTTCTTCTGTTCCGGAACGATTTCGAAATTGAAACCAAGGCGGTTCAACATCGGTTCGAGCGTGACCGCACCGGTCCCGTGCAGCGGCGTGAAAACGATGCGCAGGGATTTGGCGTGTTCGAGGACGCTTCGATCGACGACAATCGTCTCGAGACACTGCATGTAGGCTTCGTCGACATCTTTGCCGAGCGTTGTGATTGTGCCTTGTCGATCTTTCGGTAGCGGATCGTAGCTCTCGTTTTGGATCGCGCTCGCTTTTGCGATGATCCCCGCAGCATGCGGGTCGATGACTTGCGCACCATCGGCGAAATAAACTTTGTAGCCGTTATCGTGCGGCGGGTTGTGGCTGGCGGTGATGACAATTCCAGCCGTCGCCTCCAGATGCCGAACCGCGAAAGACAATTCCGGCGTTGATCGAGGTCCATCGAAAATAAAGGCATCGCAGCCATTCTCTGCGGCAACTTTGGCGGTCAGATCGGTGAACTCTTTTGAAAAAAAGCGCGTGTCGTGCGCGATGACAAGCTTTGGCCGCGTCTGAATCTTATTCTTGGCATGCCACTCTTTCATGTAGGCGATCAGCCCCTGGGTCGCGCGATTCACGTTCGCGAAGTTCATCGCGTTCGTCCCGACGCAGGGCAACTGCGGGCGATCGCCGGACGCGGCGTTCCCGCGTTCGGCTTTGGTAACGATTTTTCCGATTGTCCGCCCGCGCAAGCCGCCGGTGCCGAACTCGAGCGTCTTATAAAAGCGATCGTTTAGTTCGTCCCATGATTCCGTGGCGACGAGTTCATCGACAACACGCCGGTAAAGATCGGAAGGCGCTCCCTCCAGCAGCGCCTGAATATTCTTTGCGGCTGATTCGAGCAACTTTCCGTTGATGATCGCCTTGTCGATGCTTGCAGGCATGCGGCGGAATTTCGATTGCGGGACGCGGGTTTCAAGGCTTAATCCATTGCGCCCACAACGCGATGAACATTCACGAGTATCAAGCGAAGGAGCTGCTGGAAAAATTCGGCGTTGCGACAACGCGCGGCAAAGTCGCGTCGACGCCGGCGGAAGCGGAATCAATCGCGCGCGACCTCGGGAAGGTTGATCTGGTGGTCAAAGCGCAGGTTCACGCTGGCGGTCGCGGGAAGGGGACATTCAAGAACGGATTCAAAGGCGGGGTGCATCTGGTGAAATCCGCGAAGGAAGCGCGCGATGTCGCCGAGAAAATGCTCGGTCAAACGTTGGTCACGCACCAAACCGGTTCTGCGGGCCGCGTAGTCAACAAAGTCCTGGTGACCGAATCGGCCGAAATCGCGCGCGAAATTTACTTTGCGATTATCCGCGATCGTCCGAGCGCGTCGCCGTTGATCGTGGCCAGCACAGAAGGCGGGGTTGAGATCGAAACCGTCGCTGCAAAATCGCCGGAGCAGATAATCCGCGAGGCGATCGACCCACTGGCGGGTCTGCAACCCTTTCAAACGCGCAAAGTGGCCAAGCAACTTAAATTTGAGTCTTCCCAACTAAAAGCCGCGGCCAAATTGTTCGACGGACTCTACCGAACCTTCGTCGGCTGCGATTGCTCCATGGTCGAGATCAATCCTCTGGTCGTGACTCCGAAAGGTGAGGTGCTCGCGCTTGATGCGAAGCTCGACTTTGACGATAACGCGCTTTACCGGCATCCGGAGATCGCGGCGATGCGCGATACAGCTGAGGAAGATCCGCGCGAAGTCGAAGCCTCAAAACACGGACTCAATTACATCGGCCTCGACGGAAACATCGCTTGTCTCGTGAACGGCGCGGGACTGGCGATGGCGACGATGGACATCATCAAGTTTTACGGCGGCAACCCGGCGAACTTTCTCGATGTCGGCGGCGGTGCCGACGAGGAGCAAGTGACCGAAGCGTTCAAGATCCTCATCGCTGATAAGAATGTGCAGGCGATTCTGGTAAACATTTTCGGCGGGATCATGAAAGTGGACGTAATTGCACAGGGCATTATTAACGCCGCCAAAACGGTAAAGTTGTCCGTGCCGCTGATCGTTCGGCTCGAGGGAACAAACGTCGAAAAAGGAAAGAAGCTCTTAAAAGAAAGCGGGGTCGAACTGATCGCCGCGAACGATCTGGCTGATGCCGCGCAGAAAGCCGTTAAAGCGGCTGGCGCCGCAAATCCCAAAAACCAAAAACCAAATCCCAAGCAAGATTCAAAACCCAAATAATAACAGAAACATGGAAAAGCCCCCCAGGACCTTCGTGAAACGACTACCAAGGACAATTAGCAACACCGAGGATGTCCGTCAGTTGGTCCGAGCTTCCGGATCAGTCGCGGCAAATTGGATCGAGGCGCATGAGTCGTTGAGCAAAAAGGATTTTTTGCTGCGAGCGAAGATCTGCCGAAAAGAAGCCAAAGAGAGTCAGTTGTTCTTGCGACTAGTTGACACAGGTTCGGATAAAGAGACGACCGCAGTTTGTGATCGCCTGGCCGCAGAGGCGCGTGAACTGATGTTGATCTTTTCGGCAATTGTCACGAAAGCACGCGGATCTTTATGAGCTTTCTGCAATTTGGACGTTTGAATTTTGTTTGGGGTTTGGCAATTGAGATTTGGAACCTTTAATCGAATGAAATGAAAATTACGAACATTGCATTTACCGGAATTCCGGTGACGGACATCAAACGCGCGCGTGCTTTTTACGAAGGAGTGCTCGGACTCAAAGTGTCAGGCGAGTTCGGGGAAGGCGTGTGGATCGAATATGAAATTGGCGATGACACGCTCGCGATCGGTAGCGTCGGCGATCAATGGAAACCGTCGTCCGACGGCACGAGTGTCGCAATGGAGGTGGATAATTTCGAGACTGCGATCAAGCACCTTAAAGAAGCGAAGGTTCCTTTTGATACAGAAAATGTCGAGAGTCCGGTTTGCCGCATGGCGGTAGTGCAGGATCCCGACGGCAACAAAATCATCATCCACAAATTGAAACCGAAATGATCACGAACGAAGTCGCATTCATTGCAATCGCCGTTTCCGACAAGGAACGCGCGCGAAAATTCTACCAGGAAACACTTGAGCTGAAACCCACGACCACCGCGATGGATGGCGCGTGGGTCGAATACGATCTCGGCCCGGTGACGATCGGTGTTGGCTCGCATCCGGATTGGAAGCCGTCGCAACCGGGAACTGGGACGAGCGTTGCTCTGGAGGTCGATGATTTCGACACTGCTTACGCAAAGCTAAAGGAACGCGGCGTGAAATTTGACATGGAGAAATTCGAATCGCCGGTCTGCTGGATGGCGGTTTTTCAAGATCCTGACGGAAACCGGCTGTTGCTGCACAAACGCAAGAAGAAATAACGATGTCGATCTTGGTGGGGAAATAGTGATTCGATGAGCGATCTTCGTTTTGCCGTTCGCCAACTCTGTAAAGCTCCGGCGTTCACGATCACAGCGATCGCTACGGTCGCGATTTGTATTGGAGCGAACCTTGCCATCTTCGCGGTGATCAATTCCGTTTTGTTGCGTCCGCTTCCATTTCCGAACGCAGACCGGCTAGTCACGATTTACAACACGTATCCGAAAGCCGGTGTCGAGAACGACGGCTCGTCGATAACCAATTACTACGAGCGGCGCGGCAACATTCCGGCCTTCTCGAGCCTTTCCATGTTTATGGAAAGAGCCGAAACCGTTGGCGATCCGGGCTCCATGCAACAGGAGGAAATCGTGCGGATCTCGCCGGAATTTTTCACGACCCTTGGGGTAAGTCCCGCGATCGGCCGCAACTTCACCGATGAAGAAACGGACACGCAGACGAACGTAATTATCCTGACGGACGCCTTCTGGCGGCAGAATTTCAATTCTGATCCAAACATTCTGGGTCGTGACACCCGCATAAACGGTATCCCAAGAAAGATCGTTGGCGTCTTGCCTCCTGGTTTTCGTTTTCTCTCGTCCGAGGCACGCGTTTTTCTTCCGATAAAATCCGATATAGAACAGCGTGGACCGAAGGCGCGCCACTCTAACGACGACGGCACGTACATGATCGCGCGATTGAAACCGGGCGCGACGATTGCGGAAGCGCAAGCCCAGGTCGATGCGCACAATGATGCAGTCGAGAAGGACAATCCGGAGGCGAAAATGATGGCCGAAGCCGGCTTTCGCTCGCTCGTTAGGCCATTGCATGCGGAACACGTCCGTTCTATTCGTCCAACCCTTTTGCTGATGCAGGCTGGCGTGTTTTTTCTCCTGCTCATCGGAGCGGTTAATCTGGTCAACCTTCTTCTGATCCGTGCCAGCGATCGAGTGAAAGAAATGGCCATCCGTCAGTCGATGGGCGCGAGCCGAGGGCATGTCGTTAGGCAAGTCGTCACTGAAACCGTTCTTCTGACTGCGACCGGTGGATTACTTGGTGTCTTGGTCGGCGCGTGGGGAACGCATTTGCTGCAGGTCCTCGGCGCGAATCGTTTACCGCTCGGCGCGCATATCGCGTTCGATGGATGGCTCGCGTTGATTGGCTTCGTCGGCTCGGTGGTTCTTGGGGTGGTGATCGCGATGCCGATCGCCTGGTTCAATCTCCGTAGTCATCTCGCAAACGCGCTGCAATCGGAATCGCGCACGGGCACGACCAACCGTGCCACGCAACGGCTGCGCCACGGGTTCATCGTCGCACAGATTGCACTCGCATTTGTCTTGCTCGCAGGCGCGGCGTTGCTCGCTCTGAGCTTGAAAAAAGCGATGGCGGTTTCGCCCGGGTTTCGCCCAGATCACGTTCTCACCGGCGAGTGCACCGTCTCTTGGGATCTGCAGCGGGAGCGAGTCGGCATCGTCGATCGCTTGCTCGAATCCATCCGCCAGCAACCGGGAATCACCGCCACCGGAACGATCACGAACATTCCGCTGACCGGCGACAGCGGCAAAACCGTAGTCACACCTAAGGGCTATGTGCCGCCGCCAGGTCAATCAGTCCACGGCCATTATTCCTATGCCGTTCACGGCGAGTATTTCTCGGCTCTGGGCATTGACCTGCGCGAAGGACGCTTCCTCACCTCGGCCGATTCCCATCGCGCGGAACGCGTCTGTGTAGCGGACGAAGATTTGGCCCGGCGTTACTGGCCGAACGGCGGCGCGCTCGGCCAAAGGATCGCGCTCGGTGACGAAAAAGACGACGCGCAGCTGTTTACAGTTGTCGGCGTCGTCGGCGCAGTGAAGCAAGCCGCGCTCACCGAAGCGCAGGGGCAAGGCGCGGTTTACCTGCCTTACCGTTATCGCGTCAGCGAGAGTATTTTCATCGTCACACGCACAAGCCAGCGCCCGGAAGCGTTCGCCGAGACGCTGCGCAACCTGGTGCGCGCAGCGCATCCCGCACTCGCAGTCGATAACATCCGCTCGATGGACACGCGCATCGCGGACAGCTTGATCACGCGACGCTCGCCCGCGTTACTCGCAGGAATTTTCGCTGGTGTCGCATTGCTGCTCGCGGCCATCGGAACGTACGGCGTCTTGAGTTACGCGGTCGCGCAACGCCGGCGCGAGATCGGCATTCGCATGGCTCTCGGTGCGCAAAGAGGCCAGATCGGGACGCAATTCCT
>DASZJH010000118.1:0-9440 GCA_035948375.1 Chthoniobacterales bacterium
TTGAGGCCGCTCAAAATCGGTTCGCCGAGACCGCCGGCGCCAATCAACGCGGCAAGAGTCGCCGTTCCGATATTGATCACTGCGCTGGTTTTGATGCCGGCGAGAATTGAGCGCGAAGCCATCGGCAAATAAATTTGCCAAAGTCTCGCCCGCGAGCTGATCCCGAGCGCGATGGCGGATTCGCGCAACCCGCGCGGAATGTCCTGCAGACCAGTCGCGGTATTGCGAACGATCGGCAGCAGCCCGTAAAGAAACAGCGCACTGATCGCAGTCCGCACGCTGATTCCAAAGAAGGGAAGAGGAACGAGAAGCGCTAGGAGAGCAAGTGATGGAATTGTCTGCACGACGCTGGCAAAACCAAGAATGACGTGACCGATCGGACCGCCACGGCTCGCCCAAATCCCCAGTGGTACGCCAACAATGATTGAGAGCAGCAGCGAAAATCCGGCGAGCTCAAGGTGTCGCGACGTCCAGCGTGAGAGTTTGTGCGCAAAGCTCTCACCAAACGATGGTGTCGATGTTCCACTCGAATCAAAAAACAAACTGGCGGCCCGCGCATAATCCTTTGTCCGTTCAGCTTCCGCGTTAAGTCGCGTCATCGTCGCCTCGTCGATTCTTCCTTCGAGTCCGCGCAAAACCGCAACCGCTTTGTCATTCAGCGAGAGGCGATACAAGAACACGGCATCATAGCGCGGGAAAAATTTCTGATCGTCTTCGAGAACGACAAGATTGTAATCAGCGATCTTTGCGTCAGTGGAGTAGGCGTCCTTCACATCAATCTGACCGTTTCTGAGCGCGTCGTAACCGAGCGCGTGATCGATCCCGGCCACGTTTTGTGAGTTCAACCGATAGGCTACGGCCATCGGTGACCAGCCATCTTGTCGATCCAGAAATTCGTGGGTGAATCCGAGCTTGAGTTCCGGATGCTTTTGCAGATCGCTGATCGTTCGAATGCCAAGGGCGCTCGCTCGATTACGTCGCATCACGAGCGCGTATGTGTTGTTAAATCCAAGTGGCTTGGTCGTGCCGATTCCAATTTTGCGCAGCTCATCCGCGACCTGGTCTGTGGGCATCGGATTGCTTCGTTTCAAAATCTCCTGAACAATCGTTCCGGTGTATTCGGGATAAACGTCGATTTGTCCGCTGCGCAGTGCCTGCCAAAGAATGATCGTGCCGCCCATTCCTTGGCGATGATCGGCGGAAATTCCAGCTTCGGTTAACGTCCGCTTGGCGATTTCGCCCAGCACATACGACTCGGTGAACTTCTTTGAGCCGATAACAGTTGGCTCCGTCGCCAGCGCAGGAGATTGAATCAGGAAACCAAGAACGCAGTAAGAGATTGAGAGGAAGCGGAACGTCGTCATGTGAGCATCAATCCGCGCTGAGCGTTGATGAAATCGGAAACAAAAGTGCTCGCGGGCTGTTCCCGAAGATCGACAATCGACCCCTTCTGGACGATTCGGCCTTGGTTCATCAGCACGATCTGATTGCCGAGATAAGCGGCTTCCGCCAGGTCGTGCGTGACCAAAAGCGCGGTTTGCTTGAGTCGCTCGAAGATTTCCTTCAAATCCTTCTGCAAGGCGACGCGGCCCAGTGGATCGAGCGCGCCGAGCGGCTCGTCGAGCAACAGCAATTCGGGCGAGAGCATCAGGGCCCGCATTAAGCTCACCCGTTGACGCTGGCCGCCTGAAAGTTCGAGCGGGTATCGACCGAGAAGATTTGCAGGAAAGCGCGTGAGCGCGCAAAGTTCCGCTAATCGAGAAAGCATTTCGTTTTCGTCACTGCCAAGATGACGTGGCATAAGCAGAATGTTTCCTCGCGCGGTGAGATGTGGGAACAGGCCGCCCTCCTGGATCACGTAGCCAACGCGGCGGCGAATGATATCGATGTTGCCGGCGCTGAGCGACGTCCCATCGAATTCGATTTTTCCTTCGTCTGGTTGAAGCAGACCGATGATCAAGCGCAACAACGTCGATTTGCCACAACCGCTCGGACCGATGAGCACAGTCGTTTTGCCGCGCTCGACTGAAAGATCGATCGAATGAACGGCGGCGGCATCGCCGAATGTCTTTGAGACGCCAGTCAGTTGAACGAGCGCGCTCACCGCGGGCTAGTTTGCCACGGTGAAATAGAAAACGCCAAACCAGCGCGCCTCGTCCGTCCAGACCTGCCGGAAGTCGAAGCCGGCCTGACGCGCGAGCATGATGAAGCCGCCGATGGTGTGCTTGTAGGAATATTCAGTCAGAATCTGTTCGCCGGCGCGAAATTGAAGAGTCTCGGCACCAATGCGCACGGTCTGGTTCGTTTCACTGATCAGATAGAGTTCAATGCGACCTTCGGCCGGATTGTACAGGGCATGATGGTGCCAGTGTTTTAAATCGAAATCGCCGCCGAGCTCCCGATTGATTCGCGCAAGCAGGTTTTTGTTGAATTGCGCGGTTACGCTGGCGCTGTCGTTGTAGGCGCGCTCGAGAATTTGTCGATCTTTTTGAAGGTCGACACCGATGAGCAAACCGCCGCCTTCGCCCACCAGGTCAACCAATCGGGAAAGAAACTCGCTTGCCACCTCGGGATCGAAATTGCCGATGGTCGATCCTGGGAAATAAACAACGCTGCGGGACGACAGCTGGCGGGGCAGGGGCAATTCAAACGGCTCCAGGTAATCCGTAGCTACCGGAAGGATCTGAAGATTGGGAAACATTTTTCGAAAACGGGCGGAAGATTTTTCTAATTGCCCCTTCGAGATGTCGATCGGCACATAAACGGCGGGGCGGTCTAATTCTTCGAGCAGGATTTGGGTTTTGGTCCCGGCGCCGGTCCCGAGACCGATCAATTCGACCTGCGGTCCAAGCGCTCTCGCCATTTCCGCGCCGTACAGACGAAGAATTCCGATTTCTGTGCGAGTGATATAGTACTCGGGGAGTTCGCAAATTTGCTTAAACAGCTTCGCGCCGGCTTCATCGTAAAAGAATTTGCACGGCAATTCACGCGGCGATTTCGAGAGGTTTCGCAAGACTTCCTGGCGAAAGGTTTCTTTCGCAGCGGCTTCAACCGCAGAAATGATTTTCTCCTTCACGAGAGATCGCGAGCCAAACGGATCCCGGTGAATTGCCACCGTTTATCGGGTTGAAAGAAATTTCGATAGGTTTTGCGAATGTGAGTGCGCGAGGTCGCGCAGGACCCGCCGCGTAACACGTATTGGTTGCACATGAACTTGCCGTTGTATTCGCCGAGAGCGCCCGGTTCCGCGCGATAACCGGGATAAGGCGAATACGAGCTACGGGTCCATTCCCAGACGTCGCCAAACATTTGGGCCAATTCTCCATTTCGCGGCCGCTGATCCAAAATCGCCGGATGAAACCGCTCGGTCTCGACAAAATTTCCTTCGATGTCGATCTTTGCGGCAGCCCGTTCCCATTCGAACTCGGTAGGCAACCGCGCGCCGGCCCAGTTCGCATAGGCATCGGCTTCGAAATAACTCAGATGCGTGACCGGCTCGGTCGGGTCGACCTTGCGCAGACCCGACAACGTGAAATTCCACCATTCGCCGTCGCGCTCGATCCAGTAAAGCGGCGCGCGCCAGTTCTGCTCGTTTATCGTTGTCCAGCCCAGTGAAAGCCAAAAGTCCGACCGCGAGTAACCGTTGTCGGCCATGAACTGGAGGTATTCGCCGTTCGTGACAAGCCGGTCCGCCAGCGCGAACGGCAAAACCAACGCGCGATGCCGTGGTCCTTCATTATCGTACCAAAAACCGTTTCCATGGTGACCGATTTCGATCGTGGCTTCATCAAACTCCACAAACTTCGCCGGTACGATGCCGATCTTGTTGTTTTGGATTTTTCGGGGCGAAAAGACTGGATAGAGCGGGTTCTGAGCGAAGACGTGTTTGATGTCGGTGATCAGTAACTCCTGGTGTTGTTGCTCATGGTGAATGCCGAGCGTTAGGATTGGCTCGATATCGCGAAACAGCTTTTCGTCGGCGCCCGTGATCAGTTCGTCAATGTCCGAGTTAACTGATGCTCTGAATTTTTTGGTTTCATCAACCGTCGGCCGCGAAATCAGGCCGCGTAGATCGCGACGATGCATGGCGCCGGCGGCGTTGTAATAAGAGTTAAAGAGATACGCGTATTCCGGAACGGCATCGCGATAACCGGCCACCCATTTTTTCAAAATAAATGTTTCAAAAAACCAGGTGGTATGGGCGAGATGCCATTTGGTTGGGCTGACTTCCGGCATCGATTGCACGACGCAGTCTTCAGGAGCGAGATTTTCCGCCAACTTGGCGCTGAAATCTCGGACTGCGTGAAACCGGGCGAGCAGTTTTTCAGCCGGAGACGATTCCCCCTGCGAACGCTTTCGAGCGGTCGCAGTTCTATCGACCGTTGCGACCGCCGTTGGACTCAAGTGATTCCGCCCTCCTGTTGAAGTTCTTCCCGGCGCGCTTCGAGCATTTGGTCGCGGGCGGCTTCTTCGCGCCCATCGCTGACCAGGGATTCGCCGAGGCTTTTTTCGTCCTCCTCAATTCCTGGTCGCGGAACTCGATGGCCGCGGTCGTCCGGTGTCACTTCCCATTCCTCTTCAAGTTTGATGTTCTTAGCGTCCTCTTCCGGCGGCCTGGTGTCGTTTTCGCCCAACAACTCACGGCGAGCCTGGTTCCAGTCAGTATCCGTGAATTCATCAGCTTCACGCTCATCGATCAACGCAATCTCGCGGGCGCGGCGCTCGATATCGTCGGGCGAGGGGACGCCCATTCCGTTTCCGTGGAATTCAATCTTGCCGCCGTTGGTTTCGTCTCGTTGGTTCATCTACTTTAAATTTCGAAAGCCGCCGCGTTACTACGTGCAAAAAGTTACAGCGCGAATCGCAAGCGGCAAAGAGGATTTTCCTTGGATCGTGATTCGGAAAATAATGGGAGCGTGAGGGACGAATCCAAAGTGCTCGCGCTGAAAACAGGCGGAAGGCTTGCTTATGTCGAATACGGCAACGCTGGCGGAACTCCGGTTTTGTTTTTTCATGGCTGGCCGAGTTCGGGCACAATGGGCAAACTTGTGGACGCAGCCGCACGGGAACTCAATGTGCGAATTATTTCTCCTGATCGGCCGGGGATTCGCGATTCGACGTTTCAACCAAACCGGAAATTGCTCGATTGGCCTGAAACCGCTGAGCAGTTGGCAAGTCATTTGGGCGTTAATGAATTTCGAATTCTGGCGATTTCCGGCGGTGCACCCTACGCATTTGCCACCGCGTGGAAAATCCCCGACCGCGTGCGCGCAGTTGCGATTGTGAGCGGCGCTGTGCCGATCGCGGATTTAAGTGATCACAGCGGTTTGCTTCCATTGTATCGGTGGATGATCTGGTTCGGGCGACATCAGCCGAAACTGTTACGTGCGCTTTTTTTCGCGGCGCGGCCTCTGATTTCTCTACGCGGTTTCGTTAAGTCCGCCCACAAGATTTTACGGATGCTGCCCTCGGCTGACGCCGAGGCGCTCCGCGACAATGCGGCGTTCGAGGTCTTATTCGAAAGCCAACGCATGGCCTGGCTTGGTTCGTCCGATGGCGTAATTGCCGACGCTCAGATTTACGCACAGCCGTGGGGCTTTCGCTTGGAAGATGTCGATCTTCCGGTGCGGCTTTGGCACGGTAAGCAGGACCGGGCCTTTTCGTTTCGGGTGGCGGAACAAGTGACCGCGCGTTTGCCAAATTGCGTGACTCGTCTTGTTGACGACGAAGGTCATTATTCGTTGCCGATTCGTCACATGCGCGAAATCCTTGCTGATTTGATTGCGGTCTAGCTGCCTCTAGAGTGCGGGGTGGAAGATTTCACCGGGACAATTCAGGACCAGCCGGTGCGGCGACAATGGAGTCTCGAGCCTCCATTCGATGAACGCGTGCGGGAGCTGGTTCGCGATTGGGGCGCAACAAGAACGCCGGAGTTGATTGAGGAGATGATCGTGACCGCGCTGAAAATGGCGCGTGACGAAATGAGCGTCGCGGATTTGAAACTCATGAACCGCTCACTCAAAGAGATGCGTTATGCCGCGAAAGTTTTCGCGCCCTACGCGCGCTTTCGAAAAGTGGTGGTGTTCGGCTCGGCCCGCATTCCGCCCGAGGCGCCCGAGTCAAAAGTAGCAGAAGAATTCGCCCACAAAATGGGAACGCACGATTACATGACCATCACCGGCGGCGGGGAGGGGATCATGGGGGCGGCCCAGCGCGGAGCGGGAAGAGATCGCAGCTTCGGATTGAACATCCGTTTGCCGTTTGAGCAGCAGGCCAACGAAATCATCGAAGGCGACGCAAAGCTGATCAACTTCAATTACTTTTTCGACCGCAAACTCAATTTCGTGAAAGAATCGCACGCCTTCGCGCTCTTTCCGGGCGGCTTTGGGACAATGGACGAGACGTTCGAAGTGCTCACGCTGATGCAGACCGGCAAGGCGCGGATCATTCCGGTGGTGATGCTGGACCGACCAAATGGGAATTACTGGCAGACGTGGATGAAATTCCTAACCGAATATCTGTTCAAGCTCGGCCTGGTCTCATCCGAGGATTTTTCTTTCTTCAAGATCGCGCGCGATGTCGATGAAGCGGTGCTGGAGATCCTGCAATTCTACAAAATTTACCACTCGACTCGATGGGTCGGCGAACAGCTGGTGATTCGAATTTGCCGGCGATTGGCGAGCGAGGCTGTGGCGCAACTCAACAAGAATTTCGCCGATTTGATCCGCGAAGGCGAAATCGTTCAGGGAAGCGCGCTGCGGCCGGAAAAAAATGAGCCCGAGATCTGGAGTCTGCCGCGACTAATCTTGACGCCGTATCGGGACAACTTCGGCCGGTTCCGCCAATTGATTGACGCAATCAACCTCGCCTCAGTCGCGTAGGATCGGTTCGGGATTTGCGATTGGCGCGAGATCCGCCGGTACGGCGCGCTCGCTGGATGGAATGCGATGTTTTCTGCTCGCTTCGACCAGCGCAAGATCGACATCGAGCTTGGCGCGCATCATCCGGTCGAAGCAGAAATGTTCCCGAGCGTAACGAAGGCCATTGGCAGCGCAACGTTCGGCAAGGTTGGGATCGGAAAGGAAAAGCAAAATGGCCGTGGCGAGCGCGTTGCTGTCGTTGGGTTGAACGATGAGACCGTTTTCGCCGTGGACGATGATTTCGGGAACATCGCCAACGCGAGTGGCGACGATCGGCCGGCCGGTGGCGAACGCTTCGCGCAAAACAATTGGCGACGCTTCAGTGTGGCGCGACGCGATCACCACCATGTTCGCGGCCGCCAGAATGTCTGGAATGTCCCAGCGATACCCCATCATCAAAACGTTGCCGTTCAATCCGGCGCGATCGATTGCTTTGCGCACCCATTTTTCCCGGCTGCGACCGCCGGTGGCTTCGCCGACGAACACAAAACGCGCGTCGGGACGTTGATGAAGAACGATCCGCGCAGCCTCGACCAGATTGAACTGGCCTTTGTCGGGACGAATCATCCCAATGTTGGCGATGATGGGCGTGTCGTCGGAAAGACCGACCTCGCGTCGAAATTTCATCCGGTCGCGATTCGGAGAAAATTTATCGAGATCGACCGCCGATCCGATGACTTCAATTTTTTCGGGCGCGATCCCATATTGTTCGATGAATTCGTTCTTAATGACTTGGGCGTCGGCGACAATTTTCGCGCAACCATGCCGGTAAATGAAGGCGCGCTGTTTCTTTCCGAGCGGATCGGTAATGCAACGGGCGCGGGTCACTGGCCAACCGCACAGAAAAAGCGGCAAACAGAGCCAATGATCTTTAGAACTGTAGCTTTTGATGAGGTCGACGCGATTGCGCCGGCAAAAGAGCCAGATGCGAAATGAAACAACGGGATTGATTCGATGCTTGAGCAACATCGGCACCACCGGCGTCCCGAGCTCGCGTGCTTTGATGAGAACTTCGCTGGTCGGGTCGCAGATAAGCCAGGCGCGATGGCCGTTGGCGTTCAGCCAATTGATTTCGAGACAGGTGCGATACTCCTGTCCACCCCAACTGCCGCTGCTTTCAAGATGAAGTAAATTCACACGGAATGGTCGATCTTTCCGTCAGTTTGAACACTTCCTGCGCGTTTTTCGAGAATATAATCATGGATTGTATTAACCGTCCGAAGGGCCCTCCCGGCCACCTCCGAGTTGGGCACGCCCACCCCGAAGGTTCTTTCCATGCTGACCACCAGCTCCAGGGCGTCAATCGAGTCCAATCCGAGGCCATTCGGCCCGAAAAGTGGGAGGTCGTCACCGATTTGATCAGGGGTGACCTGAAGCATCAAATTCTTGACCAGCATTTCCTTGATGCGCGGTCGCAGGTCTGCATCCGACATAGTTAAGGCGCCCGATTCTGTCGCATGACGGGGCGCGCGTCAAACCGCCGAGGACTTAGACCTTATCGGCTTGTTTGCCGGGATTGATCGTCTGGTTGGGATCCGGTTGGGCGGTGGCCGGAGGATTTTGCGGAACCGTCGACTGCGGGGCGTTGCTCTTTGCCGCGGTATCGCTTTGTCCAGCCTTGTGGAGTTCGTCGCTAAATTCGTCCTTCGCTTTTTGGAATTCCTTGATCGCCTGGCCAAGGCCCCGCGCCAGCTCCGGTAACTTCTTCGCACCGAAAAGGACGAGAATGATCACCAAGATGACCAGCAAGTCCGGGCCGCCCAGATTCATGAAGCTCGCGAGAAGAGTCATACTCTGAGCAAAGCATCGCCCCACTCGCACGCGATGCAAGCCAATTCAGGACGCTGCGCCGGGCCGAGCTGCGTCAGGCGCGCCTGTCTTGGTCACTCGCGCACGTGCGCCCGTGCCAGCTACCCCCAGCTGCGTTACCGCCTACCCGCGCCGCCCCCGCTCGTGCGTGTTGTGATTTCGCGCAGCGAGCGTAACTTCGCCGGTGCACCGGTCTCGGGCGTTCACCCTGGTTGAAATCATCATTGCTGTCGCGATCATGGCGACGTTGCTTTTGATGGCGGTGCCAAGTTTGGAGGGCGTGCTGGCGGACAGGCGGCTGCGCGCGTCACTCGATGAGTTTAATAAGTTGGTTCGCGAGGCGCAGGAACGCAGCGTTGCGGACCACCGCGCTTATCTGATTGTCTGGACCGACAAAAACGTATTTCTGCAACCGGAGGCGTTCGCCAAAGATGAGGACCGAAAAGCAATCGCGTCTTTTGAGCTCAAGGGCGGAACGGTCCTTACGCTTAGTCTCCCTGCGGCGCTTTCATCCAAGCGGCCCGGCCAATGGATTTTCTGGCCGACCGGAACGTGCGAACCGGCGATTGTACGCTTTGAGGGAAGAGCCGGCACGTGGACGTCAAATTATTCCCCGCTGACGGGTCACGGTGAGCTAACAAACTATGCGACGCGGTAAATCCAGAAGCCAGCGATCAGCGATCAGGGGTCAGATCGGTTTCGCACTCTACG
>DASZJH010000119.1:0-12328 GCA_035948375.1 Chthoniobacterales bacterium
TCGATGCGGCTCATCGTGAAAGCCGGTCAGGTTTATATTTTCACCGCGACGTGGGATTCGGATCGTCTCGTTCTTGCACCAAGCAATTACTACATGCCGACCACACGCGTCGGCGACGTGCGGCGATAGCTGTTGGTCAGCTCGCCAATTGTTCGACGGCAGAGCGCAGTTGCTGGATATCGAACGGCTTTGGCAGGATCAGGCTAACTTCCATTCGCCGATAGTCTTCGCAAACGTCGGCCGAAAGATTTGCCGAGACGACAATGATCTTGCCACCCACGTTCCGGTTCCGGATTTCCCGAACTAGTTCCGTTCCAGTCAGGTTCGGCATCTTTTGATCGACAATGATGACGTCGAACCGCTCCGAGTTGGCGCCGAGACGCTCCAGCGCGTCCGCGCCGCTGCCGACACAGGTGATCTCGTAGCGCGGTCCGTCAAACACAAATCGAAGTGAGGTGGTAACCGACGGCTCGTTGTCCACGGCCAGAATCTTGTAAACGCGCTCCATCGCTTCGATGATAAGGCAGCACTGTTCGGGCCAGACAAACTGGAAAGGCTAAGCTTGCGCGAGAATGGGGATGGGGCGATGAAATCAATATGAAGATGCGTCGCTATTTTGTAATGGCGGCCATTACTACGCTGGCATCAATGAGTTGCAGCAGTTGCGCCAACAATCAATCGAGTGCTGCTTCGGCGAACGCGAATCCAGCTGCAAAAACCTACACTGGCGAGGATCTCTCCAGAACCGGTAAACGCGACGCCGGCGAAGCGTTGCGCTCGGCGGATTCTTCAGTGACGACGACAACCGGCAGGTAACAATTGCGCAAACTGAAAGGAACAGGCAATGAACAATCTAATTACTCGACGAAAATTTGTTGAAATGAGTATGGCGACCGGCGCGACAATTCTTGTTGGCCGCACGGTTCTGGGATCGACATCGACACCCGGCTCGGCGACAAACGCGACATTTAAGATCGGCGGCGATCTCGAAGTGAATCGACTTGGCTTCGGAGCGATGCGGATCACTGGGGAAGGCATTTGGGGATGGCCGTCGGACCGCGCTAACGCGGTCAACGTTTTGAAACGTGCGGTCGACCTCGGCGTCAACTTGATCGACACCGCCGACGCCTACGGTCCCGAAACGAGCGAGCTACTCATCGCCGAGGCGTTGCATCCCTATCCGAAAGGGCTGGTGATTGCGACCAAGGGCGGTCTGACGCGGCCAGGACCCGGCGCGTGGGAACCGAACGGTCGTCCCGATTATTTGAAAGCGTGCGTCGACAAGAGCCTGAAGCGGTTGAAGCTCGACCGAATCGATTTGTATCAACTGCATCGAATCGATCCGAAAGTGCCGGCGGAAGATTCGTTAGGCGCTCTGAAGGGGGCGCAACAAGCCGGGAAGATCCGGCATATTGGTTTGTCGGAAGTTTCATCGGAAGAAATCGAACGCGCTAAGAAGGTGGTTTCGATCGTCAGCATTCAGAACCGCTACAACTTTGACGACCGGAAATGGGAAAGCGCGCTCGATTATTGTGAAAAAAATAATCTTGGATTTCTGCCGTGGGCGCCGGTTGGCGGAAATCGCGGGTTGAGCGGCAGCGCGGCGGAATCGGTTGCGAAAGCTCACAACGCGGATGTTTACCGCGTGGCGCTAGCATGGCTGCTACAACGCTCGCCAGTGATGCTGCCGATCCCCGGTACGCAAAATCTTCAACATTTGGAAGACAACTGCGCTGCGGCGAAACTGAAACTCACGGCCGACGAGTGGAAGTCTTTGGCCGCCTAGGTTGAGAACCGAGCGCGCACGTCTGCGGAGACGCGCGTTGGTTTTCCGGTCCGAACATCGATCGGCACCCACAAAGTGCGCGCTTGAGAGAGAACTTCGTTGTCGATCTCGCGACGGATTTCGGTGAAGCGTTCAAATTTGAGGCGAGATGCCCCGCCGACCCAGGTTCGCAAAATCAGTTCATCGTCAAGGCATGCCGGAGTTCTGTAATCGATTTCGTGCCGAAGCACGACCCAGCCGATCGCGCTCTGTGCTTCCGCGCTGGCCAGTGACTTCCAATGCGCGGTCGCTACGTCCTGCACCCAGCGCAGGTAAACAGTGTTGTTGACATGATTTTGCTCGTCGATGTCGGCCGGTTGAACTTTCACCGGCATTTCAAAAACGGGTGAGTGCAACGTTACAGATCGGTTTTCGTCCGGAACCGCTTCATCAGCTCCTCGCGGATCTCCATTTGTAGTTTCGGCTGCAATCGGCCCAGAAGCTTTTCGCGTTGCTCCGGATCCATGGCCGCTAAATCACGCACCATTTTCTCGCGGCTTTTGTATTTGGAGTACTTACTGCAGCCAATCCCGACGGCGATGAGCGCCGAGATTACCCAAACGGTAATGTGGGTTCCTGTGACCACCGCGGTAAACATGAACTAAGAAGTAAAAAGCAATGAGTTCTTAAATCCATCCTTTTTACTCGTGCCTTAAACAGCCGTGGCGTGGGTCAGGCCGCGGCGCTTGCAGAACAAATTGCGCGGGCCAATCCACGCGCTTCTTCTTCAAGCGGCCCAATGGTGAAATTCGGACAGTGGGTCCGATCGGTCAGATAATGACGCACCCATTGTTCCAGTCCGCCGGCGCGCTCGCACTGCGCGATGTGAATCAGATTATGCAAAATCAATTCGCGGTCGTTCCAAGCGTCGGCCCGAATAATTAAGGCGTAGCCGAACCCGATGCACCGTGTGTCTTCGCTGATGATCCCCATGCGCCGCGCGGCCAGAGCCAGTTCTTCATTCTCCGGCAACGGAATGCGGTCGACCACCAACACGCGAATGCGTGAAATTTCCTCAACTCCGGCCTGCCGGGCATCGGCAGTGTGTCGCGGCCCAAGCGGCACGCCCCGGGCGAGGGCAAACTCCTCCTGCATCCTCGCCCATTGATAGGCAAGGGGAAGTAGTTGTTCGAATATTTCCTGATCGACCACGGCCAGTGGGAACTTTCTAACGGGAGTAAAAGCACAAGCTGTGCGCAGCAGCGCGACATTGGCGAAGAATTTCGTCCCAGACCTGACGTAAGGCGTCACGTTACAGCGGTCAACGCGTCGGGATGGAATTTTTTCCAGTAACGAATCGCCGCGCCTACCGCCATATAACTGGGGTCCGCCGCTTCGTAGCCGGCGACATCCTGTTCGCTGGCACCCCAGGCACGTAAGTCAGCGTGTTCGTATTCCGTGAATTCAGACCGCAATTCTTCTTCGCTCAAACGTTCGCGCATTTTATCGCGAAGCCATTCGGCCCAACAGCTCACTCGTTCTTCGAGCGCGTCGAGATGATCGGGAACGTGTGTGTTCACTTTTCCAAAATGAGGGAGATAAAGGTTCCTTGGATTCAACGCCCGAATCTTGCGGATCGATTCCAACCATGATTCGACGTGCAGCTCCGGCGGCACGAACGGCGGAATCGGCGGCCCGTTGCCGATGCGCACCCCGGCGATGTCACCGCCGAAAATGTTATCGTCCCAATGATAAACATGATGATGGCTGGCGTGACCCGGAGTGGCGATTGCGCGAATTTCAAATGGCGGCACGCGGACGACATCGTTATCTTTCAGAATCTTCACGCGCGCCGCCGGCACCGGCGCAATTTTTCCCCAGAGTCGGTCCATGTCGTCGCCAAAAATTCGGGTGGCCGATTCAATCAACTTCGATGGATCGATCAGGTGTGGCGCGCCGCGCGGATGCACATAAACCGTCGACCCTGAACCGCCAGTCCGGCTCGGACCCGCGAATCGCCAGGCCGCTCCAGCGTGGTCAAAATGAATGTGACTCAAAAAAACGTGGCGGATGTCGTTCGCCTCAAAGCCAGCTTTCCGAAGATCGGCAACCACGTTCTCGAAAGTCGATTCCGGTCCCGTATCGAACAAGGCGATGCCGTCATCGGTTTCGAGCGCGGTTGCGGCCACGATGCCGGCGTGCCCGAGCTGGCGTGTGTCCAATACGTGAATCTTCACAGCGCGCTCATTTCTTCGACGCCGCCACAATGTAAGCGCCTTTTGGAATCGCGAATCCATCGCCTTTGGCGTAGCGCTGCACGGATTTCTCGATCGCCGACCGGATTGTGCGAAGCGCCTCGGGTGTCTGCCGGGCCAGCAATCCTGCGGTGCGCACGCCAGCGTTGCGTTCCGCATCGAACACAAATTGTGCGGTTGGCACGTGCCATTCAATCCGGTGAACTTTGAAACTCATCGTTGATCCATCAAATCCCGCGCGTTCGACCGCGTTTCGGAATCCTGCTTCGTTTCCAAAGAGGTAGAACGGGGGACCCGACGGAAGATCGACATCGAGATTGCCGTGGGCCTGGATCGCGTCGTCCACCAGTTTCACAAACGGATTCTCCGAAACTTTTGCCCACGTTGTGAACGCGAATCGCCCGCCAGGCTTGAGGACGCGCGCGCCCTCGGCCATGGCCCGTTCGGGCTCGGAGAGGTGAAGTAACGAAAAGTTTGCAACCACTCGCCCGAAGCTCGCATCGGCGAACGGAAGATTTTGCGCGTCGCCTTCACGGAAATCAATCCGCGGAAACATTCGCTTCGCGATCGCGATCATCTCTTTTGAAAAATCCAGACCAATCGGAGTTGCGCCCCGCTCAACAACAGCGCCCGAAACGTAACCGGGGCCGCACCCGACATCGAGGATCGACATCTTCGCCGACACATTGGCCGCATCGAGCAATGGCTCAATAAATTGGCGCGTGGAGCTCGACCACGTCGAATCGTATTTGTCCGCGACGCGCTCCCAGCCTTCGTGTTCGAATTGCGTAAAGGCGTCTTTCATTTTCCCGAGTTAGGAACGATAGGCAGAAATCACTATGACAAAAGAGGAGCGATCAATTCTAGAGACCCTGGATGAAATTGTGCGCTCGGAAAAAGTCCGCGCGCAGATCGAGCCGATCCTGGAACGCGTTCGCGCCGAACTTGCGCGAAAACCGGACGCTTTAATGACGTGGGAGCCCATTCCTCTGGCCACGTTCGGCTCCGAGTTGCCACGGAAGATCCAATCGGGCTGGCTCTTCGTCCTGCGGGCCGGCACTGACACCGGAGCAGAACGCCATCCGAATAGTCATCAGCGGATGATGACCTTCGCCGGAACAGGCGACATGAAGATCGACGCCCGGGGAACGACAAACGACATCGAATCCGAATCTGAGATTGCGTGGCACTCGCACGTCTTGGTAAGCGACCCAAACGCACCGTTGGAACGCCGTTGGATCTCAATTCCAAGAAATGTCTGGCACCGCCCGGTAATTCCCGCAGGCGCGGAGTGGGTCGTGGTTTCGTTTCACACCGTTCCGGCAACCGAGCTCATTGAAGAGCGGCCCGGAGCGAAACAAATGCTGTACGAGAGCGAGCGAAAACGGAACGATCAGGTTGTCTGAGCAGTTCGTTTTCCAAGCGCGATGGCGGCAACGATTCCCACCAGCAGAAAGCCGAGGATCTGAGTAATCATTTGGCCCATCGTGAAATCCTTGGGAAAACCGTACCAGTTGGCGTAAGGAACGTTGGTGGTGATGGCTGCGAGGATCCCAGCCGTCAAAACAAAGCCGACTTTGCCGCCAAAGCCGCTAATACGCGTTTGGGCGAGAAGGAAAACAGCCAGGAGCGCTTCGGCAAGGTCAGTCGCAAACTGCTCGATCAGCCGTTTGGGAAAGTTGAAGATGCGCTTCGGACGGTAAATCAGGACGCCAGCAGCGCCCGCGGCCATTTGTTCTTCCATCTTTTTCATGGCCTCCTTTTTTTGCTCTGCGGTCGCGTCCGGGGTCAAACCGCCGCTTGGGAAGAAATAGAAACCGGGGGTGTCGCCGAGGCTGGTTTGGAGTGCGCTTGTTACCGTGTCCTCGTTGGGCATTACCTTGACGCCCATTTCACCGAGTGGCAGAAGCTCGTGCGCGACGAAGTTCCAGAAGAACATGACAATACCGCCGACAATTCCAGCTATAAGAATGCGAGTGCTCATGCCGAAAGGATGACGGATTAGAGGAGAAGGATGAAGCACAAAAATGTGACGGAATCGGCCCTATTTAATGCTTGCTCTGCACCTTCAGGATCGACATTCTCGGCGCTCATTCAGCTTAACCAACTCCTATGAAAACATCCGTTTTGGCTTTGATCACCGCGGTGACGATTGCCGCGTTCGTCGGCTGCCAAGCCCAGAAGAAGGAGGAGGCACCGCCTACTTCGACTTCAACGACCACCCACGGCGCGTCGACCACGAAGAAGAGTTCGACCACCAAGAAAACGTCGACCTCAGCTTCGGCCGAAGCTTCACCGGCCGCGAAGAAGACGACCAAGAAGAAGGCGGAAGCGTCTCCTTCTCCGAGCGAATCGGCTTCGCCGTCTCCGACTCCTTAAATAGGAGTAGCAATTAGAAACCAGAAAAGGCGGACCAGAAGTCACACCGCAAAGCTTTCGCCGCACGAACAGTGCGCGACCGCATTAGGGTTCGTGACTTTGAATCCGCCTTTTTGCAGGTCCTCGCTGTAATCGAGGACTGAGCCGCTTACGAAGAGCGCGCTTTTCGGATCGACCACGATGCGAACGCTCGAGGTCGGAACGAGAATGTCGCGCTCTTTTGGTCCATCGACCAAGTCCATCGCGTATTGCAATCCCGAGCAACCGCCACCGACTACCGCCAGACGCAACGCGCCATTCGGATTCCCTTTTTGTTGCAGCAACGACGCCAATCTGTTCGCGGCGCTCTCCGTGACGCGAATCAACTTTTCGTTGCCGACCTTGTAATTCGCAATTGGAGTTTCGCTGCTCATTCTATAATCAGGAAGTTACGAGAACAGGAGCTGACGTTTCAATGTTTGCTACGTTCTTGTTTTCCTGAGAGATATTTTCTTCGGAGATCGCTTCAACATCCGCCAGTGTCGAAACCTGGGAAAACCTTTCGCGCAATCGTTTTGCTGCCGGCATCGATTTCGAATAAGCCATCAAGCGTGCGCGCATCGAACGGATCGCCGGTTCTTCAGCGCCCCATTCGCGCACGATGAGATCGCAGTGGCGCAAGATTAATCTCCAGCGTTCTTCAAGCGTAGGTGGATCGAAAACCTTTGCGCTCGCCAAGTACGCTTTTGTGTCGCGAAATACCCAAGGCGCGCTCATCGCCGCCCGCCCAATCATCGCGCCCGCAATTCCGATTTCGCTTCGGCGCTTCGCTACGTCGGCCGCGCCCGCGAGATCGCCGTTGCCGACTACCGGAATCGAAACTGCGGCCGCGACTTCGCCGATCACGTTCCAATCCGCGGCGCCGGAATAACCTTGAGCTCGTGTGCGTCCGTGAACCGTCAGCGCCAAGATCCCGCAATCGCCCAAAATTTTTGCCACGCGAACTGCATTCACCGAATCGGCGTCCCAACCGATCCGGATCTTGGCCGTCGTTGGGACAGGCGAAATCGCTTTTACCACGGCGCCCGCGACATTCGCGAGCGTCGGACAATCTTTGAGCAATGCTGATCCACCGTTTTTGCAGACGACCTTGTTGACCGGACAACCGAAGTTTAGATCGACAAAGTCCGGTCGCACCCAGTCCACAACTTGTTTCGCCGCTTCCGCCATGTGCGCCGCGTCGCCGCCGAAAAGTTGAACTCCAATCGGCCGCTCGATTTCATCGAAGTCGAGATATTCGCGGGTGCGTTCGTTACGTCGGAAAATTCCTTCCGCCGAGACGAACTCCGTGGTCAGCACGTCGGCGCCATATTCTTTGCAAAGCTGCCGGAAAATTTTGTCCGACACGCCGGCCATCGGGGCGAGAAAAAGCGGAAACTGATTTTGGAACCAGGGAAGCGGCATATTCGGGGGACTATCTTCTCACAAAATCGCTTCTGTTAAAGGCCGGTCAGTGCTGGCGCACGCCAGTCCGACTCGGACCTCGTACCTGCACCTTACGCGGCGCTTTTCAGCAGTTGCGCGACTTCGTTCTGCACATGCTCCAGTTCGTCGAGGCGCAGACCGGGGTCTGGCACGATGAACACGTCGCCGATCGCGGCATGCTCATATACTAAGAGCCGACCCTTCTCCGCGTTATCGGTCTTGATTTGCTTGAGGACGCGTTTCCGCTCGAGCATCGCTGCCAAAACGTAACAGGCGTTGGCCGGCGGTTTTTCCGAAGCGATCAGCCGCCGGAAAAGTTGCTCGGCGTTTTCTTTGGCCAGCGGCTCCGGGTTATCCGGCAGCGGTTCATAGCGCGTTTTCCAAAACGAGAACGGCTGGATGTTTTCGTTCCGGTTTTTCCACGCTTCCTCGCTTAGGTCTTCACGACGAAACCCATCCGTCTCACGAAAGAGTAGGGTGTAGAAATATTCGCCGGCTTCGAATGGCCGCTGGGTCGTGGCGCACGCGTCGGCGCGCTCTTTGATCGCCCAATCGTTAGGCAGCGGATTCATCTCGCGAATATACGCCGCACTCCGGCGAGTTGAAAGCGCGGCGCTTCACGATTGGTCGCGCGCAGATAAAGCAGATAAAGCCCGATGATCGTGAAGATCAGGTTCGGTGTCCACGCCGCCAATATTGGCGAGATTCGGTCGCCTTCCCCAAGCGCGAGAAAAAGGTGTGTGAGAAAATTCATCGAAAATACGAGCATGACCGCGCTGGCGACGCTGGCCAACACGCCGCGGCGCGAATAACCGATCCCGAGCGGCGCGGCAATGCAAACCACCACCAGACAGGTCCACGGCAACGCGATCCGATATTGCAAGTGCGTGCGGAACGGTGCGAGGAGTGCAATCGGGAAATCGGAGTTGAAGTGAAGATACTCGCGCAGCTCTGGAAAGCTCAGGTACTCGGCGCGCTCGTTTGCGCTGCCGAGCCGAAACGGCGTTTCGGTCCAATGCTCGATTTTCAGCGAGGGATAAACTTTCTCTTCGGCAATATTTCCCGCGACGTCGTATTTTACGACCTTTGCGTTCTCCAGTTCCCACGTCTTCTCTGCGGGATGATAAGTCGCGCGCGCAGCGAGATAGTTTTCGACAATGTTGTCGTGCGCGTCCTGTTGCAGCACTTGCACATTATTGAAGACGTCGTGGCCCGGCCGGAAACTCTGGATGAACCACGTCCTCAAATCCGTGCGGTTCCGGAAAATCTGGCCCTGGACGGTGAGCTGACGCGAACGCGCCGTCGCGATGAAGTTTTTCTTGGCCAGCTCAGCATGCGGCGCGAGCGAATAATTGAGCGCCAAACTTGCGCCGACGGTGACCAATCCCATTCCGATCAGCGGCGCTAGCACCCGCGGGATACTCACTCCGGCCGTGAGCATCGAGACAATCTCGTTCGCGCGCGACATTCGCCCGAGCGCGAAAAGCAGCGCCAGCAAGAGCGCCACTGGCAGTAAAATGATGAAAACTTCGGGAACCTGCGTCAGGTAATAGCGCACCGTCAGCATGAACCCGAAATGTTCGTCGATGAAGGTCGAGATATTGTCGCTGATGTCGAAGATGAGCCAGATGGAGAGAAACCCGGCGATGCAGTAGATGTAGGCCTGCAAAAAATTGCGAATGACGTAGCGGTCGAGCAGTCTCACGGAGTAGATTAAACGGACTTAATGATAGCGTTGAAAGATTCCCTCGGAACTGAATTTGTCGAACGAGTTCGGACTATCTTTTCCGAGAACGGACTGCTTTCCAAGGCGCAGAACTTCGAGTTTCGGCGACAGCAACAGGAAATGGCCGTCGCGGTAGCGCGGGCTCTGGAGGAAGATCGACATCTGGTGGTCGAGGCCGGCACTGGCGTTGGCAAATCGCTCGCGTATTTGGTCCCGGCGGTCTTGTTCGCACTCGAACAGCACAAGAAAGCGATCATTTCCACCCACACCATCAATCTCCAAGAGCAACTCCTTCACAAAGACATTCCGATCCTAAAAAAAGTTCTGCCGGTGGAGTTTGAGGCTGCACTGATGAAAGGCCGGCAGAATTATATCTGTCCGCGACGACTTGAGCGTGCTCTCCAAAGCTCGAAGGAATTGTTTACCGGTCCGGAAACGAACGAGCTCCAGCGGATTGCCGAGTGGGCGAGCAAGACTCGCGACGGCACGTTAAGCGACTTGTCGATCGAACCCGATCCGAAAGTTTGGGCGCAGGTTTGCAGCGAAGCGCACATCTGCACCCAGAAAACCTGCGGCCAAAACCCGCGTTGCTTTTATCAACAGGCCCGGAAGCGATTGCTCGCCGCGGATGTGATCGTGCTCAATCACACGCTGCTATTCATGTTGCTCGGCAGTCCGGACGAACAAGCAGAACGCGAAAGCGGTTATCTGTTTCCGGACGACTTCATAATTTTCGATGAAGCCCACACCGTCGAGCAAGTCGCATCCAAGCAGATCGGCATCGGTGTTTCCCAATACGGACTAAGATCGACGATCCAGCGCCTTTACAACGTGCGCACGCGCAAAGGTCTTTTCACGGTAATGCGTGACGCCGAAGGTGTTCGACTTGCCGCAGAATTGATCGACGACGTCGAGAAATTCTTCGACGCCGTCGAATCAAAGTCGGATTTTCGCAAGGGCCGCGAGTTCCGGGTGCGCGATGTCGATCTTGTTCCGGACACGATCACCGGTCGGCTGGTCGCGCTCCAGGCGCGCATTACGGAAGTCGTGAAACGCACCGACGACGAGATCATTAAAGCTGAGCTGCAGGAGTTTGCCCGCCGGATTCGCGATGCGCGGGAGGGCATCGCGATTTTCCTAGAGCAAGCCGCGCCTCAACACGTTTACTGGGTCGAGCGCACCGGCAAGACGGCGCAATTTCTCTCTCTCAATGCCGCGCCGATCGATCTCGCGCCAGTTCTGCGGCGAATGATTTTCCGGGACAACTGCTGTTGCGTGATGACCAGCGCCACGCTCGCGGTCGGTCGTGCTGACCTTGCGTATTTTCGCGAGCGGATCGGCGCCACTGAAGCCCAGCCGTTGCAGCTCGGCAGCCCGTTCGATTTTCAAAAGCAGATGAAAATATTCGTCGTGCAAAAAATGCCCGACCCGCGCGACGCCGGTTATCACAAGGAACTCGAGCGCTGGATCGCGCATTTCGTTAAGCAGACCGACGGAGCCGCGTTTGTTTTGTTCACGAGCTATCGCGACATGCAACAAGTCGCCGGTGAAATGCAGAAATCTTTTGTGGAGCAGGGGATGAACCTGCTCGTTCAAGGTGGCGGAGCGCCGCGGACGAAACTTCTCGAGCAATTCAAATCCACGCCGCGCAGTGTGTTGTTCGGCACAGACAGTTTTTGGAGCGGTGTCGATGTTCCCGGCGAAGCGCTTTCCAACGTGATCATCACGCGATTGCCGTTCGCAGTTCCGGATACGCCGCTGATCGAAGCCAAACTCGAACTAGTTCAAGAACGCGGTGGCGATGCATTCACCGAGTTCTCATTGCCGGAAGCGATCTTGAAATTTCGACAAGGCGTCGGTCGTTTGATCCGCACGAAAACCGACCGCGGCATCGTGGTGATCCTGGACAACCGGATCGTGACCAAGCCCTATGGTCGGGCGTTTATGCAGGCGTTGCCGAAGTGTCCGGTAGAAATTCTTTAGCTTGATTTCGGCAACGTTGCCCGAGGACCGGCAGCGAGCGTCGATACAATTGTGGAGTCGTTGGCCGCGAAAGTGAAGAACCCAAACTTTGTCCGGAAATTCATCGAAGGAGACGCGCATTGGGAGATGCTCGCGGTCGCGGCGACGTTGTTTGTCCTGGTCGCGGGGTTTGTTGATCTGAAGCCGGCGGTGGAAGAGAATTTCTTCTTTTCCACTCAGGATCCCGCCTTCGGACAAGAGAAGAAGATTGAGCAGCATTTTCCGTCGCAACCGCAGCTGATTCTGGCCGTTTCATCGAGCGACATTTCCGCGCCGCGATATTTCGAGCGAATTTCGAGACTTAGTCGGGAAGTCGACGCGATTGACGGGGTCACTTCGGTGAAAAGCCTGGCTAGTGGCCCGAAGAATTTTCAAGACGCAATTGAAAGTCCGTTCTGGAGCCGGTTGCTGATCGCGAAAGATCGCAAGTCGACCAATCTCATTCTGTTCACGGGTGGCGGAGACACTGGACCGCTTGTCCGGCGCCTCGAACGGATTGTGCACGAGTCGGACACGAAAGATTTTCGAATTCATATCGCTGGGACTCCTTACGTGAGGGAAATGCTTCAACGCAGTATCACTCACGATTTTTATTACTTCAGTCTGACCGCGTTCGTTTTGTTTGGGCTGACCATGGCCGCCATGTTTCGGTCGGCCCGCGTTTTTCTCGGAATGCTCGCCACTTGCACCAGCGCGGTCCTGCTGACGCTCCTGTTG
>DASZJH010000120.1:0-4925 GCA_035948375.1 Chthoniobacterales bacterium
CTTAAAGAAATCGCGCACCTGCACATGAGCGGCGTGAACGCGTTTTTCAATTTCGCCTCCAGCCAGGACGACAAGGACAGCACGCGGGAGATCGCGCAAGCGGTTCAGGGCGGACTTGGAATGCCGGACCGCGATTACTACACCAAGGACGACGAGGCCTCGAAAAAGCTTCGCGACCAGTACGTCGCGCATGTGACACAAATGCTGACGTTGCTCGGCGAGGACCAGGCAAAAGCGGCCGATGAGGCGAAGAAGATCATGGCGCTGGAGACTTCGCTGGCGCAAGCATCCCGTACCCGGGTGGAATTGCGCGACCGGGAAAAGAATTACAACAAAATGACGCCGGATGATTTGCAAAAACTGACGCCGGATTGGAAATGGGCCGATTACTTCGAGGGAATCGGCCTAACGAGTCCAGGCGATATCGACGTGCATCAGCCCGACTTCTTCAAAGCCATGAACACCGCGTTTACATCGACATCGATTGACGATTGGAAATCCTACCTCCGCTGGCACTTGATCAACGCCACCGCATCTGCGCTCTCAAACGATTTCGTGAACGAGGATTTCAATTTCAAGGAGAAGACATTGCGCGGCACTCAGCAGATTAAACCGCGCTGGAAACGCGTGATCACTTCCGAAGACGGCGAGATCGGCGAAGCCCTCGGCAAGCTTTACGTGAACGAATATTTTCCACCGGCCGCGAAGGCACGCGCGCTCGAGTTGATCAATAACTTGAAGGAGGCGTTGGCCGATCGGATCAAATCGCTCGAGTGGATGGACGTTGCGACCAAGCAAAAGGCATTGGATAAACTCGCGGCGTTTCACGTGAAGATCGGTTACCCGGAGAAGTGGCGTGATTATTCGACGCTGATGATCGATCGCGGGCCATTCGTGTTGAACGAGCTGCGCGCGGAAAATTTCGAATCGAAACGACAGTTGAACAAGATTGGCAAGCCGGTCGACCGCACGGAATGGGGCATGACGCCACCTACCGTGAACGCCTATTACAATCCGAAGATGAACGAGATTGTTTTCCCGGCCGGTATTCTGCAGCCGCCATTCTTCTATGCGAACGCGGACGACGCGGTGAACTACGGCGGCATCGGATGCGTGATCGGGCACGAAATGACGCACGGCTTTGACGATCAAGGCCGGAAATACGACAAGCTCGGAAACATGACAGATTGGTGGACAAAAGAATCGGCTGACGCCTACGAAAAACGGCGACAGGCGGTGGTCGACCAATACAACGGATACGAAGCATTACCGGGGCTGCACGTGAATGGTGAACTGACTCAGGGCGAAAATATCGCGGACATCGGCGGAGTGAAGATCGCCTACGCGGCATTGCAAAAAGCGCTCGCGAAACATCCCGAAGATCGCAACAAGAAAATCGACGGCTACACGCCGGAGCAACGCTTCTTTCTCGCGTTCGCGGGAATCTGGCGCTCGAAAATCCGGGACGAAGAACAGAAGCTTCGCTTGAACACAGACCCGCATTCGCCGGGACATTTTCGAGTGAACGGGCCGCTCTCGGATCTTTCGGAGTTCGCGAAAGCGTTCAACATTCCCGACGGTTCGCCAATGGTGCGTCCGGCCGACAAACGCGTGAACATCTGGTGAGTCTGCCGGACTGGCGCCGAACTTGGGCGATCAACAGAGTTTAGAAGTGAAAGTTAACGCTTGTTCCGCAGAGTCCTTTGTGAACTCTCTGCGAGTCGAGCTTTAGCAACGGCAAAGCTGCACTCGCAAAAGGGACGATTCGCAAAACTACAGTTTCGACGTCGCTTGCGACGCGCCAATCATGACTACGGCCGCGAAAAAATAGACGAGGCGCGTCAACGCTTAGAGCTGATCCGCTCCCAAAAATCGAACGGCTCTTCTTCGCCTGGACCGGCGTTTAGCGATTGGATTCGCGCGAGGGTGACATCTCCGAGAAACTGAAGTTTCCGCCGCTCGCGTTCCGCTGCCGGCGCTGACGCGAGGTAAATTTGCAAACCGGCGTCCCTCGCTTTGAGCCACGCGCGTTGACTGTCGCGCAAATTTGAACCGCGATCTTTGCCGACTTTTTGGACTTTCGCGGAATAGGCATCGTTCAATTGTTTGTCCGCAGCGTCAGCACGCGCTTTCAGTTCTGCTTCCGGCGGCAGCGGATCGATCGGCTCGGCACAAGGAAGGACGGCTGATTTTGCCGCGCTGATTTTCCGGAGGTAGTTCGTCGTCTCGAATTCCCTCGTCGCGGTGTTGAAATAAAAATAACCGGTGTGAACGTCGCGCCTGTCTTCTCCGCCGAGCAAACCAATCAGAAGCCTCTGAGAATCGATGCTCCACCCGGCAAAGAATGTCATCGCGCATTCACCGGCGCTCGCGTAATCCGTCTTCAGAACCTTGAGCCTGGCGCAATTTTTCCAAGCCAGTTCATTGAAATTCTCAAACATGTCGATCTTGCCCGCGTCAGCGCGTTGATAAAGATCGCCATCAAGTAAACAGGAGCCGCCGTGTCTCTCGGCAAAAATCCATGCATCGTTGGGCGAGAAATAAAATTCACTGTCCGGATTGATCTCGTCGGATCCGCCCGGCATCGGCACTTTGAGTTTTTGCGAAGGATCTTTAGTCGAAACAACCCATGCCTCGGAGCCGCTCGCTTCGACCCGAAAAGCTCCGCTCAGGCTGGGAAAAACGGACGTTGGATTTTCCTGACTGCGTCCGCTTTGAGACCACAAGGCAATAAGCGCAATGCAAACAACAACAGACCGCGTCGATGTCATCGCGCCTAACTAATTAAAACGCCGCCGATTGGCGATGTTTATTCTTTAGCGACTTTGCCGCCCCAACCCAGGATTTTCGCTTTGGTGCCAGCGGCTTCGGCTTCCTTGATATTGCCGGCGCGATTGTAAAACAATGAGAGGCTGGTCCAGCCGATCTGATCGTTCGGCTTTAGCTCAATTGCTTTTTTACCGGCGTCGATCGCCTCCTCAAACCGGCCGAGTTTCATCAACGCCATCCCAAGCGCGTGCCAGCCATCGAAAAAGGTTGGATCGATATCCACACAGCGCCTGTATTTTTCGACCGCGCTCTCGAGATCGCCGACGGCCAGGTCGCCATTGGCGTCATCGAAAATGTCGTCACACGCAGGCATACGCTGAGAGAAACCACGAATGGACACTAATCAACACGAATAATAACCGGACTGATGAACCGCCGTCCTATTTCGTGTCTATTCGTGTGACTCCGCGGTTAAAAGAGATTTTAGCCCTTGGCGGATCCCAAGCCGGCTTCGCGTTGCCGGTCGCGCAACCATTCGAAAAAGACAAGCATCCGGTCCTGTTTCAATTTGTCGGCCTCGAACTTGGCTTTGGCCTCCTGGTATTTCGCCGGGTCGGGCGGTTCGCGCTTTTCCAGACGAACAATCAAACCGCCATCGATCCAGGGAACGAACTCACTGACTTCACCGGACTGAAGTTGCGAGGCGACATTCTTGATCATCATCATGTCGGTTGGCTGGTTTTGCGGTTTCTCGGCTGGCTTCTTGTCATCGGTTTCGTCGGCCACGGCAAATGGCTCCATTTTTTCCGCTTTCAAACCGCCGGCCTGCTGCAATGCCACATCAAAAGGCTGACCGCCCTTCACTGCGTTGCGCAACGCGTCGGCCGCCGTCCGTCCTTTGGTCATCGCCATCTCTCGCGCGCGATCATTCTTGATCGCATCGACAATTCTCTGTTTCGCTTCATCGAGCGCAAGCGGCCGCGCTTCCACGATGCTGCCAAGATGCAGAACAGCGTAACCGTCAGCGACCTGAATCGGATCGCTGTTCGGTTCCTGCTGGGTCAGATTGGATGCAGCCTGGCTTAGCTGCGCATCGCCTTTCAGCTTCGGATCCGGTGCGGAAGCCGTGAATTCACCGCTTGTTTCTACCGACAATTGAAACTTTGCTGCGACCTGTTTGAAATCGGCGCCTTTCTCGAGCAGGCCCTGCGAGAAATCATTAGCACGATCAGCCAGTTTCTGGAGGGCGTCGACCCGCTCCTTATCCTTCAATTTCTTTTGCTCGTCAGTCAACGCCAGCCGAACAAATTCGACTTTCCGTTTCGGCTCTGTCTTCAGCTCGGACTGATGGGTCTCATAATATTTTCTGACGTCGTCATCGCTTACCTTGACGTCTTTTGTGAGGTCGGTCGCTTTCACATGCACGACAGTCACGAAATTTCTACCGTAAAGCTGCTCGAAATTGGATTTGCTTTCGCTTTCGGGAAGTGACACCGCCGCACCAACGAGGTCCTTGATTCGTTTCAAGCAAAGTTCGTCGTGCGCCAGTTCGCGCAATTGTTCGTCCGTGAATCCCAAAGAGGGAAGAACGCTTCGTTCGACCTGATCGTACTTCGCAGAATCGAAGCCGGACTGGCCCTGAAGACCTGAGAATTTCTTTATCGCGTCAACGATCTCCGATTCGGCCGGCTCGATACCTAGCCGATCCGCCTCGTGTCGCAGCACGGTCAGATTGATGATGAAGGATGGCGCTCTTTGATTGAACTCTCCATTGCCCGGAGCAAGGGCGTCAGTCAGGTCGGATACCTTCAGGAAATCTGCCAGTTGAAATAACTTCGCATCACGCTGCGCTTCGATGATGGAAATCTTACGGCCGTACATCCTGGCGAACTCGTCCTGTCGAATTGCGCTGACATCGCTCTTGACGAAATAAACGCAAAACGGAAGCGCCAGGACCGCGATGACGATCATGAGCCAGTTTCGATGTTTGCGGAGAATTTTGATCATGTTATGAAATTAGAGGGGCACCAAATTACGAATACTTGGTCAGCCTGCAACCTCGTCCGATTTTTTCCGAATCAACTCCCAGGCGCTGCGCAAGTGTTGCTCGGTCGTAAGCACATTACCCAGGCCAATCCGCATGACCGTCCGGCCGC
>DASZJH010000121.1:0-7613 GCA_035948375.1 Chthoniobacterales bacterium
AACTTTCCCGATGGCTTTTAATTTCTCGATCGTTGTCCAAAGCGCGTCGTCGTAAACTTGATCCATTCGGATGTTATGAAGCTGGAGAAGATCGACATGATCCGTCTTCAATCGCTTGAGCGCGGCGTCGGTGGCGCGGACGATGGCGTCCGCCGAAAAATCCTGCGGAATCTCGCGCTGACCGCGACCGCGGGCTTCGCCGTGCTTCACAAAATCGTAGCCGACTTTTGTGGCTATGACGATTTCGTCGCGCTGTTTCGGAAAAGCCTTGGCGATCAGTTCTTCGCTCAATCCATTGCCGTAAGTGTCGGCGGCATCGAATAATGTAACGCCAAGATCGAACGCCTTGTGCATAAGTGCGATCGCTTCACCCTCGGTAAAATTTCCCCACCAACCGGTCGAAACAGTCCAGAGCCCAAAGCCGACCTCGCTGACCGTCAGATCGGTATTCTTGTAAGTGCGAAAACGCATTCGAGAATTTTAACACGAAGGACGCGAAGATCACGAAGGATGTTCAAGCAAAAGCTTTCGTGCCTTCATGTTCTTCATGGTTAATTAGGAATCGTGGAAATCAAATCCGACGCCGGTTTGTTGATCGTCGGTCACGGTTCGACGGTGAATCCAGACTCGAGCGTGCCGACGCTGGCGCACGCGGCGGAGATTCGGAGGCGGCAGATTTTTGCACAGGTTCAGTGCGCGTTTTGGAAGGAAGAACCGAGCCTACGTGACGCACGATTTCTGTTCGATCCCGGACCGATTCGCGAAGTTCGGGTGGTCCCAAATTTCATCAGTGAAGGTTATTTCACCCAGACGGTGATTCCGCGGGAACTCGAGCTGAATGGGCGGATCACAAAGCGGGCGAATGGGCAGACTTGGAATTATGCCGAGCCAGTTGGGAATCATCCTTCGGTGACCGATCTGCTCGTGCAGCGGGCGCGTGAAATCGCACCGAGCGTTCCGGAAACCGATACGAGCCTCTTGATTGTCGCGCACGGGACGGACTTGAATGAGAACAGCGCGGTGGCGGCGAAACGCGAGGCGGAAAAAATCCGCGGTCTGGGGCGCTATGCCAACGTCCTCAATGTTTACATGGAAGAATTCCCGCTAGTGTCGGATTGGCGCGTGTTAACTAGCACTCCGAATGTGGTGGTAGTTCCATTTTTCATTTCGGATGGGCTCCACAGCTACGAAGACATTCCGCGATTGCTCGGAATCGCCGAGGAAAGATCGACATCCGCTGCCAACCGAAAGAGTGAAGTTTTTCGGCGCGAGCCGTACCGGATTGACGACCGCTCACTTTTCTACGCCAGCTCGATCGGGACCGATCCGCGGGTGGCGGACATTATTGTTGAGCAGGCGACCGCGATGGTTCAAGGGGACTATTCAGAGAATTAAGAAAAGTTGCACACAAGCGCGGCCTAGTCTTGTGTTCTACTCTTTCGATGCACCCGGATACTCTCAAGAAGCTTCAAGATATCGGGGCTTACGTCCTGGCAAGCGGCTGTACCAAGAAGAGTATCAAGCAAGTCGCCGAGATGATTCGGGCAGCACGCGACTACCGGTTCATCGCGATTTATAAGATCGTGAAGGACGAGTTTGTGATTCTGGCCGGCACTGGCAACGAACCGCCCGCGTATCCCCGGTTTCCAGTCACGCAAGGATTGTGCGGTGCTGCATTGGAATCAGGCAAACCAATTGTGGTGGGCGACGTTCATAAGGACAAGCGTTACTTGCCGACCTTCCATACAACGCGCTCGGAAATCATCGTGCCACTTCGGTGCGAAGATCGGCACATCGCGGGCATGCTCGACGCCGAGAGTGACAAAGTGAATGCGTTCGGCGAAGAAGATCGACAGTTTCTCGAGCGCGCCGCCGGGTTGATTGCCCACTGCCTGGCTTAGCTGGCGCAATGCCGGACCCGATCGAAAGAACGCTCGTGGCGGCGTTGAGTGACGGTGCTTCGATTGGCCAGATTTTCATTCAACCGGCACGCGGCGGAGGACTCGCCCTTTGTCATCGCGACGATCAAGACGGAACGGCCCTGAAGATTTTCCGGAACTGCGAAGACGCCATCGAAATTGCCCGCTATGACGACGCCGGAAATTATCGACCGTTGAAGACCGCGCCGAATCTGCGGCACGGCTGGCGCCTGGAAGTTGCCGATCTTGCCGAGCTACAGCGAGCGCTGGATTATTTTTACCCGGGGAGACTGGCGATGCTGGTGATCTGGAAACAAGACCGGCTGACGACGACGCCGTTACGCGAGACGCTGAATCGACAATCAGGAATGTATCGGGTAGCGGCGAAAATTACTGACGAACAGATCAACTCCATCGTCGGAAGTCTATGTCGATCTGACAGCGGGTGTTTGCGCACTATCCTATGGAAGCGCGATGCGAGCGGTGCCGTTCCTTCGACCAAGTTGCCGCCCGAGAAATTTGATCCGGCGCATGATCAAACCGGCCGCGGTAGAGACGCGATTCCTCTCCTTTGCCAGGAAGCCTGCAGCCTGCTGGTTAACGAATGCCGCAAGGCGGTCAAAAGCGAAACGTCCGAATGATTGTTCGCGCGCGAGTTGTCGTGACCATGGACGGCCCGCCGATCGACAACGGCGCGGTCGCGGTCTCGGGTGATCAGATCGTTGATGTTGGGGAATTTTCTGAAGTCTCGAAGCGACATTCGAACCAAACGATTGTCGATCTCGGCGATCAGGCGCTCTTGCCGGGGTTGATCAACGCGCATTGCCATCTCGATTACACCTGTTTGCGCGGCAAGATTCCACCACAGAAATCTTTCGCCGACTGGATCCGCGCCATCAACACCGAGAAGGCGACACTTTCGCCGGACGATTACGTGCGCTCAATCAATGAAGGCTTCGCGGAAGCAAAACGATTCGGCACGACAACGATTGCGAACCTGACCGCATTTCCGGAGTTAATCGGACAGATTAATCAGCCGATTCGGACCTGGTGGTTTGCGGAATTGATCGACGTTCGCGATCCGAGCCGTGCCAAAGAGATTGTCGATCTTGCGGTCGAGCAATTGAAATCACAGGAAGATTGGGGACTTGCGCCGCATGCGCCGTTCTCCGCTTCGGCGGATTTGTATCGGCGATGTAGCGAGGTTGCGCAACGCGACAAGATTTTGCTGGCGACGCATCTGGCCGAGTCGCGCGAGGAGGTGTCGATATTTCGAGACCGAAAGGGGCCGCTTTACGAGTTTCTACAGGGAATCGGGCGCGAGATGAGCGACCTTGGTCATGGAACGCCCGTTTCCCGGTTTTCAGAAATAATCAGAGATTCCTCGGCTTCGCTCGGAATGACAGAGAATTGGCTGCTGGTGCACGTGAACGAGCTTGAGAAAACCGACTTTGATCAGCTCGCAAGATCCGCGTCCAAGGCTTCGATTGTGCATTGCCCGCGCAGTCACAAGTATTTTGGCCATTCGCTGTTTCAATACGACAAACTCCGCGGGTGTGGTTTCGAGCTTTGCCTTGGAACCGATAGTCTCGCGAGCAATGACGACTTGAGTTTGTTCGCTGAGATGCGGGCGTTTCAGAAGGAATTTCCGAATGTTTCGGCGGAGGAAATTTTGGAAATGGTAACGACCAATCCGGCGCGAGCCTTGCGGCAGCAGGATCGGCTTGGCAAGATTCGCCCCGGATTCGCAGCCGATTTGATCGCGGTGCCGTTCGAAGGATCGCCGTCGGTGTTCGATGCAATCGTTGCCCACAACCAATCAGTCAGTTGGTCGATGATTGGTGGTGCGATTCAAGCGGCCTAGCCAAGCTAATTCTCAAAACCGCTTTCTTTTTCTCAAAACTGAAATATTCTCCGCGCTGAGATTTCCCAATGGCCAAGATAGTAGTTATCGATGACGAGCCGGCGATGGTGGAGGTGATCGTCACCCTGTGTCGCGAAAAGGGACATCAGGTTTTCCCATTCAACGCACCCTCCAAGGCCATCGAGCAGCTCGACGCCATTCAGCCTGAGGTCGTAATCACGGACATCAAGATGGAAACGATGACGGGCTTCGATGTATTGCGATACGTTCGCGAACATCAACGGCAAACGTCGGTGATCTTGATTACTGCATTCGGCTCGGCAGAGACGGCGGTGCAGGCGATGAAGATGGGTGCGCGAGATTACGTTCTGAAGCCGTTCAAAATCGACGAGCTGCAAACGCGCATTCAAATGGCGCTCGATTACCAAGCGGCCGTTGGCGAGGTGAGTTATCTTCGGAAGGAACTCAAAGAGCGCCACAAACTGGAGAACATCATCGGCACCAGCGGCAAGATGGAGCACGTTTACAGTTTGATCAGTAAAGTAGCCGACACCGACAGCACGGTGCTGATCGTCGGGGAGAGCGGCACGGGCAAGGAATTAGTGGCGCGCGGTCTGCATTTTAACAGCAACCGTCAGCATCACCCGTTTGTTGCGATCAATTGCAGCGCTTTGCCGGAGAATCTCCTCGAATCGGAGTTGTTCGGACACAAGAAAGGCTCGTTCACCGGCGCGGTGGCGGACAAACGCGGCCTGTTTGAAGAGGCAAATCTCGGCACGATTTTTCTGGATGAGGTGAATTCCATGGCTCCGGCGTTGCAGACAAAATTGCTGCGCGTTTTGCAGGAACGCGAAGTTCGCCGGGTCGGCGACAATAAGAGTGCGCCGGTCAACGTGCGTGTGGTCGGCGCGACCAATGAGCGCCTGCAACCAAAACTGAAGGACGGAACTTTTCGCGAAGATCTATATTATCGGCTCGCGGTCATCCCGATCGAGATTCCGCCGTTACGCGAGCGGCTCGAAGATGTGCCGTTGCTCGTGAACCATTTTTTGCAAAAACAAGCGAGCGCTACCGGCGGCGAGCCGAAGAAGATCGATCCGGCGGCGGTGGATATTTTGTGTCATTACAGTTATCCGGGTAACGTGCGCGAGCTGGAGAACGCGATTGAGCGCGCCTGCGCTTTGTGCGAAAACGAACTCATTCTGCCAGCCGACTTGCCGCCGCACATTGTCGATCATGCGCAGGCCGATAAGAGCGAGCAGGCGATCGCCAGTATGCCGGTGGGGCAGACGCTGGACGAGTTCGTGCAACAGCAGGAGCGCAATTACATCGAAGCGACGCTGGCGCACTGTGACGGTGCACGTGAAAAAGCGGCCAACATGCTCGGAATCAGCATGGCAACGCTTTATCGCAAGATCGAGCCGAAGAAGAAGTAAGGTTTTAATCCAAATCGGCGTCTGCCGAATCACGGCGATGAAAGTCTCGCGAAAGAAAACAAACCCGAGCACGCGCGAGATGGAGCGGATCAACTGGATGGAATTTCGCGAATGGGTGCCGGCGAAGATCGCCACCGTGCTGTTGCCGCTGGGAACGTTGGAACCTCATGGCGTGACCGCCAATGGGACCGACATCATTATTCCGTTGGCCATGGCGCGACAAATCGCGCCGCGAGTCAACGCGATGATTGCACCCGTGGTTCCCTACGGATTTACCGGGTCGCTCGACGCTTATCCAGGTAGCTTCACGATTCCGGAAAACGTTTATCGCGAATACGTGCGAGCCGTGTTGATCGGTCTGGCGCGAAACAAATTCAAAAACATCGTGATGTTGAATGGTCATGGCGCCGGACAGACCGCGGTGCTGGCCGAGCTGGCGCAGGAAGTTAGCCGCGAAACCACGACCCGAATTTTGGCCGTGAACTGGTGGTCGTATTGCAGCGATGTCTGCCGGGAAGTCTTTGGCGAAGACGGTGGACACGCTGGCAACACCGAGACCGCTTACATGCTCGCGATCGATCCCAAGCTGGTGGAGAAGAAGCGCTATACCGGGCCAAAAATGGCGACGGCGATTCCAGCAGCCAATACCTGGAGCGCGTATCCGTTTCCCTCCAGCATCCTGCTTTACAAGGAAGGCGAGGGCTATCCGAATTTCGACGTCACGAAAGCGAAGACCTATTTCAAGAAAGTGAACGACAAAGTCGCGCGGTTAATCGAAGACACGATCGAGAAATGGGACATCGCAGGTCTGTGAACCGCCGATATCGATCCTTCGACTTCGCTCGGGAGAAGTTCTAGCCGCGCTTGGCGAAGATTTGGAGCTGCTCCGCTGCGTCGTGAAGCTCGTCGAGCTTCTCCAAAGTTGCTTTTTGCTTCGCGAGAACATCTTCGTTGGCTGCTCTGATTTCCTCGAGGGCCTTTATTGCTGCGGCGAGCGACTGAAGATCCGCTCCGGGCGTGGTTGCCCGAGACGCTGATGTCCCGGCTGCGGTCGAAGTTGCCGCTTGAACGACGATTGGCGTCGGCGCCTGAGCGTTGGCCCTTGTTCCTAATGCTGAGATAGCAACGAGGACTAGAACTGCAGGAAGCCGAATTAGTTTATTCATGGTTTTTTTGGAGGCGGCGGAGGTTTGTGCTTGCCGCCGGCTCGACTCATAAAGATTCGCGCCTCACGAATCGTTTCGTCCAGACCGGCGAGCTTTTCATCAATTTTGTTTTGATTATCGGCGAGTTGCGTCTGCTGCTGCTTTAGCGCGTTGACGATTTGAAAGATGGGTGACGGCGGATCCTGCGCGTTCCCCGAGCAGAGCATCGCAGCAGAGCTCGACAAAAACATTAAGACGACAGCAGCAATCTTACTCATTGCGATCGGCTCGCGTAAATTCTCGCAATCCGGACTGTTTCTCCGACATCGGCGAGCTTGGTCTCGATTTGCTTTTGGTTCTCGGCCATTTGCGCCTGCTGGGTTTGAACCTCCTTGATCAGCGCGAGCAGTTTTGCCTCCAGATTTGCCTCCGGTGTTTGGGCAACGCTCGATGACATGGCGAGGAGCCCGGCCGCCAGCAAAAGGGAAAGCGCAATACGGTTCATCGGGACGCAGCGTGGATTGATTTCAAGAACTAGCAATTCGTGTTCCGTAAAGGTTTCGTCGCGGGAAATTATGGAGTGAAAAGCGGGCACGGCCCGCAACCTGCTTGCCTGTCGCTCGCCCGACAGTAAACTCCACGTATGGCCGGTCCTGGGATGCATCAGACGCAGAATCTTTCTCTGCAACAGGTACTCGCCCCGCAACTCCAGCAAAGCCTGCTTATTCTTCAGGCGCCGTTGCTCGAACTGCGCAATCTCGTTCAGCAGGAAATGGAAACTAATCCGGTGCTGGAAGAGCTGGCCGATCCGCCGAATCCGGATGCGCCCGCCGAATCGGAAACGCCAGCCGACGATAATTTCAAAGAGGAATTCGATAAACTGGCCAAGCTCGATGAGGAATGGCGCGATTATATGGCGCAATCGAGCAGTTACAGCGGCCGTTCACAGGAAGCGGAAGAAAAGCGCCAGTTCTTTTTCGATTCGATCCCGACCCAGGAAACGTTGCAGCAGCACTTGATGGGACAGCTGAACCAAAACGCGCTCGACGCCGACGACCGCAAGACGGCCGAGCTGATCATTGGGAACATTGACGACAACGGTTTTCTACAAACGACGCCGGAAGAAATGGCGCTGAATACGGGAATTCCCAAGGAAGATTTCGAGAACATGCTCACGTTGATTCAAAGTTTTCATCCGCCGGGCGTGGGCGCGCGAGATTTGCGAGAGTGTCTACTCATTCAACTCAAG
>DASZJH010000122.1:0-20737 GCA_035948375.1 Chthoniobacterales bacterium
ACGGACAAACGTATCCATCAGAATCGGGAGGCCGGAAGGCCCGACAGCGGTCATGATGTTCCCTGTCTTGCCGGTCAAATCAAAATGGGAAAGGTAGAATTCAGGATTTGCACTCTCGAATGCTACGACACAAAGGCTCGGGCTGGCGTCCATTCGAGCCAGCAGTTTCTGGAGGCCTTCGAATATCGTGGCGTCCATAATGTTGAAAGGCGGGTAATCGAATAGAACCCTCCAGTAAGCGGACGTTTCCTCAATGACCCGCACCGGCCCCGCAGCCGTGATTTCGGTTTTATTCATTTCTCCAGTGCATGATAGACCAATGATCTGCCAGTGACGAACCGAACATCCGCACGTCCGACTTCGTATGTCGATTCCCTCGATTGTTAAGGGCTGGCGCAACCGTCTGCATTAAATTCACTTGAACTGGAATTTGCTAATTTTTAGAGAACGAATTCTGGATTCGAGGGTTGAAGCCGGTATGCCCAGCCTGGTCGCGGCGCCATGTGCTCCGGAGATTTTTCCATTACTTTGCGCAAGCGCCGCTTCGATGCGCGTCCGCTCAGAAGAAGTTTGATCGACTGCGGGGTGACCTCGCCGGTTGCGACTCGCCCGAGAACCAACTTCTATCAATCGAGAACTCGTTCGTTTCACCGATGATGAGTGAGCGTTCGATGACATTCTGCAGTTCGCGCACGGCTCCCGGCTACGAATACTCTTGCAAGGCTTCCAAAGCTTTCTTTTGGATGCTCTTTAATTTTCCTTCCGGCCCTTTTCGCGTAATGATCGACAAAATAATTTACGAGCAAGGCAACGTCCTCTTTCCGTTCGCGCAGAGGTGGCAGGGTGATTGGGAAAACGTTGAGCCGGTAAAAAAGATCGCTGCGAAACGTACCGACGGCGATCGCGGAGTGAAGATCGCGATTGGTCGCGGCAATCACGCGCACGTCGCAGCGCAGCGTCTCGGTTCCGCCAACACGTTCAAATTCGCGTTCCTGCAGAACGCGCAGCAACGCGATTTGTGTTTCCATCGGTAGATCTCCTACTTCGTCGAGGAAAAGTGTCCCGCCCTCTGCTAATTCAAACCGGCCGAGTCGCCGCTGAACTGCTCCCGTAAACGCTCCTTTCTCGTGACCAAACAATTCCGACATGATCAGAGAGGAAGGAATCGCGGCGCGATTTACACTGACGAACGAGCGTTCGGCGCGCTTTGATCGCTTGTGAATTGCACGCGCGATTAGCTCTTTGCCAGTCCCGGTTTCGCCCATGATCGTTTTTCGAAACGACAAGGAACGCTCCGAAAGCGATGTCCTCTCTTACGACGACCGAGCCAATTGTGTTACCAGATCTATTTCGCCGCTACGCCTCGCGCTGCCCTTTCGATCAAGGCAGCGACATCTTGCGGCCGCGATACGTAGACAGAGTGGCTGGCCTTGACCTCAGTAACAGTTGCGCCAGCGCGCTTAGACATACTTCGCTGCGCATCCGGCGGAATCATTTTGTCCTCACTCGTGAGCAGATACCAGCTTGGCTTTATTTTCCATGCAGGCGCGTTGATCTTCCCGTTGAGCGCTTCGACGCCCCACGGCACCTGAGAATCGGCCATGAATGCGGCAAGATCTGGTTTGACGTCCGCGGCAAATGACGCCGCGAATTTCGCCTTATCGAGACTGAGAAATCCATCTTGTGGCGCCAAAATCGGCGGCTGCGGAGCGCCCGGCGGCGGGTTCGCTATGAGAGTAGACACAGACTCATCTTTGTCGGGAGCGAACGCCGCGATATAAACTAAGCTGCTAACTTTCGGATCATTGCCTGCTTCCGTGATCACGACGCCGCCGTAGGAATGGCCAACGAGCACAACTGGTCCGCTCTGATTGGCGATCACTCGCTTGGTCGCTGCAACATCATCCGCCAGCGAGATGGTCGGATTCTGAACCACCGCCACCGCATAGCCATCTTTCTTCAAGATTTTGTAAACGCCTTCCCATCCCGATCCGTCCACAAAACCGCCGTGGACCAGAACGATATTCTTCACCGCCACCGATGGACTTGTTTGTGCAACGACGCTTCCTCCGAAACCGAGCACGAATGTGATGATCGGCAGCGATCCCAATATTCTGTGACGCTTCGCTGCTGTCACAAAATAATTCCGGACATTTCGAGATCCTTTCATAACTAACACCTCACGTTGGGCGAGCGGGCCTTTGGCTCGCGGGTTACCCGGCGGAAAGCGGGTCAGATGGAACTCTTTTTGCGGAGACCTCTAACGGCTTGGCGCTCCTCGAAATTCTTTAAAAACGTAGTGCGAAGTAAAGTAACTTTGTTACGGAAATTCTTGCGCGTCAGAAAGGGACTGGAGTTTACAAGGCCTGGCGTTCGGGAACGCCGTGTTGTTCTTCGAAACAGGATTCGAAACTCTTCAAATCCACGGGAACCCGGGGCTGTGCGCCCTTCGGAGCCGCCCGGAGATATTGCACAGGCCATGCAATAGGTTGGTCAAGTTCGCTCGCCGCGCGCAGTGGCCAATACGGGTCGCGCAAAAATTCGCGGGCCATGATCACCGCATCCGACTGTTCCGTCCGAATGACGTGCTCTGCTTGAACAGGACTGGTGATCATTCCGACGGCGCCGGTCATGATTTCGGCTTCGCGGCGGATCCGCTCGGCAAACGGCGTTTGGTATCCGGGACTGACCGGAATTTTTGCGTGTGGCGCGTTACCACCCGAAGAGCAATCGATGAGATCAACCCCCATTCGCTTTAGTTGCCGGGCGAGTTCCACCGACTCATCGATGTTCCAGCCGCCGTCGATCCAATCCGTCGCAGAGATGCGGACGAATAAGGGTAATTCCTTCGGCCACGCGGAACGAACTGCCGCAACAATCTCACGGCACAGCCGGGTTCGATTTTCGAATGAGCCGCCGTAATCGTCTTCACGTCTATTACTAAGAGGCGACAGGAACTCGTGAATCAGGTAGCCGTGCGCAGCATGGATCTCAATGACGCGAAAACCGGCTTGGCAGGCGCGACGGGCGGCTCCGGCAAAAGCGGCGATTACTTCTTGAATGCCATCACTCGTTAGGGCCCGCGGCATCGGATAGTTGTCGGTGAACGCTAAGGCGCTTGGGGCCACGACTTTTTGCCAACCGCCTTCGCTTTCGGAAATTGCGCCCGTAGCTTCCCACGGCCGGTGTGTGCTGGCCTTGCGCCCGGCATGGGCCAGTTGCATTCCGGCGACGCTTCCTTGTTCACGAATAAAACTGACGATTCGAGCCAGCATCTCGATGTGCTTGTCAGTCCAGATGCCAAGATCCTGCGGACTGATGCGTCCTTCGGGAAGAACGGCCGTTGCCTCTGTCAGGACCAGGCCGGCACCACCGACCGCACGGCTCCCGAGATGAACGAAATGCCAATCGTTAGCGTATCCATCGTGGCTCGAGTACTGACACATCGGCGAGACGAACACCCGATTGGCAAATTTTACTTCTCGAATCGCAAGCGGATCAAACAGGGCGGGCACGGTTAGGAGACTGGTTCAGCTGTTAATGGCGGCGCGGACTGGGTTGGGTTAGGGACGGAAGCCTTAGCACGGCGCTCTTTGAGCCACATAATGACGACGTAAAAAACCGGAGTGAGGAACAGTCCGAAGCCGGTGACGCCAAGCATGCCGAAGAAGACCGCCGTTCCAAGCGCTTGCCGCATTTCCGCGCCCGCTCCTGAACTAACGACCAGTGGGAGAACGCCGAAGATGAACGCGAACGACGTCATCAGAATCGGACGCAACCGAAGACGGCACGCTTCGACTGCGGCAGTGAAACGATCTTTCTTGTCGCGATCCTGAATTTGTTTCGCAAATTCGACGATCAGGATCGCGTTCTTGCAAGCGAGCCCTACGAGCACAATGAAACCGATTTGAGTAAAGATGTTGTTCTCCATCGAGCGCAACCAGACACCGTAGATCGAGCTGAACAGACACATCGGGACGATGAGAATGATTGCGAGCGGCAACGACCAACTTTCATAAAGGGCCGAGAGCAACAAAAAAACAAACAGAACGCAGAGCGGGAAAATATAGATTGCGCTGTTACCGGCGAGCTTTTGTTGCAGTGCGATCTCGGTCCATTCGGTGGTGAAGCTTGTCGGCAGAATTTGCATGGCGAGACGCTCGACCGCGGAGAGCGCATCGCCGGTGCTCGCGCCCGGTGCCGGCTGCCCGCTGAGGTCGGCGGCGGTGAACATGTTGTAGCGAGTAATCGAGTCGGCGCCGCTCACTTCCTTCACGGTCGCCAGCGAACCGAGTGGAACAATGCCGCCCGAATTATTTCGCGTTTTCAGCAAGCGGATATCGTCGGCGCTTAAACGAAATTGCGAATCGGCCTGAGCTGTGACGCGATAGGTGCGTCCGAAAAGTGTGAGGTCGTTCACATATGTTGATCCAAGATAAGTCTGAAGTGTGCCGAAAATATTACTGAGCGGGACGTTCATGCTCTTCGCTTTGACGCGGTCGACATCGAGCCAAAGCTGCGGGACGTTCGCGCGAAAGGTCGTCAGGTTGTTCGCCAGGCCGGGAGTCTGATTGGCCTTTACCATCATGGCGAAGGCTTGCGTTTGCAGTTCATCCAGCCCGGCGTTGCCGCGATCCTGAATGAAAAGCTTGTAGCCACCGGCATTACCGATGCCGGCCACCGGCGGTGGGGGAAAGGCAATGACCAGAGCTTCTGGAATTTCGGCGCGAACGCGCGCGTTCACTTTCGCCAGAATCGCCGGCAATCCCTGCTCACGCGTTTTTCGCTCGGAGAATTCCTTGAAAGGCAGAAAGACTGCGGCCGTGTTGGTCTGATTACCGCCGAAAAGATTGAATCCAGCGAACTCGACCGTGTTGAGTATGCCGGGAGTCTCGTGCGCAATCTTCGAAATCTTGTCGACGACAGCTTGCGTACGATCGAGCGACGACGCGTCCGGTAACTGCGCAAAAACGACAGCGTATCCGCGATCCTGTGTCGGAAGAAAGCCGCCGGGCACGACTTTGAAGCCGAAACCGGTGAGGGCAAGCAAGCCGGCGTAAACAAACAAGATGATGACGGCCAATCGGACAAGACGTCCGACAGCATTGCCGTAGGCGTTCGAGGCCCAGGCAAATGTTCTATTGAATCCTGTAAAGAGCCATCCCAACAGGCCGTCGAGTATACGTTGAAACCAATCCTTCTCCTCGCCGCGTGGTCTAAGCAGGAGCGCGGCGAGTGCCGGTGAAAGTGTGAGCGAATTGAGCGCGGAGATCGCGGTCGAGACCGCAATCGTGAGCGCAAATTGCCGAAAGAATGTGCCAGTGATCCCGCTGATGAAGGCGGTCGGGATGAAAACCGAGCAAAGAACGAGAGCGATCGCGACGAGCGCTCCGCCGACTTCGGTCATGGCTTTGCGCGCGGCGTCGCGCGGGCTAAGACCATCTTCAATGTGATGCTCGATTGCTTCCACTACGACAATTGCGTCATCGACAACGATGCCGATGGCAAGCACGATGCCGAACAGCGAGAGGTTGTTGATCGAGAAACCGAAGCCTTTCATCGCTGCAAACGTGCCGATCAATGAAACCGGAATCGCGATCAGAGGAATGATTGCGGCGCGCCAGGTTTGGAGAAAGATCAGGACGACCAGAACGACCAGCGCGATCGCTTCGAAAAGGGTCTTCTGTACTTCGTGGATCGACTCGCGGACAGAAACGGTCGGATCATAAACAATGGTGTAATCGAGGCCCGTCGGGAAACGCTGCTTGAGCTCCGCCATTTTCTTTCGCACGGCGTCGGACGTGGCGAGCGCGTTTGAGCCCGGCAGTTGGTAAATGGCGATCGCGGTCGCCGGTTTGCCGCCGAGCCCGCTGTTGACTGTGTAATCGCGGGCCGCAAGTTCAACCCGCGCGATATCTCGCACGCGGGTGACTTGACCATTCGCGCCCGTTTTAACAATGATATCGCCGAACTGCTTTTCGTCCGTGAGACGGCCCAACGTGCTGACTGTATATTGAAATGCGGTCGCGCCTTTTGGAACCGGCGGCGCACCGATGATTCCCGCAGCCACCTGCACATTCTGTTCCTGGAGTGCGGTCACGACATCTTGCGCCGTCAGATCGCGTGCAGCAGTCTTGTTGGGGTCGAGCCAAATGCGCATCGAATATTCGCGTGCACCAAAAACATTGATGTCACCTACGCCGTCCAGCCGCGCGAGTTCGTCGCGAATTTGGAGCAGCGCGTAATTGCTGGTGAAAAGTGAATCGAGCGATCCGTCCGGCGAGACAAGGTGCACGACCATGGTGATGTCAGGCGATTGTTTTTTCGTGGTCACGCCAATGCGCTGGACATCGGGCGGAAGCACCGGAATGGCGATGGCCACGCGATTTTGCACGAGCACTTGCGCGGTATCGAGATTGGTGCCGAGCTTGAATGTGATGCTCAACGTCATGTTGCCATCGCTGGTGCTTTGCGAAGACATGTAGAGCATGTTCTCGACGCCGTTGACTTGTTGCTCGATCGGAGTCGCGACGGTTTCCGACACCACTTGCGCATTAGCACCCGGATAATTAGTCGTGACTTGGATCGTCGGCGGCGCGATGTCGGGATATTGCGCGATTGGAAGCGTCGAGAGAGCGATGACACCGACCAGCGTGATGACAATGCTGATCACGCCGGCAAAAATGGGCCGGTCGATGAAAAAATGCGGAAAGTTCATGCCGACCGCTGTTGCCGCCCCGCCGTCATTTCTCGTTCTTCGATTGAGGAGTGCTTTTCTCTGTGTCCGCACCGGCGGCGGGCGATTCCTCAGGCACTGGCGTGACTTTCATTCCCGGTTGCAACAATTGCAGACGGGTCGAGACCACTTTCTCGCCGTCTTTCAAGCCGTTCTTCACAATTCGTTTTCCTTCGAAAAGACTTCCGGTCTCAAGGGTCCGACGTTCGATCGTGTTGTCGGGTTTCACTACGAACGCGTATTTAACTCCTTGTTGCGAGTTGATCACTCTATCGGCAACCAACCCAGCCCGATAAGGCGTTGCCCCGGCCACGCGCACTCGTACGAAAAAACCCGGCGTGATGAAATTCGAGTTCCAGTTTTTCAGAACGATGCGGGCGCGAATCGTTCCCGTTCCGGGGTCAAGCCGGTTGTCAACAAAGTCGACGTAGCCTTCGTGTGGGAAGTTACTCTCGTTCCCAAGCTCCACCCAGGCCGGAATCTTGGCGGTGCGTGCGCTCACACGTTTTCCTTCCTCGGCGAGCTTTACGTATTTTAAAATCGCGTTCTCGTCTGCGTCGACCTTCGCATAAATCGGATCAACCGACATCACAGTGGTGAGAACGCTTTCCGGACCCGCGCCCGGCTGGACCAGATTACCGACGGTGATGCGCTGGTCGCTCACTCGGCCATCAACGGGCGATTTGATCTGGGTAAATTCCAAATTCAGCGCGGCGGAATTCTTGGCCGCCTCGGCCGAACTCTTTGCCGCCGCGGCACCTTGATAGGTTGCAGCTTTCTGGTCGAACTCGCTCGCTGAGATCGTGTTCTTGTCCCGCAGCTCCTTCGCGCGATTGAGTTCGATCTGAGCAAGCTTGAGCTGCGCGTCCATTCGATCGACTTCGGCTTTCGCACGATCGAAGTCCGCCTGGTATGGACGCGGGTCGATCACATAAAGTAGGTCGCCCTTTTTAATGATCGCACCGGCTTCAAAATGAATCTCGGTGATGTATCCCGACACGCGCGGCCGAATCTCCACCGATTCAACCGGATCGAGTCGTCCGGTAAATTCGTCCCACTCGTTTACTTCCTTCTCGACGACGGTGACGACATTGACCGGCAACGGCGGCGCACCCTTGTTTGCAGGCGACTTGCCGCAATCAACAACAATCAGAGATACCGCGGCAAACGCCGCGACCGTGAGCAGTCTTTTCACTATGATGAGGATCGTGCGCCTATACTTTAAAGAATGCGAACAATTCCTGGCTCATTTTGTTTTCCAAAATCGTACACCTTCAACGCGGCGCAGAGATCATCGAGTCGTTGAACTGCATCACGAATGCGTTCTCGTTTGGTCCGGGGTTCTTTCGGAAAGCTTGTGCCTGTTGGACGACGATCTCGTTCGCATCGGTAGCCAGTAATTTCATAGTTTCTTCGATGAAATCCTTCAGCGGCATGGCCCGAGGTTCCTCTTTACTATTAAGAAGGTCCGTTTGGACCCATGGCGGAGAGATTTCTAAAACGCTGACCGACGTCGCCTTGAGCTTATAGCGCTGTGAAAGGACGTAGGAATGCAGAGCCGCTTTGGTGGATGAATAGACCGCGGTTAACGCCAGTGGGACAAATGCCAGCGCAGACGTGTTATAGATAACAGTAGCATTCGGTCGCTTCTTTAGATGCTCGATCAAAGCTGAAGTCAAGCGGATCGGCCCCAACAAGTTTGTCGTGATCGTCGATGTCAGGAGTTGATCGTCGATCCTGGCCGTGGCGTCGTCGATCAGCATAATCCCTGCATTGTTGACCAACACGTTGAGCGCCGGATAATCAGCGATCAGCTTTTTCGTAACCGCATCGATACTCGCCGGATCGGAAATATCCAGCTCGACGGATTCCATTCCCGGATTCGCCTTGGTGGTCGCGTTGAGATGTTCTTTGCGACGGCCGGAGATGATTACTTTGTTGCCGAGCTTGTGTAGCGATTCGGCGAGGCCACGGCCAATACCTGTGCCCCCGCCAGTAATGAAGATGGTGTTGTCGGTGAGTTTCATAGAAGTCCTCGATTAAGTCGGATTAAGAATTAGTTAGGCAGTGAAGTGATCGCCAAACATCGGCCGGCCGCTCTTCGATTCGGCTTTTGTCGCTTCATCTTGTAAGACGTCCCAGTGTTCGGCAAGGCGGCCGTTCTCGATCCTGACAATATCCGCGGCGATCCAGGCAACCGGCCGCCCGATTCCCGAGAAACGTCCGTGGGCGATGACATAGTCATCCTCCGCGACGATGAGCTGATGTTCGTAACGTAACGTATCAGGCGCGCTACGGATCAAATTAAAAAGCCCATCGCGACCCGGCTCAATGTGCGCACTGTGTTGGATATAGTTAGGCGACCAATACTTCTCGGCGGCCGCATAATCTCGTTTGTTAAACAATGTGTTGAAGGCTTCGAGCACCAGCGCTTTGTTTTTCTTTTCGAGCGTCTTGCTCATAATAGTTCGCTCCACTGATTAGGTCCGACTGCTCGTTAACGATTCGCGCGTCGTTGGAAGTTGCTCCGCGATTTCGTCTACCCGGTCGGGGTAGAAGGCGACGTGTCCTTTGATCTGCGCAACGGCAGGATAAGGATTCTGGTACGTCCACACCGCATTGACGGACTTCTTTCCGCCGACCGGAACGCTGTAGTAATTGCAATCGCCTTTATACGGGCAGTAGGTGGCGTGATCGGTTGGCTTCAGCTGAGAAAGATCGACATCTTCACGCGGAATGTACTGAACGGCCGGATAGTCTGCTTCGCGTAGTGTCACGGCATTGCGAGTATCGGCAATCACTTGGCTTGCGACCGATACGACAATGCGAGCGGGATTGTGCTCGATGGAAATCGGATGATCCGGACCTGGAATCTTAATCTGTTTTTCTTTCATTTTGGTTTCCTTTTGGAACTCCTCAGGTTGTTAGGACAACCCTGCCAAACGGGCGGCCCTCAATTAAGTAACGAAGAGCAGCCGCTGCTTCTACCAGGGGAAAGGTCTTAGCCACGATCGGTTTGATCGCACCGGATTTGAGTAAAGAGACGATGACTTTCCAGGCGTTAGCAATAGTCGCCTTGGGCTGAGCAAACATGTTGAGACCAAGGATGCTGGCCTGTGGCACGATGAGATTTGTTACGTCAATGGTTGTCTCACGGCTTGCGGAATATCCCAGTGTTATGACGCGTCCTTCCGACGCAAGCGCTCCGAGCTCCTCGCTGATGACGTCGCCACCGATTCCGTCGACGACGATGTCTGCGCCGTAACCGCTTGTGATACGACGCACGCCGTCACCCAATTTTTCTAACGAGGTATCGATGACTTCACTGAATCCGAGCGTCTTCGCCTGCTCGGCTTTCGCATGATTAGTCGTGCTTGAGATGGCGTGTTTTGCGCCCAAGGCGCGCGCCAATTGCGTCACCGCATTGCCGATCGATCCTCCGATCGCCGGTGCCAGGACAGTTTTGCCTGCTCGAAAACCAGCCAGAGTAAGAGCCACCTGCGCGGTAAGATACGCGACCGGAATACCTGCGGCAGTCACGTCGTCGACATTGTCAGGAATCAGGCAAAGGTCTTCCTTTCGCACGGCAACCCACTCAGTGTAGGTTCCATCCTCAAAAGCGCCATAGGCGCCGAAGAACATCACGCGCGAGCCGACGGGAAAGTCCGTTCCGCCTCCGTCCTCCACCACGCCTGCTCCTTCATTCCCCAGGACTAACGGCGCCTTCGAGCCATGAAATTTGCCGGAGAGAATCGTATGGTCGAGCGGCGTAACGCCGGCTGCGGTGATTCGCACGAGTACTTTCGCGTCTGTGACCTCCGGCTTTGGAAGTTCGATAAGCTTCAGCCCTTGATAACCAGTAAATGTTTCGGCTCGCATTGCACGCATATCATCTCTCCTTTAATTCAGGCATTCATTCCGCCATCCACGGTAAGATTCGCCCCGGTGATGTATGAAGACTCCGGACCGGCGACAAACGCGACCATGGCAGCGATCTCATCAACGCGCCCGTAGCGGTTGAGTGCTGTAGCCGCCTTTTGCGGCGCCGCCCATTCGCTCGTGGCGGGATTCAACTCCGTGTCGATCGGACCCGGCTGCACATTGTTGACCGTGATGTTCCGGTTCGCGACTTCTCTGGAAAGCGCCTGAGTAAATATCTTCACGGCTCCCTTTGTGGCCGCGTAAGGTACAAGGCCGGGTACCAGGACACGCTCACCCACGGACGAACCAATCATGATGATACGACCGCCGCTCTTCATATGCTTCAGCGCCGCCTGCGTCGCGATGAACACGCCGCGGACGTTGATGTCGAGCACGCGATCCATCTCTTCCAGCGTTGTCTCCTCAAACGTTTTCGGAATCGCTGTGCCGGCATTGTTTACCAGCACGTCTAGTTTGCCGAATGTTGCCACGGTCTTTTCGACGGCAGCTTTGGCGGCCTCGGCGTCAATGGCGTCTGCCTGAATCGAGATCGCCTTTCCGCCGTCGCGTTCAATCTCCTTGATTACCGCAGCGGCTGCATCGGCGCCCTTGGAGTATGTGATGGCTACATTCGCCCCGTCCGAAGCCAGGCGTTTAGCGATTGCGGCACCAATGCCGCGCGATCCGCCCGTAACAAGCGCAACTTTTCCTTCCAGTTTTCTATTCATAGGTTTTTTCCTTATGAGATTTGGTGATTCATTGTGTATCGTCTAGTACAAAACTCGACGCTGGACAAAAGCCTGTCAAGTGATTTATTTACTCATCGGTATGAAATCAGAAACTGTTGCAGCACAGCGCGGACGACCGCGCGCCTTCGATCCGGACGTGGCCCTGGAGCGCGCCATGCACGTTTTTTGGGCCAAAGGTTACGAAGGCGCTGTCCTTTCCGATCTGACTCGGGCCATGCGCATCAATCGGCCGAGCCTTTATGCTGCGTTTGGCAACAAGGAGCAGCTCTTTCGAAAAGTTCTCGATCGATACATGGACGGACCGGTCGCCTATTTTGGCAAAGCTCTGGCGGCACCGACGGCGCGGGATGTAGTCGAAGAAATATTCCTCGGCACGGCAAGGATGGTGGATGATCCAAAAATTCCAGCAGGATGCCTCATGGTTCAAGGCGCGTTGGCGTGCGGAGATGCGTCCGTTCGGGAGGAAGTAGCTGCACGGCGGGCGGCCGCGGAAGTTGCATTGCGTCGCCGTCTTCAACGAGCAAAGCGCGAAGGCGATCTTCCGAAAAACGCTGACCCGGCCGAACTGGCCCATTACGTGATGACTGTTGTGCGCGGAATGGCAGTCCAGTCGGCTGGCGGCGCCAGCAGCGATCAACTACGTCGAGTCGCACAAATCGCGTTGCGGGCGTGGCCGAAACGCTAGCTTCATCGCTTCGCCACTTCTGGACCCGGTGAAGGCGCCGAGGTCGACGACGACGCAATACGAACAACGTCGCCCGTCACAAGTGAGTCTGCGGGATTAAGGATCACTTTGTCCGCGGGAGTAACGCCTTGGACAATTTCGATCGACGTTCCGAAGTCCCGGCCCACTTTGATGTCGCGGAGCTCGACGGTGTTGTCGGGTTTTACGACTCCAACTTGCAAGCCCTGCGCCCGGAACAACAACGTGTTATTCGGCAAGGTAACAACTTGGCCTAACGAATCCGCGGTCAGCCGCGCCTGTGCGTAGCTGCCCGGTTGAATCTCATTGTTCGGGTTGTCGAGGTGAAGCTCCACCAGCAACGTGCGAGAATTTGCCGCGATCGATTCCGACGTGGTGGCAACTTTGGCCGGAATCGTTTTGCCTCCCAGATCAGGAAATACCACATCGATCGTTTGATTGACATGAATGTCGTTGGCGTTCGCTTGCGGGACGCGGAAGTAGATGCGCAGCGGATTCGTTTGCTGGATGTGAAACATTTCCATGCTCGTGTTATTGGCGACAATCAGATCGCCAACATTCAGGTTGCGCGCGGTAATCGTCCCGGGAAACGGAGCGGTGACTCGTTTGAACGCGACCTGCTGCTCGAGAACGCGAAGATTCGCAGCAAAGGCGTCCGCGTTGGCCTTATTCGTCGCTTCGGCGGTGGCTGTGTTCTGGGCGTCGAGCTCGGAGACGACGCCTTCGTGCCATAACTTCTGCCATTTCTCATTCGTGATTTTGGCCAGGTCGTAACTTCTTTGCGCCAGCGCAGCCTGAGAACGGGCCTGCTCTAGTTGATGATCCAGATCCGGCGTGTCGATCTCGGCGAGCGGTTGATCTTGCTCGACGTGGGCGCCGATATCGACGGCCCAGCTTTTCAGATAGCCATTCACTCGCGAGAAGATACTCGCTTCCTGCCACGGTTTGACTTCAGCGGGCAACATCAGCCCGTCAGCGGATGGACCGGCAATCGGCGAAACCACGGACACGTTGGGGACGGCGAGTTGTTTAGTGTCCGCTGTCGCTACGCGGTGCTGCGCCAACCGCGGCAACACACCGGCGAGCACGGCAAGAAGCAACAAGACGATGCCAACAACGATCAGACGACGTGCGCCGCGTGTTCCCAAAAATGGAGGTTTTCCAGTGGAGGATTCCTTGTGTCCGATTAACCAATTGCTACTAAGTGCGGTCATATTCATAAGATGCTTCCTCGTCAGGTTGCGGGAACGGCAGCAGCCGATCCCGATGATGGATTTGTTTGTTCAGGCTTGGAATTGCGTCCGTGCAGAAGACTGAAGACGACCGGGACGAATAACAATGTCGCGACGGTCGCAATCGTTAGGCCGCCAATGACCCCGCGGCCGAGCGGCGCATTTTGCTCGCCGCCTTCACCAAGGCCCAGCGCCATCGGCAACATCCCAATGATCATCGCCAGCGCGGTCATCAAAACTGGACGAAGACGGGTCGTGCCCGCTTCCCAAGCTGCGTGCAATGGATCCAATCCGTCGTCGAGCCGCTGGCGGGCAAAAGTTACAACCAACACGGAGTTCGCGGTAGCGACACCCATGCACATGATCGCGCCCATCATCGCCGGCACGCTTAGTGTTGTGCCGGTGACGTAGAGTCCCCAGATCACGCCGGCGAGAGCGCCGGTCAACGCAGTTAAAATAATGAAAGGATCGAGCCAGCTCTGAAAGTTTACTACGAGCAGCAGGTAGATAAGCGCGACTGCTGCGATCAAGCCAATACCCAGTCCGATGAAACTGGAATTCATGGTTAACGCCTGGCCGCGCAGCATGATTGAAGTGCCACGGGGTAAAGTTTTTTGCGCTTGGGCAATGATCGGTTTGATGTCGCTAATCACGCCACCGAGATCGCGCTTGGAAATTCCGCCGAAGATATCGACCACCGGTAGGATGTTGTAATGCGAGTAAATCGGCTGGCTGTTCGTGCGAGTAAATGACGTCAGGTTCGTCAAGAGCTGCCCGTTGGCGGCGCCCGGTTGGCCCGCGCTTACCGGCAACGATTGAAGTGCGTTAAGTGAAGCCACGCGGTACTCCGGCGCGCGCACGCTAACGAGATACTGCACGCCGGTTGTTGAATCGACCCAATAGCTCGGCGCGGTTTGACCGCTTCCGCTCAAACTCAACAGCACCGAACCGGCGACGTCGCGCTCGGTAAGTCCGACGCCGGCCGCTTTCGTTCGATCGACGGTAAATTGGAGCCGCTGCAAATGCGCTGGTTGCTGAACACGAATGTCGACTGCGCCGGTAACGCTTCGAAGCTTTTGCGCGAGCGCCGCGGCGACCTTGTGATCGGTCGCCAGGTCGCGGCCAAGAATTTGAATGTCGAACGGTGCCGGTAATCCGAAGTTGATCGTCTGCGTTACGATGTCCGCCGGCAGAAAATAGAACTCAGAGCCCGGGAATTTCTGGTGCAGATCGAGCCGCAATTGCCGAACGTAATTTGCGGTGGGCTTATGATTCTGTTGCAGTGCGACAAGAATGTCGGCATCGGCCGGTCCAGCCGTGCCCGTGTTGTTGTAGCTCAAATTAATTCCGGAGTTTGGAATGCCGATATTGTCGATGATGCCTTGGAGTTCCTGCGCCGGGATCCGCTGTCGGATGACGGCTTCTACTTGATCGACCAGCTTGGCGGTCTCTTCGACGCGTGTTCCGGCTAGCGCCCGCACGTGCAATTCAAATGATCCCGCATCGACCGCCGGAAAGAAATCCTGGCCGAGAAATGGCACGAGGATCCATGAACCTGCGCAGAGCGCCAGAAAGACGACCGCAAAAGCAACCCGGCGCGTCAGGATTTTGCCCAATAGGTCATGATAGCCAGTGCGCAGACGATCAAATCCGCTTTCAAAGACCTGCCGGATTGCAACGAACGGGCGCATCCAGAATGCAACGTGTTGATCTTGCCCACTGTTATCAGCGGGCGGGTTCGGTTTCTCCTTACGATGGTGGTTGCGCTCGAACCACATGATCAGTGTCGGCACGAGCGTGCGCGATAAAATGTAAGATGCCGCAACCGCGAACATCACTGCTTCGGCCAATGGCACGAATAGATAACGGGATACTCCCGAAAGAAGGAACATCGGGACGAAAACGATGCAGATGCAAAGCGTCGACACGAACGCGGGCAGCGCGATCTCCCCGGCGCCCTTGAGAATTGCGTCCTCGAGTTTTTCGCCCAGACTCATGTGACGCTCGACGTTCTCGATGGTCACGGTTGCGTCGTCGACGAGGATACCGACCGCTAGGGCCAGGCCGCCGAGCGTCATCAGATTGATCGTTTCGCCGATCAGACTAAGGACCGCGATCGATGCGAGAACCGAAAGTGGGATCGATATGGCAATGATGATCGTGCTGCGCCAGGAACCGAGAAACAACAGGATCATCAGCGCAGTCAATGCAGCGGCGATGACACCTTCTCGCACGACGCCACTGACTGCGGCGCGGACAAAGAGTGATTGATCTCCGAACTCTTTTACGTTTATCGCGGTCGTAACCGTTTTCAAAACATTCGCCATCGCCTGTTTCGCCCCAGAGACGACGCTGAGAGTGGAAGCAGTGCCGCTTTTGAAAACACTCATTAAAGTGCTGCGAACCCCGTCCTGCCGAACAATGTTTTGTTGCGGATCGTAGCCGTCACGCACCTGGGCGACGTCGCCGACTGTAATCTGCGTGCCATCGACGACCTTGATCGGCAGCTCGTTGAGATTGTCGATCTTCGTCGGGAAGGTGTTGATGTCGATCGGGTATTGGAGCGACCCAAACTTGGTGGTGCCGCTGGGAAAGACGAGCGCCTGGTTGTTGATCGCAGTGGTGACATCGCTCTGGGTCAGGTTTTTTTCCTGAAGCTTTCGCGGATCGAGATCGACCGAGACGAGTCGCGGTTTGCCTCCGAAAGGATAAGGAATCGCGATGCCCGGAACGCTTACCAGCCCGACGCGGATCTGATTAAGCGAGATGTCGAAGGTTTGTTGTTCGGAAAGTGTGTTACTGCCGATCCCGTATTGCAGAACGGGAACCGTGGCGGCGTCGTACTGGATGATGAGCGGTGGCGTCGCGCCCGGTGGGAGCTGTTTTAGGATCGTTTGCGAAACCGCGGTGACTTGGGCGACAGCCGTTGAAATCGTCACGCCCGGTTGAAAATAAAGTTTGATGATCCCAATGCTGTCATACGAAGTCGACTCGATGTGCTCGATGTTGTTGACGGTTGTGGTTAGAGCGCGTTCCTGCGTGTAAATGATGCGCTGCTCAATCTCGCGCGCACTGAGCCCGGTGTAATTCCAGATAATGCTGACGACTGGAATGTTGATCGACGGAAAGATGTCAGTGGGAGTCTTGATCAGGACAAACGGCGTGACCAAGAGTAGAAGGAGGGCTGCTACCACGAACGTGTAAGGCCGACTTAAAGCTAAACGTATAATCCACATTATGAAGTTACGTTAACTCTCGTGACCGCGTCACTGCTACGGCGCGTGTGGAGGATTTACGATTGCTACTCGTGAGGCGCGGTTTAATCCCTCTTTCGAGAGAACCACTAAGGAAGCCGTCAACGCCCCTTAACTTCGACGCCCGCCTTTTTTTCGAGCGCCTTGATCAAGGCGGACGCATTTTCTTTTCCGAAGCCAAGGTCAACGGCCAACGCGAGATTCTTTTCCACGATGCGCAGCGCCGGAATTGGCGCCTCCAGACTTTCACTGAACGTTTCAATCAGGCCCGCGTCCTTGAGCATGAGTTTGAGCGCAAAGCTGGTCGAAAAATTCCGTTTCAAAATGTTTTGACCGTTGCTCACGAGAAGAGGTGAGCGGAAGTCGGCGACTTTCACGACTTCCATCACGGTGTTGAGATCAAGACCGGCCTTCTGCGCGAGAACCAAACCTTCTGAAAGCGCCTCTAACTCCAGCGCCACGATAAGGTTTCCCACAAGCTTCATGGCCGTGGCGTTTCCGTTCTTGCCGAAGTAGTGAACGGTTTGGCCGAGATGTTCTAATACTGGTTTTACTTTCTCAAAGATGGCCTTGTTACCAGCAGCCATGATCCAAAGCTTGGCCTCGGCGGATTCTTGTTTACTGCCAAAGACGGGTGCATCGAGAAAATCAGTCCCGCGTTTTGCATAAGCTTCCTGTTGTCGCAAACTCGTCGCGGGAAGGACCGTGCTCATGTCGATCGCGATCTGACCTTCTCTTATTCCGCGGAGAATGCCTTTTGCGCCGAAGACAACATCCTCAACAACCTCGTCGTTGCTCAACATGTACATAATAAGATCGACATCGCGCGCGGCGTCGGCGGGAGTCTCAGCCACCCGCGCACCTTTTCGCGCGAACGGTTTGCATTTCTCAGCACTCCGATTCCAAACAGTGAGTTCGTAGCCAGCCTTGAGAAGGTTCGACGCCATGCCGCTCCCCATCGTCCCGAGACCGAGATAAGCGATTTTCTTCATCATAAGTGAATATCTCGCCCGCGATCTATTTGATCGATCGCGCCGGGTAAGATCGGCCGTAGCTGAGAAAGAATTGTTTCCTTGTTCGTCGTCCCGAAAATTCCAATGCGCACTTCGCCTTCGTTGAAATACAAGATCGTCGGAAGACATCGAATCCCGTACCACAGGCCGAGATTAGGACTACGATCGAGGTGAACGCGCGCGACCTTCAAGAGATCCACAAACTCATCGGCAATTTCCTCGAGCGCTCCCTCCAGCATCATCGAAGGAAGGCTCCAACCGGTGGCAAACTCGACCAGTACGGGTTGATTGGATTTCAAAACCTCGGTCTCGAAGTTCGATTCCGTGATGTTAATGGCCGGTTTCATACTCATCGCGCTGTGGTTAATTTCAGTAGTCGTGTGCGTGGCCGAGGAAAGGTAGTGGTTTCACCCCGGCTGTATTCGAGCGGTTAGTGAGGCCAAGGAGTTGCGCCAGGCGCACCTCGTAGGAGTCGCAGGTTGGACAGTCACCATTGGCCTCGACCCATTCCGGATGTTGAACGCGCAAATCTTCGTGAATCTGTCGCTGAAGTTCGGTGTAGGAGTGGATTTCGTTAGGCATGTAATTCCTCCGTGATTGGTTCAATTCAAATGCGGTTCACTTTCACAACCCAAGCTATCGCTGGCAGTCGCGTTGCCGCCATGGTGCGTGCGCGGGATTTTTGATTGCCACTTCGGGGGCGATACGGGATCCCTCGTTTGAGGTAGAGCGCACCTGCGTTAAGATCGGCATCGTCCTCGAAATTGCGTCCCACATTGCTAGCTAAGACCGGCCTTAAGCGTTCTGGTTACAAATCGACCAGCGCATCAGGCATCTTCGGATCGACGGATTGGTTCCTCAATTAGTCGTTTGAAATTATGCAAATACTTACCGACGCGACTTGAAACTGCGCCGCCGAAACTCGAAGTCAGTCTCAAGGTTACGCACGTGCTCTGATCGGAAAGTGGCGTGAAAGAAACGACACCGGCTGCGAAATGATCGGGAGCGTGGTGATCAGCCAGAGTCCGCCACGCCAGTCTCCGTTCCGGGACGCGCAGTATCATTTCGAGCGTTGTGTCGTACTGCCTTCCGTTGAATCCAAGGGAGGCAACGAAATGGTTCGCGTCCAATCTTCGCACCCGTTTGATCGCAGTGATAAATTTTGGATAATCCTCAAACACGAGCCATTGCTTATAGACCGCAGCGACTGCTGCGTTGATTACGATTGATCCCTCCGCGGCATCCATTGCCCGCAGGTTATCCCCCTTGTCTCGCATCGGTTCGTTAGGTGTAAAAACGCGCGTATTCATTTTTTGAGAACGTGCGCCTCCATCCGTTCGTGAAATTAAAGATCGACATGTTGAAGACGAGCATGGGGTCGTGCCGAGGCGTGCGCGGTGGAAATGATTTGCGCAGGCTGCTCCTGAAATTGTTTCGAAGTGATTTGGCTTTCATAGCGATTTGCTTCTCACAAACGTTAAGCTCCGCGCGGTCCGTCACCACGTAGCACTGGCGGGATTTTCGGATGCCTCTTTCGAGGGAGGACGTTACAGTGGCGAAGAACGCGGACGGCTGTTAAATTGTGGGCCAGCGCTCTAAAATCAGACGCGGTTCCAACCAAGAGAGGAAACCCCTATGGATCCGACTAAAGACAACACTAAGTCTCGCGAAAATGCCGACCGGCCGATGCACTTTGCCAATGCGACGCTCGGCAAATATCGCCATGTCTGCGCGTTTTTTAACGGCACGGAGGAAGAGTATCGTGTGCTACTTCCGTTCGTTAAGGAAGGGCTTACGCGCGGCGAGAAGGCGTTCCACATTGTCGATCCAAAACTGCGCGACGAGCATTTGGAGCGACTTTCTTCAGGCGGCATCGACGTCCCTTCGGTCGAGAAGAATGGACAATTCGAGCTGCACCATTGGCACGAAGTTTATTTGCGCGACGGTCATTTCGACAAAGACCGAATGCTTGCCTGCATGGAAGAGGTATTGGAACAGAGCCAGCGCGACGGCTTTCCCCTCGCCCGCGTTATGGGCCACGCCGAGTGGGCTTCAGGAGACTGGCCCGGAGTAGACGATTTCCTAGAATACGAGTGCCGGCTCAACGACATCATACCGCAATATAAGGATGCCGTGATCTGTCTCTATAATCTGACGAAGTGCGGTGGCAACCTTATCATCGACGTCATGCGAACTCACCCGATGATTCTAATCGGCGGCATCGTCCAGGAGAACCCGTTCTTTGTGCGGCCGGATGTGTTTTTGAGGGAACTGCGCGAACGCCGCACGCCCCAGGGTAAAGCAGCGACCTGAAGTTAGCTGGCGATGGAAGCCAAGGTGGAACAGACGGCGAATGAGATTACGAAGGTAGGTCTTGGTCTGCGACGACTTGCGCCGATGGGTTGGCGGTACGGCCTCTCTGTTTTAACGGTCGGCATCGCGACCGCGGTTCACGTTTCGCTGGAAAGCTATGTCTTTCGGACGCCTTTCTTCTTCGCCGCGGTTCTTTTAAGCAGTTGGTTTGGCGGCACCGGGCCGGGGTTATTAGCCGTGGTGCTTTCCGCTTTATCAATCAACTTTTTTTTCCTTGAGCCAAAGCTCTCATTCTCATTTGGCCTTCAAGATATTCCGCATCTCGTCACGTTTCTTTTTACGGCGTTGCTGGTTAGCTATTGGAGCAACACGCGGGGACGCGCCGAGCGCGCCTTGCGGCAGGCGCGCGATAAACTCGAGGCCAGGGTCAAGGAGCGAACGGTAGACCTAACTCGAAGCAACGAACAATTACGCTCCGAGGTTGCCGAGCGCGAGCGATCCGAACACAGATTGCGGGAGCATGCCAGCCTTCTCGATCTGACGCATGATACCGTCTTCGTTCGCGACATGAACGACGTCATCACCTACTGGAATCGCGGTGCGGAGCAACGATATGGCTGGTCGACCAAAGAAGCCGTGGGACGCGTCTCGCATGAACTTACGCAAACAACCTTTCCCGCGCCATTGCAGGAGATAAATGCGGAACTACTTGAGACTGGCCGCTGGGAAGGAGAATTGGTTCACACGCGCCGTGATGGAACTGCAGTAACGGTGGCGAGCCGATGGGCCCTGCAACGTGATGAATCCGGCAAGCCG
>DASZJH010000123.1:0-21760 GCA_035948375.1 Chthoniobacterales bacterium
TCTTCTGTATCGCTCGAAGATTCGTCATCGTAGTTGGCGGCCGAGCGCCCTCTGCGAATTATTCTGGTCAGATTTAGTGCGAACCCCTGCTTTTGCCTAACGAACCAGTGCGATCCGAGCGAATGAATGTAATACAAAAACCCGGAGCCTACAGGGCTCGAACCCCATCCTCTTGCGAAGCGTCTGATTTTGCGCTGAAAAAAGCAGCGACACCTTTGTCCACCGATTTTGTACACTCATGACAAAATTTGGGGGCATTTGAGAAAAGGTGAGATCGCGCCGATTCGGCCATTTTCCCTCGTGTGATCGACTCTGATCGCTTCAGATCAAGTGAGCATAATTGCTCTGCCCTTGTTGCGAACGAGACGCTCGACGACGTGCAAGAATGCGTGCTTGTCGACTAGATCACAGCGCTCCAGCACTAAAGGATTTGGCAACTAAACGGCAACCATCCCCCTGCCCTCTCGTGCTGCAGCGGATTGCTACTCCGTGGGACCTCAAAAAAAAGAGGACCGCGAGAATGACCACATCTTGGTCAGTTTTGATGATCTAACGGACTCTTCACTCCGATCCCGGGCTTCTTTAGAGACATGGGTATAGATCATTGTGGTCTCGACGTGTTTGTGTCCCATCAACTGCTGAACGGTTCGAATGTCAATGCAAGACGCGGTTCACCAGGGCGTAGAAGGCGGTTTTGTAAGTCAGCTGCATCGACAAGCATTCACGCTCGAAATTTTTCCACGGCGGCGACCACTTGCTCCAGTTCCGGATTCAGTAGGTGATTGTAGAACGGCAACCGCAGTAGACGCTCACTTACACTTTCACTCACCGGGCAATCTCCTTCTTTGCCGCCGAATGCGCGGCCCATTTTTGAAAGATGAAGTGGCATATAATGAAACGCGCTTTGCACGTCCGCCTTTTCCAAATGCGCGATCAATCGCGCTCGCTGCTCGGCGGTTCTCAGCAAGATGAAGAAAATGTGATGAGGATGCTGGACGTGAGCTGGCGCGCTTGGCATCTGTACTTCGTTGCGCCGTGCCCACTCGCGCAGATGCCCGGCGTAATATTTCCAAACCCGCTCGCGTTCGTTCTGAATTTCTTTGTACGCCTCCAATTGCGCCATCAGGAATGCAGCCAAAATCTCTGATGGAGCGTAGCTCGATCCCAAATCAACCCACGTGTATTTATCGACTTCGCCGCGATGAAAGCGCGCGCAATTTGTTCCTTTTTCACGGATAATTTCGGCGCGAGCGCTGAACTTTTCATCGTTCATCAACAACGCGCCGCCTTCGCCGCAGGTGAAGTTTTTCGTTTCGTGAAAGCTCTGCGCCGACATGCAGCCGAACGTTCCGAGATGTCGGCCTTTGTATTTGCCAAACAGTCCGTGCGCGTTGTCCTCGACTACAGCAATCGAACGATTTCGCGCAAGATCGACAATCGCTTCCATCTCGCAACCGACACCGGCGTAATGCATTAGTACAATCGCTTTCGTCCGCGAAGTGATGTGCCGCTCGATTTTCGTCTCATCAATGTTGAGCGTGTCCGCTCGAATGTCGGCGAAGACGGGCTTGGCGCCGCGCAACGCGAACGCATTCGCGCTCGAGGGAAATGTGAATGACGGAATAATGATTTCGTCGCCCGGCCTAGTGTTCAGAAGCAGCGCCGCCATTTCCAGCGCCGCCGTGCCCGACGTCGTCAGCAGCGCTTTTTTCACTCCCAGTTCTTGCTCGAGCCACTCCTGACATCTGGCAGTGAACTCGCCGTTGCCGCCGATATGCCCAGCTTCAACCGCCACATTGACGTACTCGAGCTCGCGCCCGACGCGTTGCGGTCGATTAAATGGAATCTTCATGGCGGCCCTGCTTCGTAGATTTTTTTGATCACGGTGTAGGCCCTGTCCAAAAGATAGCTTTATTGCGTCGCGACGACTCGGTCAGGCTTTATTTAGTACGATTGGCGCGCGCCAACTCGTTTTCAATTATTTTGAAAATTCGGGGAGCTTCTTGTCTCACGGTGTAATGCTGTGAGACCTTTTGTTGTGCAGCACGACCACACCTCTGAGCGAATGCCGGATCTCTTGCCAAGCGCCCAATGCAATCGGCCATGGCCCACAGATCAAGATAGGCGCGGTGCAACCAAGAACTTAGAATCGGGGCTCCATCTCATGTGGCTGATGCGGAGACCCAGAAAATTGTGATGTGCAATGACATGTTCGTCAGGGTCAAACGGCAAATGCAGAATAGTGACGGAAAAGCCAAAGCGCTCAAATCGGGAAACATGTTTTGGATCAGAGATCAACCATGTCACAACTTGGAGATCCGTATTCGGTGCGAGTTCTTTCCAGAGCCCGCAGTCTTCATCGCTAGGATAATCTGAGTTGGAGTCCTCGTCGGCCGCGGTCGGTGCAGTCTCCATGCCTGTCGAAGCTAGCGACGCGCTTGCCGCGGGCACTGAATTCTTGTCTTGTTGGCTGTGAATAGACTTGAACGGCGACCGCTCCACAAATCGTAAAGAAGCTCACCAAGGAGGTTACCTTCATGTTAGCTTTTAGACCTGACCAATCGATGAAGCCAACGGCCTCATTGCAGTGCAAGGCCTTTTCCTAGAAGCGCAGGCATGAACATTCGGGATCGCAAAGTCACGATCGGCATCTGTCTTTATAACGGCGAGCCCTTCATCGCAGCCGCGCTCAAAAGCGCGCTCGCGCAGACGCACGAAAACATCGAAATGCTGGTTTATAACGATGGCAGCAGGGATGGCGGTCCCGCGATCGTTCGCTCGTTTTCCGATCCGCGACTCCAATTGATCGACGCGCCGCAAAATTGCGGGCTTGGCTTCGGCCGAAATCATCTCGGCGCCCGCGCGCAAGGCGATTATGTCACCTGGCTCGACAACGACGATATTTTTGATCGCGATCGGGTCGAGCGCCTCCTCAAAACGGCGGTCACAGGCGACGCCGACATCACGATCGATTCGTATCGTATGATCGACGAAGCGGGCGCGCCGCTGCCCGGCACGTTGCGCGTCCCCGACCGCATCGCCGCCGAGCGCCATTTCACGCGTCTATTCGAACGCAACGCGATGCTGGCGCACCCGCTCATCCACAAGCGCTGCTTCAAAACCGCCAAGTATGACATCAGGATGAAGGGCTCGAACGATTATGACATGTGGCTCAAATGTTCCTACGCGGGCATGACCTTCGCGCGCTCGCCGGGCATCGGTCTTTCGTATCGCATCAGAGAATCCTCGCTGAGCAAAAATCATCGTCGCAATCGCGAAGAGACCAAAATCATCCTCGAGAAATATGAGATCCCGAAGCTCGCCGCGCTCTATCGCGAGCGCGGTTTTTCCGACGCGCACATCAATTATATGCGTTGTCTACAGCATCTTTTTCGCGGGCAATATGCAGAAGCGCTCGCAGCGGCGTCGGAGCCGTGGCCCGACGAGCCCGAGGTCGATCAAGATTTTTATCGCGCGTCGCTCCTGCTGCGAAACGGCAAACCGAACGAGGCGCGCGCGCCGCTCGAGCGTCATCTCGCGCGCAGTCCGAAGTCGCCGGGTGGCCACAATAACTTGGGCGTGCTCACGCGTTTGCTCGGCGGCGACGGCTCTCCGCATTTCACGCGCGCGGCTGAGTTTCTGCCCGGCTATCTCGACGCCAAACAAAATCTCGCCGACCGCACGAGCACGCACATCACCGACACGCAAATCTGAAACGGCGCGCCAACATCATGCTCGGAGAACTCAAACAACGTGAAAAAGAAGGCCGTCCGATCAACGTCGGTTTGATCGGTTGCGGCGCGATGGGGCTGGGCATTGCTTATCAGCTCGCCCTTTTGCCCGGAATGCGGCTTTCGTTTCTCGCAGACCTCAATGAAGAAGCGGCGAAGAGGGGCGCGGAGGTTTACGGGAAGCCGACGAAGGTTTCGACCGACGGCATGGCAGCGCTGAAGGACGAGAGAATCCCTTGCGATGTTTTGGTTGAAGCGACGAATTCTATCGCCGCCGCCTACGATTACTGCGCTGCTGCGATCGCGCGCAAGGCGCATTGCGTGTTGACGAATGCGGAAGTAGACGCGGTCCTTGGTTATCTTTTGCGTGACGCTGCGGCGAAACAAAATGTCGTGGTCACGAGCGACGCGGGAGACCAGCATGGCGTGCTCGCGCGCATGATTGAGGAAGTTGAGATGTGGGGCTTCGACATCGTGCAGGTAGGTAACATGAAAAGCTTCCTCAAACGCGATCAAACGTTGGCCGGCATCGCGTCGATTGCGAAACAGCTACGCCTCAGTTCCGTGCAGTGCCTCGCCTACACCGATGGCTCGAAGTTGAACATCGAGATGTCTATCATCGCGAACGAATACGGCCTCACGCCCTTCGTGCCCGGCATGGAAGGTCCGCACGCGAACAAGGTGCAGGATGTGCTCGATGTGTTTGATTTCGACAAATACGGTAAACAGGGCCGCGTGGACTACATCCTCGGCGCGAAAGAGCATGGCAGCGGCGTGTATGTCGTAGGCCGCTGTGAGAGCGAATTCCAACGCGCTTATATGAACTACTACAAGGTGACGAATAGACACCCCTACTACGTTTTCTTGCGCCCGTATCACCTTTGCCATCTGGAAACCCCCCGCGCGATCGCCCTGGCGGCCCTTTACGGCAAGGCAGTTTGTACCATGCGCGCCGGCCGCGTCACTGACACCTTCGCCTACGCAAAGAAGGATCTGAAGGCCGACGACGTCGTGCAGCACGCCATTGGCAGCGACGAAGTTTACGGTCTCATCAACGAAACGAAGCAAGCCGACGCTGCCAAGTATGTACCGCAGGGCGTGCTCGATATTGAAGGCATCAGCGACCGTCCGATCATCAGGCGTGCGGTCGAGATGAACACACCCCTCACATGGGACGACGTGGAGATTCCAGCGAATCGCATGACTGAACTGTGGGAAAGGCAGAAACCGCTGGTGGGTTTGGAGTAATTCCGACTAACAGGCTTAGGCAGCAGACGTGGCAGACAATTCGGGCACTGACGAATGATTCTCAGTCCGCGATTACTACTGCGCGCAAATCCACAGGTAATACCGCTGCGACAGGCGCGACACATCGCGCGCGCACGCGAGGGCGTAACGATGAGTCAGATCGACCTGACGTTGGTGGAGGGCCCTGGATTTTTTCCGAATTCTTTTCCGAAAACCGCCATTTGAGGCCGCTGAATATTCAAATTTGCCCGTTTTCACCTATGAAAACATGCTTTCGAGAGGATGCCGATGATGGGATTCGAACCCATACCCCGCTTTCGCGGGAACGGATTTTAAGTCCGTTGCGTCTGCCATTTCGCCACATCGGCGCAGTTCAAACATCCGACGTTGTGCAAGAGCTATATGATGAAAAGGTTTAAAATCAAAAACATGAATGGCCTCATGATCGCAAGGTGTTCATTGATAGAGCACCTCGTTCGCAACAATGCCCTAACGAATGCGCTCACTTTTTCTTACGTGCTCTCAAACGCTCTATCGAAGCTAAATCTGCGATTGACGCGTTGTCTCACCTGATCCCAAATGCGCTCAAAAACGGCCGCCGGTGTACAAAATCGGTGTGCAAAGGGTCATCAGTGTTAGGTTGCAATAGTCCACCAACACAAACGGGGGTTCGAGCCCCGTAGGCTTCGAGGTGTCTGTATTACGAAAGTTCGCCGAACGAGACGAAGTTTATCACTTGGCGACCTTCACCTTGAAGGTCACAGTATTATCACCGCCAGTGTTCTTGAGGATGAACTTGTACGTCCCCTCTGTCGCCGGCGTGATCTTGACCGAACACTTAGGACCGGGTGAGTCATCCCTTCCGACTTCTTTCCCAGATTTATCGTAAACGTACAGGTTCACATCAGTGTTTTTCGTTCCGTCCGCCGTCGCCTCGAACTGTTTCCCAGCTTTGAAGGACATCGTGTAGGCGGCCTCGCCCTTGTCCTTCATCTTAATTTTGGCGCCCTTGAACGCTGCGCCGTTTCCCATATCGGTCGCCTGTACGTCCGCCTGGACTGGACATAGCGCCACAAGAGCAAGCACAGCCACCGCCGTCGTCATTAATCGATTGATTGAGATCATCGCTACCTCCTTTAACGTTAGATCCGTGGCAACGATTGCCGCGGAGGATTTGAGGCCGATCGTATGCCTCAGTCGCATACGGCGTCAAGCAGCTTGGCGACAATACCTGTAGCTACGGCCTCGTCGGTTTGGGCGCGTTCATGTTTGGACCGGTATCGCCACCGGGTGGCGTCCATTGCCCGACAACATCGGCTCCCCAAATCCAGTCATCCTGACGTGTTCCAACAACAGATAGCGTTTTCTCGTAGTACTTTCGCAGATTGATCTGTTCGGCGGCAAATTCGCTCTCTCGTCGTGCTCGCGTTAAACGCAGGAGCGTCTTGGGATCATCGCTTAGAGCGAATCGATAGGCTCCGTCTACAAAGACGACTTTACCGGCGAAGGTTTGAGTTTTCTTTTGCAGGCGCGTGGATGCCGTGTGTTCTCTCTTTGGCTGCTCTGCCATTTTTTTCGAAAACGCGCAGCCAGCAACTGCAAGGACGCTGCTGAGAAGGAGGATAGGAATAGTTTTCATGAGTTTGGTTGGTTTCGGGTTACGGTTTTAGCGGAATTTGAAATCGTTCTTGTTCACTTGAGGTCGATTTTCACTGCGTATTTGCTTGCGAAAGCCGGCGCGTAGTAGGCCACTTTAGCGATCGAGCGAACTCTTAGCGCGGCTACGGAAGCTGGCTTGCCGGCCTTGATGAAGCTCGCATTCGTTGCGCAGCGAAGGGCCAAGTGGCGCGCGTTAGGTCCGACTGCGAGAATGAGCCTTCGGTGGGGAATATCGATTTCCTCGATGATCCCGCTTTCTATTTCAGGTTTAGGATTCAGTTCGATTTCGACGGCGAGATTACCGGTAAAGATCGTGGCGAAGTAGCTGACCTTTACATAGGCGCCTTTTTTTAAGATGTCCGTTTTCGCTGGTGCGCCGTTTTTTAGGAACTTACAATCGCGACGAGGTCCCATCCGCAACACGCGAGCGGGTTCATCTACTCGCAACGTACACTCATAACTCGTCCGATCGACATTGATGATGGTTCCGGTCACTTCGATGGGAAATGAGCGGCCTCTCGCGAAAACATCAGTCGCGAGCGGTCCGAGTCCGATCGCCATCAGCGCGACCGAAGAGAAAGTTATGACCCGGCAAAGAATTCGGATCGAGTTAATCATTTTGAACGAGGTCGGCGCGGTTCCACCATCCCCCGCCGAGTGAATGAAAGAGCACGGCGGTATCGGCATAGCGATTGGCCTGTGCCTGAATGCGGTTGATAGTTGCTTGCTGATACGTCTGCTCGGCATTGAGCAACGCCAGTTGCGTGGCTTCACTGTGCGCGCCCGTTTCAACCTGACGCCGGGTGAGTTCTAGTGTTACCCTTGCCGCATCTGCGGCGGCCGCGGTCGCTTTCAGTGCGTCGGCATCGTGTTGAAGCGCGCTGAGGGTATCGGCGACATTCTGAAATGCGGTCAAAACGGTGCCGCGATATTGTTCAGCGGCCTGAACATACGCAGCGCGCGCCGCACGCTGTTTGTGCAGCAGTGTGCCACCTTGAAATATCGGCTGCGTAACGCTCGCGCCGAGATCCCAAAAGCCCGCCCCACCAGAGAAAATTTTGCTGGCAGTAAGTGCCATGGTTCCGGCATCGGCAGTTAAATTAAAATTCGGCAAGCGATTCGCGACGGCGACTCCAACTTGAGCGCTGGCGGAATGCAGGTTCTCTTCGGCTTGGCGGACATCCGGACGTTGTTCAACCAGTCGCGAAGGAAGGCTCAACGGCAGTTTTTGCGGTAGTTGCAGATTAAGAAGTTCAAATTGTTCAGTGAAATCCTTACTTGGGAGCCCGCCCGATAACGCAGCGAGTAAGTCGCGCTGTTGCGCCAGTTGTTTGAGCAAAGGAGGCAGCGTCGCATTGATCTGCGCGAGCTGCGATTCCTGCGAAGCGAGATCGGCATTGGTGGCGGCGTGTTTCGCGAGTTGGTTGCGCACGACTTGAACCAAGTTGGAATTGATCGCGATCAGTTGACGCGCCGCATCGATTTGGGCTCGAAGTGATGCTTCCTGAATCGCCGCGGCGGCAACGTTCGTACTGAGCGTGATATGCGCCGCCGCCAGAGCAAAGCGGGCCTGTTCGGCCTGCGCTTGCAATGACTCGACGGTGCGCCGGTTAAGGCCAAAGACGTCCGGGACATACGAGACGTTGACGCGAGGCGTATAAAGACTGTAGTAGAGCGCACCCGAAGCTGTGGCTGGTGATAACTCCTTCGATGTCTTTGACCGGGTAGCAGAGAAAGATCCGGTGACAGTCGGATAAAATGCGCCTTTTTGGGCGAGCACGTTTTCGCGCGCGACTAGTAATGCAGCCAGAGCGGCTTTGATGTCAGGATTGATTTTGAGTGACCGCTCAATCAAATCATTGAGTGGCTTGGAGTGAAAGAGGGCCCACCATTCTCCAGGAATGTCGATGTCTTTAATAAAGTGTTGCGCTTCACCGCCGGCGACCTTGGCAGTGCTTTCGGTGGTCGAAAGCGGCGCCGACGTGTAACCCTCAACATCCGGCGCGGCCGGTTTTTTGAAATTGGGGCCGACCACGCAAGCCGCGAGACATAGCAAGGCCCCGAAAGCAACGATCGCAAATTGAAAATTGGTCTTCATGTTGATTGATGTGCTCGCGCTGGAGATTTTTTTTCCCGGCCCAGGAAAATCATTTCGAAGGCGGGGACGACGATGAGCAGCATGATGGGGCCGACGAACATTCCGCCGACAACCACAGTTGCGAGCGGGCGCTGCACCTCGCTTCCGATGCCGGTCGAAAGCGCAGCCGGTAAAAGGCCGATACCGGCGGAGAGACTCATCATGAGCAGTGGGCGCATCAACGTTGAAGCGGAACGGAACATCGCTTCCATTGGCGTTGCGCCGCGATTGAGGGCGCGCCTATATCGGTTGATCAACAGAATGCCGATCATGACCGACACGCCAAAGAGCGATATGAAACCAATGGCGGCGGAAATGCTGAAGTTAAGGCCGGAAACCAACAGTCCCAGCACTCCGCCCGCCATTACAAAGGGGATTCCCGAGAGTGCCAGAAGAGACTCGCGGATTCTGTTAAATAACGTGTAAAGCAAACCCAGAATGAGGACGAAGGTTATCGGCACAATCACCGCGAATCGCGCTTTGGCGGCCTGGAGTTGTCCGAACTCGCCCGCCCAAACCAAACGGTAGCCAATCGGAAGCCTTATATTTTCCGCGATCCGCTTCTGCGCTTCGCCGACGGTGCTGCCCAGATCGCGTTCCCGCACGCTAAACTTCACCGGGATGAAGCGCTCGTTGCTCTCGTGGTAAATCCACGATGCTCCAGTATCCAATGTAATCGTCGCCAGCTCGCTTAACGGAATGTAAGCGTTCGCACCACCGCTGGTTTGATAGGGCACTTTAATCTCACGGATTTTCTCAACGGTGTCGCGATACTCTGGCGGATAGCGGACGGCCACGTCGAAATGCCGGTCGCTTTCCAAAACACTCGTCGCTATCGTACCGCCCGTGGCTGCCTGAATTATAGCGTTGATATCGCCAGTATTGAGGCCATACCGCCCGGCTTTCGCCCGATCGACTCTGATATTGAGATTTGGCTGGCCGAGAACTGGAAAGATCCCCAGATCGGTGATGCCACGAATCCGGCTCATCGCGCTGCGGACTTGCTCGGCAAGTTTGGTCAACGTTTCGAGATTCGGTCCGACGATCTTGACCGAGTTTTCGCCTTTAACGCCGGAAATTCCTTCCTCGATGTTATCCTGGATGTATTGCGAGAAATTGAAACTCACTCCAGGCAACTCCCGTTCAAGATCCGCATTGACTAATTCAGTCAGTTTCTCCTTGGTGAAGCCTTTCGGCCATTCGCTCGGCAACTTGAGCGGCGCAAATAGTTCGACGTTCGAAAGAGGCGATGCGTCGCTCCCGTCGTCGGGCCGGCCATGTTGCGAGAAAACAGTGATCACCTCCGGAAATTTCAGGAGGATGAGCCGCATTTTTGCGGCTGCAGTTTCGCCATCTTGCAGCGAAAGCGTCGGCGGCATCGAAGCCCGAATCCAAAAATTTCCTTCTTCGAGCGTAGGGAGGAATTCGCTTCCTAGACGGGAGATGAGGAACCCGGCTGGCGCGAGAAAAACAATCCCGATTCCAACCATCAACGCGCGATGAGCGAGCGCGAAACGCAGCACGGGATTATAAATACGATGCAGGCCGCGCACGATAATCGTTTCGGTTTCCTTGAGATGTTCCGGCAGCAGTAGCGACGCTAACACCGGCGTAACCGTAAAAGTGGCGACGACTGCACCGGTAAGCGCGTATGCGTAGGTCCGCGCCATCGGACCGAAGATCGCGCCTTCGACTCCAGTCATCGTGAAGAGCGGCACGAACGCAGCCACGATGATCACAACGGAAAAGAACACCGCCTTGTCTACCTGAAGGGCACTAATGAGAATCAATCGCAGACGATCCGTCCACCCCTCGACGGGCGTGGCGCTGTGCGCCCTCTTCGTTGGGTCCGAACCCCAAAAATCTTCCGCAAGATTTTTCAGCAGGTTTCGTTTTTGTGCGACCGGCAGTTGAAAATTGTAAAAAATATTTTCAACAAAAATCACCGCCGAATCGACGATGATGCCGAAATCTACTGCGCCGAGGGAAAGCAGGTTGGCGCTTTCGCCTCGAAGTACCAACACAATAATCGCGAAGAACAACGCAACCGGGATGTTCAGCCCGACGATAATCGCGCTACGAAGATCTCCGAGGAAAATCCATTGGATTAGAAACACCAGCACGCACCCAAAAATCAAATTATGCAGGACGGTGTGCGTGGTGACGGACAGTAAATCGGAACGATCATAGATCGGAACGATCTTGACGCCTACGGGCAGACTGCCGTCGTGATTCATCTTTTCAATCTCGGCGCGAACTTGCGGCAGCATGTCGTTGGCGCGTGCTACGCGGCTCATCACTACGATACCTGCCACCGCATCGTTCTCGTGATCGTGTCCCCAAATACCGAGTCTCGGCACGAACCCGACCGAGACTTTGGCAATGTCCTTAACCAGCACGGGAACACTGTTTTGTTGCGTGAGGACGACGTTTTCGATGTCATCCAACTTGTAACCCTGTGTCAGGTCATCGTTGCCGCCGTCATCTATTAGGCCGACCCCGCGAATGTTGATAGATTGCTGACCGACGCGGATTTCACGACCGCCGACGTTGAGGTTTGCGTTACCCAGCGCCGTCAACACTTGCGGCACAGTGATGTTGTAAATTTCGAGTTTGCGCGGATCTACTTCCACGTCGAATCGCTTGGTTGGGCCGCCCCAACTGTTGACTTGCACGATTCCAGGAATTGTTTTGAGCCGCCGCGCCACAATCCAATCCTGCACGGTACGTAGATTGGTTATTCCAAAACGTTTCGGGCCGACGACTTGGTAGCGGTAGATTTCTCCCGTCGTACTGTTTTGTTGGATAGTCGGAGTCTGTCCACCAGGCAGGCTGACATTCTGTTGCAACGCAATCGCCGCTTGCCCATAAGCAAAATGAAAATCGACGCCGTATTTGAAAGCCACTCGCACGAACGACAATCCGTAAAACGAAGTCGAGCGGATGACGTCGATCCCTGGCGTCGTGTAGAGTCCGATCTCGATGGGCCGCGTGTAGTAACGCTCCATTTCCTCAGCAGAAAGCCCTGGTGCCTGCGCAGTGATTTCAAGAATGACCGGCGTGGGATTCGGATACGCCTCGATGTTGAGCTGCTGGTAGGCGACGAATCCAGCGGCGGCAAAGAGCACCAAACCGAATACGACGATCGCGCGGCGGCTCAGGCAGAAGGCGATGATGTTTTTGAACATTGAAATTGGCGAATCGTGGCACCGTCATTCGTGAACCCATTCAGAAATTCAGCGGTTCTACGATTTTCAGTCGCTTGGGGGCGCGTTGAGCATATTGCTGAGAAACACAGCTCCTTCGCTAACCGCCAGTTCGCCCAGTTGAAGACCCTCCAGGATCTGGACCCGGTTCTCTTCGCGCAGACCGGTCTTGACGATTCTCTGCACAAACCGATGACGATCACTCGTGATCCAGGCGGTCATCGTGCCGTCCGCTTCACGGACCACACCATCGGCCGGCAACGCGATAGACTCTTTCTCGTCTTGGAGACGAGTTACAAATTCCGCAAGCATTCCTGACCGCAGCTCATTCTTCGGATCCGCAATCTCAGAACGGATCATTGCTCGATGGGTATTCGCGTCGATGGTCGGATAGATCTTGATGATCTGGCCCTCAAACACGCGGCTCGGATAAGCCATCACAGTCACGTTCACTGCCTGCCCGATATGAAACGTTGTGCTGTCCGTTTCAGGAACATTTCCCGTCATCCACTTGTGGGAGACATCCGCCACCGCATATGGCGCGGGGGCTTTACCCGGCTGCACCAATTGTCCTATTACCGCGTTTACTGACGTGATTTGACCAGTGATCGGACTGCGTACTGTCAATGCTGGATCGCTGGCAGTAGCAATGGCATAGAGCGGATCTCCCTTTTGCACTTGATCACCCAGTTCCGCCAAAGTGGTGACCATCTTCCCTTCGCGCGGCGGGAAGACCTGAATCGACAGCGCGTTGTCGAAATAGAGCTTGTTATCAAAATCAATGCTGCCAATGGCCCTCTTTTCAATCGAAAAGACATAACCTTCTACCGGTTGGATCTTTATCGCAGATAGTTGACCTGGTGATAACTCTACCGCCGGTTCGGTCTGGGAAACGTTGTTCGCGGCCTTTGTGTCCTGGGATGCGATTGAACTCGCGCTTCGACCGCACGCCGATAGCAACACGCTCGCCATCATCGCAACGGCCGTGAGCGGCGCGACTCGAACTTTGAATGAACATTGCTTTGAATGGAGCATCGGCAAACTCGGAGCTGCGCGCGATAAGAGTTGCAGATGCTCCGTCCAGCCTCAATTAGGCCGCGCCTATTTCGCTATGTTAGGCGATGCCTTAAACTCGCTGTCGTCCTTGTCGATCTTGCAGCGAGCTCATCTCAGGTGGGCGCTTTCTTCCCAAAGAATGGCCTCTCGCACCAATTCGGAGGCAGTCGTTAGGCCAAGTTTTTCCTTTGCGCGAACACAATAGGCTTGCACCGTTTTCAAACTAACGTGCAGTTGTTCCGCAATCTGCGAGGTGCTGCGGCCCTGGCCTAACAATCGGAATACTTCCAGCTCGCGGTCGCTCAGTTGTCCGACGCGCGACGCGGCAACGCCACCTGCTTCCTTTCCTTCAAGAAACTTGAGTGCCATTGCGTTTGAGATTTTTTCGCTCACGTAAATGCCGCCTTCGAGCACGCGACGAATGGCAGCGAGGACATTCTTACTGGTCTCGCGTTTGCGGACGTAACCACGCGCGCCCGCACGCATCGCGCGTTCAGCGTAAAGCTCTTCTTCGTGCATCGATAGAACAATTGCAGCAAGGGAAGGATGTTGCAGATGAAGATCTTTAAGCAGCTCCAGGCCCGAGGCGGAATTGAGGGAGATGTCAATGATTGCAAGCTGGGGCGCCGTCGCTGCGATCCCGGCAAGCGCGCCCTTCGCGTCCTCAGACTCACCGCAAATCTCCAAATCTTCTTGCTCGTTAATTAGATTCGTCAGCCATTCTCGGACAAGCGGATGATCGTCAACGAGGAAGATTCGTGTTTTCTGTTTACTGTTTTTGGAGGTTCGTGTGCTCAATGCAGTGAACTGTCTGCCAACCCATTATTTGTCAGCGGCAAATCGCACCTAACGATCGTCCCGCCCTCCGCTCGATTCTTGACCGAGAGGAGTCCACCAATCATTCCGGCGCGGCTAGACATAATCCGCAGACCGATCCCGCGACCCTCCGGCAAAGCTGCCGGTAAACCAACACCATTATCTTTAATCGAGAGCGTGAGATTGCCATCGTTGCGAAAAAGTTCGACCACGATTCGACTTACGTGGCCGTGTTTGATCGCGTTAGTGACAGCTTCCTGCGCGATACGATACAAATGGGTTGCCGTGATCGAATCAGATAGCCTAATGGATTGATCGCATTGGAATTCGCAGACCACGTGGTGAGTTCGTCCTGATACTGTAGAAAGCTCCCGCAGTGCGGCAGCTAACCCTTCGCCCTCGAGTTCCAACGGAAACAAGCCTTTGGCTATGTTTCGCGTCAGGTCAATCCCCTGCTCAACCATTTCGACCGCTTGGTCCACGTCTTTCGAGCGAGGCAACGATTCTCTTGCCAGTTTGATGCTCAGAACCTGCAGGGCAAGGGAAGTAGCAGTTAGATGCTGGCCCAAACTGTCGTGAAGCTCGTGTCCGATTCGCTGACTCTCGCGTTCAGCAGCCTCTGTCACATCCTTCTCGAGCTGCTCCCGCATTTTCATCTCCTGACGTAAGGCCGAGGTACCTTGTTGTATCCGATCTTCCAATTGGTTGAGCAACGACTGCAAACGATGCAACAGCCACACGACGATGAGAAAAGATGCGATGGCGATGCTTGCGTTCCAAATCGGGACCGAAGGGCTGGAATAAGCGGCGCCGGCTTCGATGTCGCCGAGTATCGATACAGCGATGCTTAAGACGCAGAGGACTACGCCAAAGCGCCAGCTCACGAACCATGTCCCCAGCGCGACCGGCAGCAAATAAAACACGAGCCAGGATCGCTGAAACCCTGCCTGATAATCTATAACCCCAACGACCGCCAGAAGGAGAAGGCTCACGGATACCGTCCACACGCGTGAGCGCTGCGTCAGGAACTGCATGAACCGTGCGAAACGAATGCCGGAAAAATCGCGGGCCTCTGAACCCATTCGTTCTCGATTCATCGGTGTAGCCATTCTGCCACGAACAGTCGAACAGACCAGCAGTTAGAATTGAAAGTGAAAGCGACTCGAAAAAACATTCACAGGGCCACGGTCGCTATTGTAACCGGGATTGGCCACAAACTGATAGTCGAAGCCAAGATGCACGTTCTTAATGATCTCGGCGTCATAATACATTTCCATAACATCTTCAGTTGAATAATGCGGGAGTCTCCCGTCGCCGATAAGCGGACCGAGTCCACCCGCTGCGAGAAAAACGCGATGAGCCGAGCTGATCGCGTCGATAATTCCGGCAATGGCCGCAATATCGTTCGGCCGTTTCCAGGTTGTTCCCTTTAATTGCAGTCCGGCGGACACGCTTCGGTCAATATCAGTGAACTGCCAGACTTCTTCCTGTCCATCGCGCCAGCTCGCTCGAAGAAAAGCCCCTAAGTCTTTCGTAATTTCCTGCTCGGCGCTTAAACCAAATCCGTATTGGAAACGATAGCGCCGCGTTCGCGTGATATCTTCCATGAAGGAAGGATTTGCCAACGTTTCACGATAGCTCCCCATATGCGCTTCTTCTAACCAACCGAGCACTCGAACCTTCCCAGGGTGATCCAGAAGCGAATAACGCTCCTCTAATTCAAGCATCTGTTGCCAGGCTTTTAAAAAATGCCCGTCTTTGGCGAAACCGTTCGACACACGTGGAACGTCAAAAATCCCGTAGCGCAACGCCCACGCCTTTTGGTTCAGTTCAGCCGTAGCTCCCTCGATCACGCCGACCGAATCAGCCGCATAGTCAAAGGCGCCGTTATCGACGAGCGCCCAGTTCAGGAACTGAGTTCGCGAGCTGTGAGCATACGCATTCGCATCAAACTGGTCCGTGGCACTAAGCCGTCCGAGTGTAATCGTCAGTCGCGAAACATCTACTCGTTCCGCCAATTGTAATTGGTCGCCCGCAAGATCCTCCTGTTCGCCTCCGAATCCAAACGTCTGGCGAAGAAACATGTGGGCGTTGAACACGTCGCCGATTTCTTGACCAACTTTATAATTTTCAGCGTTCGGAAACGCCGCAATGCCATGGGTGTTGCTCAAACCAAAGCCCTGGTAGTATTCGGGATTGACATAGAATTCGCCCCCCGGCCAAAGGCGAGCGCCTAAATAAAGATCAAGCGACGATGACTGCCGCAAATTGTCATCCGGCCTGAGGCTATTTGTTCCTTGATAAGGTGAATGAAATCCCGGTTGGCCTTGAGCTACTTCGGTTCCCTGGACGTGAACGAGCCAATTCTGGTATTCGGGGGTTTGACTTTTATCGTCTGATCCGTTATTTTTCGAGTCGGAATCTTTCTGGACGATCAATCCGATCGTTCGTTCGGACGAGAGGTCGCTAGAGATGAAATCCTGCGCCTGAACGGTTGCCGATAACGCCAAGACAAGCAAGGTCCGTCGTCCAATTCTCACCGCAGCGACTTCTACACAACAAATAGAACTTGTCTGCTCAAATGCGCTTGAAAACTCTCCGAAGCTGTACGATTACGGCCGACAGCTCTCAGTCACTGGCAAGCGCGCTGGTTCAATGTTTAACGCCAATCCGATTGCTCACTGACTCTTCGCGCAAGTACCAGGGGGTGTTGATAACAACGATCCGTTCGTCGCCTCCTAGGAATAACCTTACCTTCAGAAGTGTGGCGCGTTGATTGTAAAGGAAGTATTCATACCAGTGCGTCTGCACAAGCTCGGGAATCACAACCGCGATCAACCGGTCTGGCTTTTCCTTCCTCACCTCCTGGACATAATCCAGCAGCGGTTGCAAGAACCGCCGATAACGCGAAGTGATGATCTTCAGACGCGGCGGCTCGATTCCCTTTTCTTTAGCTCGCGCTACCACGCGATGGTTCCAAGCCGCTGGCAAACCGCCGGCCGACTGCGCGGCGCAAACATATACAGCGGTGATGTCGTCAGAAATCTGTAACGCCAGGCGCAACGCTCGCTCAGTCACTAAATCCCAGCCCTCGATCGGTATGATCACCGTCAGTGGCATCTTGCCGAAGAGCTCCAGGTCGGCTGGGCATTTGATCTCGCGCATCACGCGCCGGTAATGCCGATGAATTCCGAGGAAAAGCATGATTAGACCGGGGATGACGATGAGTGCGATCCACGCACCCTCAACGAATTTCGCAACAATGATGATCACCAGCGTTGCCGCCGTGGCGCTTGCGCCTAAAGCGTTAATGAAAAGCGAAACACGTGCGCCCGGCCCGCGTTTTCGCCACCAGTGTGCGACCATCCCGGCCTGCGATAAGGTAAACGCGCCGAACGCGCCGACGGCGAAGAGTGGAATCAACCGATCGGTAATCCCGCCGAATACAATGAGGATCACGCCGGAAAACACCGCGAGAACGCTGATCCCTAACGAATAAACGAGACGCCGGCCACGGTTCGCAAACCCAGCCGGCAGGAAATCGTCTTCCGCCAGCAATCGGCACACACGCGGGAAATCCGCGAAACTCGTGTTCGCCGACAAAATTAACACAGAGAGCACGCTCGCGATCGTAATGTAATAAATCGCTCCGTGTCCTAACACTGCCGAGACCATCTGCGACAGGATGCTTTGATAACCAGGCTGCTGCTGGTCCATCGCTCCTATGTGATAGGCGCGCGATAGGTAGGCGATTCCCGCGAGCAAAACACCGAGAGTGGCCACGATAATTGTCAACGTCCATTCCGCGCGTTTGACCCGCGGCTCCGCGAACAGCGGCACCCCGTTACTCACAGCTTCCACGCCGGTCATCGCCGTGCACCCGCTCGCGAAAGATCGAATCAGCAGCCAGAACGTCACCGCTTTTGTTGGACTCATCACTGCTGGCGGCGGGACGACCGCGTTCGGGTGTCCGCCGCTCATGATCGAGCGAAAAACGCCAGCGCCTATCGCGATTAGCAACGTCGCAACGAACGCATACGTCGGCAAACCGAATGCCGTTCCCGCGTCACGCACGCCACGCAAGTTCACCATCGTGATCAACACGAGGGCCACGAGACACGCGGCGAGCGTATGCGGTTGCAGCCACGGGATGGCCGATTCCAGAGCACCGATCCCGGCGGAAATTCCGACCGCGACGTTCAAGAGGTAATCGAGCATCAACGACGCGGCGGCGGCGATCCCAGCGTGTCTGCCCAGGTTTGCGCTGGCGACAATGTACGAGCCGCCCCCATTCGGGTAGGCAGCGAGCGTCTGCCGGTAGGAGAAATAAACGATCGCGAGCAGCGCGAGTATGACACCGGTGATTGCCGGCAGGTACTGGAGCCCGAGCAGCCCGACCGGAACGAGAATCGCCAGCGCGGCTTCCGGCCCGTACGCCGCCGAGGAGAGCGCGTCCAGCCCAAGCACTGGTACACCGCTCAGCACGCCAATCTCCTGCTCGCGCGATTCAGAGGTCGCGAGTCGTCGACCAAAAAGCGCTGAAACAACCGATGAAACAATAGACATTTACTATTAAGAGTGGTCTCTCATCCTGATGCAGGCAATTGTCAGTCTTTTCCACCCGGAACGTATGAGACGCTCTAGCTCGTGTTCGCCTCGGAGAAAAGTGATGACTGGAAGCTTTTGTCCACCGACTTTGTCCACCGGTGCTTCTTTCGGCTTCTGCCATCTGCCGAACTAAGCGACGTTGGCTCATGATGAGATAGAGCTATTGCGGACCGAAATTCGCTAGGATTTTGGGTACAAAGACATTCCGCTAAAGCCGAGGCTCTTTTATACAATCAAAGAGGTCGCGCTCGATTTGCACGTGTCACAGGCGACCGTTAGACGCCTGATCGATCGCGCGCTGTTACGCCCGAATAAGGCGATTCGTCATATACGAATCGCCAAAGAACAAATCGACGAGTTCGCTCGGTCTGTTTGAACAAGATTGGTTATCTCAGATTGAGGGCAGCACCTTGAGCCCCGCGCACCTGAAGGGTTTAACGCGAAGTCCGCGGTTCCGTGTGCAAGATTTGTGCAAGAATGAGCCCACTTCTGCTTACCCTCTGATGCGCTTCAAAAATTTGCGAATTTTGGTCACTACCCTGGTAAATCGGGCTCGTTTTGATCGATTTTGAAATGCAAAAAAATCGCAAAAACCGCAATTTTAAGTCCGTTGCGTCTGCCATTTCGCCACATCGGCTAAATTTCTCGAAATAAGAGGGAGAATCGCGCGATTCGCCAGCAAAAACCAGCGCGTTCCCAACTGGTCGCTTGACGTAAGCTTGGCGAATGGACTCCCATTTTGCCCCGCGGTCGATTACGCGGCTTTCGTCAATGGGATAACTTTGTCCTGCTGGTCAGACGGCCAGATATTCCAGTAACGCTTGCCGTCGCTTGGCTTTACCAATTCGCGTGAAAGACAAGATTAGCGTTCGTATGGCCCATCTCTGACGCCAGTTCCGCCACGCCCGCCTTTTTTGAAATGAGCAAGGTAGTAACTCGCGAAGCCGTGTCGGAACGCATTGTTTGGCCACTTCTGAATATCAGCGGCTTTCCGTGCTGCATCGAGCAGCTTGCAATAGTCGGGAGGCGCAATTTGTCCGCTTGATTGGACGCGCGGCTTTAACCATCGCAACAGGTTTGGTTTGATCTTAACAAAGCGTCGGCGCGCACTTTTAGCCTTCTTGAGCTACTGGCGGAGCCGCCGAAGATTGAGAAGGCAGACGTATTGGCAGACAGGTTACTGGATTAACCGGCCTAACGGAGAAATCCAGCCCGTTTTCAGGTAGGCCAAAAATCGGGTCACAACGGGTCAAAAGGAACAGTGATTCCCTGATCCACGGCAGCAGGGTGTCAGAGAATCAGTGAATTAGCGGATTTGGACTTCGCCGTCGTGACTTGTTAAATCACTTAACCGTTGAATTGTTCGGCGGTTGTGAGAGGGCAAAGGCAAGAAAACCGGAGAACGGGATGAACATCCAACAAAGAGCCGCACCACGCGGCGGCTTTTGTTGTCTGGGTTATTTCGTGATTGATCCGGGATCAGTCCAGAACGACCACGTGATCGATCATCCGTTGGTCCCCAACGTTGGTGTAATAAACACGCACCCGTGTCCCCGGTCGGACTGAGGCTATCACCGGGTCCCCCTTCTTATCCACAACGTGACCGCGCGCATCGATCGTGTACGAGACGGGCTTGGCCGCATTGTCCTGACGGATGACCAGCGTTTTGGCCGGCTGATAACTGGCAGCCGCGCCGTCTTCGGTAGCGGTAATGATTGTTCCCGTTACCGTGACTGTTGTTTCAGTTTTGGTTGTTCCGTTGTGCGCGGAACGCGTTTGTCCGAAAGCCAGCGGCGCAACAAGTGCGCAGCAAGCGAGCGTGACAATTGTTCTTATCATATAATACCTCCATTGGTTGATGGTTGAGTTCTGCACTTACGCGGGTGTTCATTGCTTAATGCATGCCAGACTCTGCACTCAGACGTAATCAACAATTCTTGAGGCTCTTACACGGGTCCGCGCATTTTTCGCGACACACTAACTTTCCCGAACTTGGGACGGAGCCGTGTCGTTTTTGGGAACAGGACACGGCAAACAGCTAACTGCCTTAAGTACCTGTACCTAGTAAAGAGAGTTCGATGAATGTCCTCATTAGCCCTTAACGAACCCGTTCTTCCTTTAAATGATGTAATAATTGGATCGGAGATGGAAGCGAATTGTCATAGCCAGGGGGTTTTCAACGTTTAGAGGCGTCTGCAAGAGATTTCTATTGATTTTCGTGGCGAGTGACGCGCGAGGCGGTTTCACGAGGCAATCTTAAAACTTGCGGGATCTTTTCAGTATCGCCGTGAACGCCTTTTGGCGATAACGGGTGGGGTATGAGTCCTGAGGATCGGCCTGAAGGCGACCGTGCAGAACGAAACCGTTAGCAAGTGGAACTAGCGAACTTCGAAAAAGTTTCCTCGCAGAGTTCTATTTCTTTGGCCCACTGGCCGCGACCATTTTTCACCAATCATCCCTTGCCGGACGATATTAACGGCAACACGTTGGAATACGGCCACTCGGCGGAGATAGTTCGAATTATTTTATGGGTAAACCTACGTCGAAATTATCCGATGCCCGATCTGCACTGGAAATTCGAAGAGGCAATTAGAGCGAATCACGGTTGCGATTCGTGGTGGCTAAGATCGGTCACTGTGACGGTAAAATTGGGCGATCATCTCAGATGGCGAGGTGCTGTTGAAGTTTTCGCTCTCTACGATTACCCCAAAGCGGGCGTAGCGTACGCTTGGACCTATCGCGACCGTGGTCGGGAGAAAATAGTCACCGTGTTAGGCGTTCATCCGGTCGATTCAGCCCAAGCAGCCGTCAAATCCGTAATTGGCAGCAAGACCGGTTGACAAGTCTGGATTCAAGTCCCTCAACGCATCTTGCTGCCGATCATCCTTGTGTTCATTTTCCTCTCACCACTGATCAACGATTAACCAAAGAGCTGAAGAATACGCGTCTCTACAACGTTTTGGGCTGGGCACGTTTGCGATGATCACAATCACGCTGACCGAAGAGGGACAAACCTGCGAAAAGCTGACAACGTTGGCGAAGTCGGTGATGAATGTAGAAGCGCGGCAGTGGCGGGCGAGATAAAAAACGCGCACACTGATCGCGGGCTGTTACGCCCGAATAAGGCGATTCGTCACATACGAATCGCCCAACAGCAGATCGACGAGTTCGCTCGGTCTGTTTGAACAAAACTGGCCATCGCAGATTGAAGTGAGCATCTTGAGCGCCCGCTCCCGAGGTTTAACCCGAAGTCCGCCGCGTCCGTGTGTGCAAGATTTGCGCAAGAATGAGCCCATTTT
>DASZJH010000124.1:0-32783 GCA_035948375.1 Chthoniobacterales bacterium
ATTTAGCAGAGCCCTGATCGGGGCTGTCACAGTGAAACGAAAAGAGGAAAGCCATGATTGACCATATTTATCTCCCCGTCTCTGACCTGAAACGGTCGAGCGAATTTTACAAGAAGGTGCTCGGACCGCTTGGCATCGACATGCCTTACGAGTTCGGTCAACCTCCCATCCGCGGTTTCGCCATCAATAACGAACCGGGTTTCTGGCTGAAGAATGGCGAAGTCGCCAAAGACCTTTACGTCGCATTCACCGCGAAGAGCGCGGACGCTGTCAGGGCCAGCTACAAGGCGGCGATAGACGCGGGAGCTACTTCAAACAAGGAACCGAGCCTTCGGCCCGAATGGCGTGCCGACTACTTCGCAGCAAACATCGGCGACCCGGACGGATACAACATCGAGATTGCCTATAAGCCGTGGCTCTACAAATAAAAGGTACGAGCCATCTACCCATCTGAGGCCAGCCATGACTAAGCACCTCGCGCTCTCCCCCAGCGAAGCGGCCGACCGTCTCGCCATTCGAGAGCTCATCGAAGCATACGCGCACTGCGCAGATCGCCGTGATTCGAAAGATCAGACGGCTCTCTTCACCGAAGACACACATTTCGTGGTCTACATGAATGCGAAGGATCCGAAGCCGTCACAGGAACTGCACTCGCGCGACGCCCTCGCTCCAGTGTTTGCAGAGTTAAACAAGTATGACGCCACTACGCACTTTGTCGGACAGAGCACGATCCTCACATTGACGCCTGATCGAGCCACCGGCGAAGCCTACTGTCTGGCACATCACGTCACAGTCGATGGTGATAATCGACGATTGATGGTCGCCTCGCTCCGCTACCTCGACACCTTCGTGAAAATTGACGGCGCCTGGTTGTTTTCGGAGCGCCGCCTTTACGTCGACTGGATGGAGGAACGGGCAATGCCGTGACCGCGCCTGACCGATGAAATTAGTTTCTTAAGATTCTCTGAAATTTCGGCCGTCAAAAGCTTGAGAAAGAAATGGCCGATGAATCATTCTCGACCACCCATTGGATTTCAATGAAATCACGGCACTCAAGGCTCAAAACGTTCCGGCGAATCCAAACGGCGTTTGCCGTCGTCGTCGTTTTCGCCGGCTTCGGATGCGCGCCCCTCGCGACGGTAAAAACAACGGAGCCCCGCATTCCAACGATCGCCGCGAGCGATGAAGAACTTGCGGTCGCGACACAAAGGTTAGCCGCCGCGGAACGCGAACAACCGTTGATCGCACTGGGCAACGATCTCTCGGCCGTGAAGTTATCGCTCAGCGTGCTCGAACAGCGGCCGAGCGACTCGTCGGCGCAAAACATCTACAATTTTTCCGTCGCGCGAGCCGTTGAGAATGTCGGGCGCGCGAAGATTCAACCGTGGCAGCGCAAGATCGACGTCCGAACCGGACTGGCAACTGACTCGGGAACATTCTCGTTAACTTCGCCAAAGCCGATCGATCAGGAACATGATCCAAGTCGGTACGATCTCTTTCCAGTCGACACCCTGAAGATCGGCGGAACATTTTTCAAAAGGCGCTCAGCAGTAAGCGGGATTGGCGCGCCCTTGGTTGCGGTCGCTCGCTCAGAAAATCCGAATTCTCGGCAGCAGTACAAGCTGCCGCGCGTTTATGCACCCGCCACCGCAGTCATCCAATTTTCAGGCCAGAAAGCGGACCTTAAGTTTGTTGATCCATTCCAGGCAGAGCGAGTTGCTCTAGACAAACGCAATTTTCCGTTGGCTCTCGATCTTAGCGCGCCGACCGCGATGTTAATTGCGCGGGAGCGGCCGGAGCGGCTCGGATTCGCGCGGGTGATGAATCCGGAAAAGTACGCCGATACGGCGAGATTGGCTCAGTTGCAACAGTACGATCCAAACCGCACACCGGTGATTTTTGTTCACGGCTTGCAGGAAACGGGCGCGAGTTGGGCCCCAATGATCGACACCCTCCGCAATGACCAGTGGATTAGAGAACACTATCAGTTTTGGTTCTTCAGCTACCCGAGTGGTTATCCTTATCCTTACTCGGCGGCGCTGTTCCGGCACGATCTCGACGGAATCGAGCGCGCATTTCCCAATCACAAGCGCGTCGTGCTCATTGGCCACAGCATGGGTGGAATGATCTGCCGGTTGATGATCACCGACTCGGGCGACAAAATCTGGCGCGATTTTTTTGCCACACCTCCGAACAAAACTCCGCTCGCGAACGACCCGCTCAAGATTGCCGAAGACGTGCTCATCTTTGATCATCGGCCGGACGTGCAACGGGCGATATTCATTTCGACACCGCATCGCGGCAGCAAGATCGCCTCCGGCTGGATTGGCCGAATCGGCGCTGCTCTGGTCAGGACGCCGCGGTCGTTCACCCCGGTTTACACTTCAACCAAACCACTTTTGATCGCCGATCCAGCGGCGCGTCCACTGAAGCGCATGCCGAATAGTGTCGACACGCTCGAGCCTAACGATCGCTTTGTAAAAGCAGTGAACAAACTTCCCCTCACGCGCGGCATTCCATATCACTCGATCATGGGAGATCGCGGTCGCGGCGACACGCCGAACAGTTCCGACGGCATCGTCCCCTATTGGAGCTCGCATCTCGACGGCGCGGAATCGGAATTAATAGTGAATTCGGATCACGGGGCGCAATACAATCCGCAAGCGATTCAGGAAGTTGAACGAATTCTCAAACTCAATCTGACCTCCGCGCGGTAACGAGCTATGAAGCGAATCCACGTCACATTGCTTTTTATTCTTGCGATGTCGATTCAATTCGCGCGCGGCGCGGAAATGCCCGCGGTGATTGATCGGCCGGGAGCGCAGGAGGGACCAACCCAAGTCTCTGTCGGAATCTGGATCGTAGACATCAGCAACATCGACAGCGCCCAACAACACTTCACCGCCGACATAGCCGTCGTACTGCAGTGGAAGGACGCTCGCCTTGCTCATACGGGAACCGGACTGGCGCACTACGCACTCGATCAAATCTGGACTCCACGGGTGGCTATCGCGAATGAAACCAGTTCGGTCAGTCGCAAGTTTCCGGACTCAGTCGAAGTCGAACCCGACGGCACCGTGATTTATCGGCAACGTTATGCCGGATCGTTTACCCAGTCCTTACGGCTGCAATCTTTTCCGTTCGACCGGCAGGCGTTTCATTTTCAGGTGGTTGCGATTCGATATCGCCCTAACGAAGTGGTGTTTGTGCCGGACGAGAACTGGATTCGTGATGGACTCCAGCAGGCGGCCGGCATCTCGCCGTCGATAACCCTGCCCGACTGGACCGTGGAGAAATGGGACGCCAAAGCACGGGTCTATGCGCTGACACCGGGGATGCAGTACTCGGGGTATGCTTTCGAATTCACTGCTTCACGCAACGTCGCGTATTACATCTGGAAAGTAATTCTTCCGCTCGTTCTAATCGTGATGATGTCGTGGGTCGTCTTCTGGATCGATCCGGCCACCTCGAACTCGCAGATCAGCGTCGCGGTTACATCGATGCTTACTCTAATTGCCTATCGTTTCGCCGTTGATAGCCAGTTGCCGCGGCTGCCTTACATGACGCGACTCGACCTTTTTTTCCTCGTCAGCACGCTGCTGGTTTTCTTTTCCCTGATCGAAGTCCTGATAACGACGATCCTCGAGAACAAGCAGCAAACGGAGCGGGCAAAGAAAATCGATCGCTACTGTCGCGTCATCTTCCCGGCCATTTTCGCCATCGCTTCGATCGCGATCTTTGTGAACCCGCGCAACTAAACGCGAAATTGAATCGCGGTCGATTGCAGCTGCCTTAGCTTCCGTATTTGAAAGACAGAGACACGCGCGCGCGGTAGGCCCGCACCTTTCCATTTTCGATTGCCATGTCCAGCTTCACGACCTCCGCAATCCGCAGATCTCGCAGCGTACCACCGGCGGTCTCGACTGCCCGCCTTCCAGCATCGGCCCAAGACTTCGTGCTCGTGCCAACAACCTCCACCACCTTATAAATTGAGTCCTTACCTTTTCCGGCCATAATTTTTTCCTTTCTCTTGGTTTTAATCGCGGGCACTTGACCCGTCTCCTTCAATACCACGCGCCCTTAGTCGATGGCGTCAAGCCGATTTACTAGTTTGTCACGGCATGAGTGCAAGTCTGGAGCGGTTAGATAGCGTTTTTGAGAGGGAAAATTGTGCTACACTGCAAAATTTGAAAGTGCTGAATGTTCGAAAATTACATCCAACGCCAGGGTGGCGAAATTGGCAGACGCGCCAGACTTAGGATTCCGAAATCAACGATTTCAAAGCATCGCTTTACGTTTCAAGAAAGAGTCGTTTTACGAGAGGAAAACATGCGTTTTCCAAGAAATTGATTCGAACACGAATGACGAGTAGAAAACGACTCGTTCTAGCACAAATCCTAGTACACGTACGCGCCAGACATCGATACGTTTGAACGCGGTTCTAATCGGAATCGGCCAATTGTGCTAGTTAACCCCCGAAATGATTGCGGCGAGAAGGACGCGTGCAGTTCGCGGCTGCCTGGCTTAGCCGGAGAAATTTTCGAACGCATCGCTAAATGATTTTGCAAGGAACGACCGTATCCTCATCGAACGAGTAAACGGCGCACATTCGGTGATAACCATCTGCGATGATGAGCTTGCCGTGGGTTTGATCTCTGACTAGGAGCAACGGCGAAAGCTTTTTTCCGGATGCGAGCTTCTTCTGGTTTCTCCGCACGTGTAAATTATTCGCTCCCAACAAAGGCAACTGTGATGCGCGAAAAATATCTTTCGCGGCAAACGACGTCATCGGCGCGCGGCACAGGGCCTTCGCATACTTGGCCGCGGCTCCCTCGTCGTATAGCAAAGTTAAGTACGACTCCGCTGCCGGGTAATCGTGATCTTCCGGCTCCTTAAGCCAGCGCTTCTTTTTGGATTTTTTGCTCACAAATCGATATCAGCCTTCAGCGCTCACCGCATTTTCCGCTTAACCCCGCTTCAACTTCTCAGCAACTGAACGCTGCTTTCAGAGTTTCAGATTTTTCGGCTTTTGGAAACGTTCTTCCACTCCTCAACGCGGCCCTCGGCCGCGATTGTCAAACGTTTACATGCGGCCCCATTTCTCCCTTCCATCCGTTTTTCAGCCTAACGGGAATTATCGGAAAGGCCTGCGGCTAACGAGCTTCAATCTCGGAGCATATGAGATGCGGTTAATTGCACACGCTGAATTGGTGCACTAATAAAATCCACTTCCACATCGAGGACTTGGAAAAAAGTCGTGAGTTTTCGTCAAGCGAGACGCTGTTCTTCGGTTCTAAAACGCCTCTGAAATAGACGATAGGGGTCGCTTGTAAAGCGCGCCGGTTGTTTTCCGCTGATCGCGATTTCAAATCGATTGCCGAGCAGGTTACAAGTTTCTCATTCAGTGATGTTTAACTAGCAAAGAGTTGTCACAGGACTGTCACTTAACGCAGCCCGAATTGTTACCCTTCAACGCTCGACGAAAACGCGGAACCGACTCTAACGTGGCCGCAAATAAATCACTCTAATATATGATCAAAAACTTCCTGAAAATCGCGTCGCTCGCGGCTGCCACGACAGTCGCCAGCTCAATTTGTGTATCGGCAGCAATTTTGCCGGGAATGGATGGCGGCACCATGCCATCCGCAGCCATTAGAGGAGACTCCCGAATTCTGGGGCCAACTCCAAGTGGGACTTACTCCGACTTGGACGCGATCCTCGGCTTCCGCGTGCTTGCAGGTACGGGCTCGGGCTTCGAAGGAATATTCGATCTCGGGGCGGTATCACAGTTCAAGCCTAGTACCTCGTTTACCTTGAGCCTCGGAAGTATCGGCTCGTTCATGACCACCAACTTCGGCTCGGATTGGTTCACGCGCTCGACTTCTGGCCAGGTAGGCAAGACAGATATTCAATGGGGCGTGGTCGCGACGGATAACAGCACCAGTTTCAGTAGCGACTTGTGGTCAAGCCGGAACCCGGCGGTTCGTTCAACTCCGTGGAACAGTGCAGCCGACCAAAGTGGACCATCGAACGATATTGCTGCCGTTGGCTCAGTTTTTAACGCCGGCGGCGCCGTTGCAGCTGGGACAACGTCCGCGAAAAAACTATCGTCCTCGAACGCAAATAGCTGGACCAATTATCAACCGGGTGGCGGGCACGGTAGCATCAGCTTTGAGTATTTTAACCCGACCAATGAAGGCAACACCAACACGGTGCTGGCATTCGACCAAGTCTTAGCCGGAAGCAGCAATCCGGGAACAAAGCTGGGTACGTTTACCTGGAACTCAGACGGAACCGTTGTTTGGAACGGGGCCACGGCAGTGCCAGAGCCATCCACCTATGCCATGATGGGCCTGGGGACTCTTGGACTGGTCGGCTTAATGATTCTGCGACGCCGCCGAGCCGCCCGCGCTTAACCTTGAACAACGATGTCAGAACAGAACAAACCAATAATCACTTAATACCAAACAAAGACATTACATGAAACTCTATAGCAAGTTAACCCTGAGTCTGCTCGCTCTTATCAGTGCGGCAACGCTCAATGCCCAAACGAAAGTTTATATCACCGGTTCGACCGCGTACCGCGCGGCCACCACCACGGCGATCCAGAACATCTTTGACAGTCCGCCTACGTTTGCCTTCAGCAACAACTCGTCGAGCGTTGGCGGCGCCAATCAGGCGATCTTCAACGGGAATATTGGAGGCAATCCGTACCAAATTTCCACGAGTTGGAGCGGCTCAGAAGCCGGCATTCAGACCGTGGCTGATGCTACCCAAAACGTTAACTACATCGCGGATGGAACTGTCGGGAGCTTAAGCCCCGGTACGAGTGTCGCCGCCGGCACCGAAGCACACCATCCCGACGTTGCCATGTCGGACACCTTCCAGTCCACATCGCAGTTTAACGGGACGTTTAACGGTGTTACTTATGCATCGTTAACTGAATCGCCGGGCAGTGTTGCCGGCCACGGTTCTCCAGTCGGAATTGTGCCCTTCAAATGGTGTGCGAATAACGGTGCAACTATCACCAGTGTCACTTCTCAAATGCTCCGGACCCTTTACAGCGCAGGCAAGATACCGCTTGCCCTGTTTACAGGCGCTAGTGCCGATGAAACGAAGCCGGTAATCGCGCTGGGAAGAAACCCCGACTCGGGCACGCGTCTTACCGCGTTCGCCGAAAGCGGTATCGGCGCTCTTGCGACGGTTAGGCAATTCCAACCTCAGGATTCAGCTGGCGCCCTGGTCAAGGCAACTACCTCCACTATTACGAAATTCGTGGTCTGGCCCGCCGAGACGATTAACGGAGTTGGTGTTTCTGCGTTCAACAGCGGCTATTCCAGCGGTGGCGATTTGTCTAAAGCAATGCGCGCCGTCACATCTGATCCAGTATCGGTAACGATTGGAGCCACCACCACTACTTATACTGCGGCAAATCTCACTCGAATCGCCTATCTTGGAACCGGTGACGCTGACAGCAACCTGCTCGCCGGAGCGGGTGCGGGAGTCGAATTATCCTACAATGGCGTAACTCTCGGCAACGTGGGCGGAGATTACAACACCGTCACCGCATTGACCGAAGGTAAGTACACCTTTTGGGGATTCGAGCATCTTCTTTACAATAGTTCGACAATCGCTGCGGCCGTGCAAACTGCCGCTGACAAGCTGGCCACCCAACTGCATGACACTGATGCAGTCGTAAAGCTCAGCAATATGAAAGTGACCAGAGCGACGGATGGCGCGAAAGTTACGGCTACTTACGCGGCGCCGTAAGAACGTTGAAACAAGCGAGGTTAACTTAGCAACGAAGCGGCGCGGAGACCCAACCTCCGCGCCGCTCTCCTTTTAGTTTAATATGACGAACCAAACGCGAATATTCCTGGTCGCGGGTCCGGCGATGCTGGCGAGCTTGGTGGCGCTCGGACTCAGTTTTCGTTACGGCGTCCCCACTGACGAGACTAATGCGCAGTCAAAAATCTCGGGGTCAGTGGCCGAGCCTGTCACGAGCGAGAGCGCCAAGCCGACGAGCAAAGTCGATTATCTCGCGGCGACAGCGGCGGAGGCAGCTCGTTACACGGCCGCGCATAAGTCTGCACCGGCAACCCAGAACAGCAATCGCGTTTACCGCTCGAACGATACTCCATCATCGGTAGCAAATTCCCGCAACGTCGAAGTCGCGGCCACCGCACCCGCGGAGGATGAGACTGCGGCAGATCGTCAACCTCGTATCCCGCTCGTGTTCCTGGATCACACAGGCGTGTTGCCCGATAACCCGGAGGTCGCTGCGACGGTGCAGAAACTGCGCCACGATTTTATCGACTCAACCGGCGCGGCAACGGCCAATCCGGCCGATCCCAATTTCGCCGCGCTCTGGAACCAGGTCCAGCCCACGGCTGACGAAATATTTTGCGCAATCTTCGGGACTCAGGCTTGCAACGCTTTGTCGATCACGGAGGCCCGCCAGCGGGGACATTTTTGATCATCGACTCTTCGCGGCTTTGTCCTCCAGCGCGACGTTCAGATTGTGTCGGGCATCCGGATAGTCCGGCTTGAGTTTTAAAGCGTGCTGGTAGGCCCCGATTGCACCGTCCAAGTCTGCTTTTGAATAAAGCATCCCCCCGAGATTGAAATAAGCCTCCGCATAATCCGGGCGTCGTTTGATCAACTCCCGCACTTGAGCGATCGCTTCCTCCACCCGGCTGGTCTTAAAAAGCACCACCGGAAGGTTCAGTGAAGCGTCCGAATTTTTCGGATCAAGCGAAAGAGCCTTGCGATATTCGGCGACGGCTTCTTCGAGTCGTCCGAGCTTTTCCAAAACGATTCCGCGATTGGAATGCGCGCCAGTATAAGACGGGTCTTCCTTGATCGCCTCTTCAAACTGGGCCAGGGCGGCGTCAATCTGCCCGGACCGTTGCAAAGCTAAACCAAAACCAACGCGGACATCGGGCGAGGCCGGGTCGAGCCGCAGAGCTTCCCGATACTCGCTCACCGAGCGGTCGAGATCGTTCTGTTCCTGAAAAGCGAGCGCGAGATTTGCGTGCGCCTTAGCGGAGTCCGGTTTGATTCGAAGGGTCATCTGAAATTCCGAAATCGCGGCCGGCAAGTCGCCATTTTGGTGAAGCGCAATTCCTAAGTTGAGATGGTTGTCAGGATCTATGGGTAACAAATTGGCTGCCTCACGCAAATGAGACAGTCCCTCGGAAGCCGCGCCGCCCTCCGTCAGCGCAACTCCAAGGTTGAGATGGGCGAGCGGGTTCTCGGAAGCGATGGCAATGGCGTGCCTAAAAAGAGTTTCACTATTTCTCCAGAAACTGATCTGTCTTTCAGTCACAGTGGCTGCGGCGGCCATGAGCACGCACGCGGCAGCAATCCGAGTCGGCCGAGCCAGTTGAAATCGTTGGACGAAACAGCTCGCCGCCCAAATCATCGCAACAAATGGGCCGATCGATGGCCAGTACATGTATCGGTCCGCCATCGCCTGCGCTCCGATTTGGAGGAGGCCAATTACGGGGAGCAAACTGATTACTAACCACCACCAGCCAACAAACAACCAGGGCAATGTTCTCCGCCAAACGATTGTCGCTGCCGAAATGCAGAGCAAAAGCAAGATCGACAACGCGATGGTGGTCGAAGATGGAACCTCGTAGGGATAGAAAACAATAAGATCGTGCGGCCAGAACAACTTCCCCAAGTATCGCGAGACTGACACGACGGCGTTGGCGAAGCGAATCCCTACCGGGATGTCCAATTTGATTGCGTGCCCGGAGTTTTGAGCAGCAACCGTTATTCCGGCAACCGCTACAGACAAAACAAAGAACGGGATCTTTTCAGCGATGGCTCGCCGGACCGCGCCGGCCGAGTTTAATCTGCACAACGGCCAGTAATCCAATAACAAAAGAAGCATCGGCAACGTTACCGACATCGCCTTGCTTCCGAGACTTAGCGCGAAGAAAAACAGCGCTAGGAAATACCAAATCGTCGATCGGCGATCGGCATGTTGGGTGCACTGCAAATATGCAAGCAAAGTTAGCAGGGCAAAAAAGGTGTTTAGGACATCTTTGCGCTCGGCGACCCATGCGACCGATTCGACGTGAAGTGGATGAACCCCAAAGAGAATTGCCACGACCGCGCTGCGCCAGGTCGAGCCGGTAGCTTTCGACAAAATCAAAAAGAGCAGCGCCACATTGGCCGAATGAAAAATGACGCTGGTTAAATGATGACCCCACGCCTTCCGGCCGAACAAAGTGAAATCAAGAATGTGACTTAGCCACGTAATCGGATGCCAGTTCGCGGCGTAAAAGCTGCCGAACGCCCACCGAATCGCCGACCAGGTCAAACCGTGATGGATATGTGGATTGAATGTTACGTAGGCTGGATCATCGAAGTTTGAAAAATCGTTCCAAACGGAAGGCAGAAAAATGCCGCCGACTGCAAGAAAGAGGAGGACGGCCAGCCAAAACGGATGCCGCCAGAAGTTGATCGTCGATCTTGGCACGAAGATCGAGACGCCTAGTTCGCGGTCTTAAATTCCTCGGCTTGCCGCTGAGCTTGCGCGACCTGGTCGGGCTTCATTCGGTCTTCCACTTCCAGCCGCATTTTAACAGCCGTGATCTCGCCTTGGTTGCCGCTTATGGTCAACCATTTGTAAGCGCTGACCAAATCGCGCTCAACGCCGAGACCTTGATAGTACATGAAGCCGAGATTGCTTTGCGCTTTTGCGTCCCCCTGCTCCGCAGCCTTCCGGTACAGCTCGACCGCCCTTTTCGGATCCTGCTTCACGCCGAAGCCTTCCTGATACATCAAGCCGAGAGTGTTCTGCGCCCACGCGCTCCCGTGATTCGCCGCTTTTTCCAGCCACTTCGCGGCCTCCAGATAATTCTTCGGAACATCGACGTCTCCGAAGTAGTAAAGTTTTCCGAGGTGGACCTGCGCGTTCAGAAAATCCTGTTCGGCTGCCCTGCGAAACCAGGTCGCAGCTTCCAGCGGATTTTTTGGAGCGCCGCGGCCTTCCAGGTACATCGAGCCAAGATTGTCCTGGGCAAGACCGGCGCCCTTCTCCCCGGCTTTTCGATACCATTCGGCCGCCTTCGCGTCGTCGCGCTCCACAACGATGGCATCCGCGTAACATGAGCCAAGATTGTTCATCGCCTTGACGTTTCCCTCGTCCGCCGCTTTCCGATAATGCTCAACCGCCTTTGCCAAATTTTGTTCGACTCCCTTACCAGATGCGTAGGCCAAACCGAGCGCAAATTCGGCGTCGCTGTTGCGCCTCTCATTCATTGCGACAGCGCAACAAACCAACGCGACAGCAAGTGCTGCGATAGCAACGTCAAAATAGCGGATTCGCTTCATCGATTTCTATTTGTCAGTTCGCTGATCAGAAATGGACCAGTTCGGTTGGAGGCGACGTGCTCGCGTTGATCTTGAAGCAGACCCTGATTCGGTTGCTGCCGCTTTTTCTTCTTCTCTTCCTCTTCGTCGCCGCCGCCATACCCAAGAACCTCAACCGAAATGATTGAAGGCAATTCGTCATGCTCGGCCGGAGTCACATTTTGTCCGGCGAGTTGTTGCGCAGCGTTGCTTGAGGCCGCGGCGGTGTTCGAAGCGGATGTCAGACTCCCAATATTTGGCGCGGCGACTGTCGGAATACCGGTGCTCACGCCGCCGACTTGAATATTGCCCGCGTTGATGATCTGCACGGCAGCGAGATTCAAGCTCCCCGAAACCCGAATGCCGGCGTCTCCCGCATCGATCACCCCAGCCGGCGCGATAAGATCGACATCGGCCGGGGGAACACCCGCTACAGTTTCGAGAACACCGATGCCGCCGCCAGTCGCGAGACCGGCCAGGTCGGTCTTCACATCGGCCGTTTGCGGATCGATCAAAACGCGGGTCGGCGGCGCCGATTGAACCGTCTTTGACGAAGAACCCGCGGCGATGTTTCCGACCGAAGACCAGATGATCTCATTTCCACCCCGCAGCGTGAAAATTCGCGAGGTGCCAACATTCACACTGCCGTGCGCGAAAATGGAAATGTCGCCGCCGTGCTCGGTGAGAATGCCTTGATCGACTGCCTGGTTCCCAGTGAGAGCGAGACCAACTGTGACCTGCCCGCCGGGCGCAAACAAAGTAATGTCGCCACCATTTCTTGTTTTGATCTCGCGCGAGGTCAACGAGATGTTACCTTGCCACTTCACGCTGTCTGGAAAAAGCGCGGCGATCGCCGCGAATCCATTGTTGAAATTGCGAAAGTTCGGGCTGGTTGGATTGTTGCGGTCGCGGCCGGCATCGCGCAGCACCAGGTAAAAGATTTGCAGCGCGAACGTGTCCTGTTGCTCTTTTGGCAGTTTCTTAAACGCCGCCCAGACATCCGAATTGCTCGCGTTCGTTAGACCAAGAAGCTTACCGAGATCTGGGAGATAGCGCGGCGATTGGTCTGGCGCCGAATTCGGATCGAGGAAGTGCGACTCGAACGCTTTGAAGTCGAGCTGACTATTCGCAAGGCCGCTCGCGATACCGATCCCAGCGCCGCCGATGATGTCTGCGCCGCCAAATGGCAAATAAGGATTGCGGGCATCACCAATGCTGGTGATCCCGACCGCCGTGCCGTCAGCGTTATTCGGCCCAACCCCAAGATCGAGATTGCGCCCGGCGAAAACCTCCAGCGTACCGGGCCCACTGATCTGAATGTCTCCAGCAAGTGGAGTCGTGCCCGGGCTGAGAACGTTTAGCCCCGTCTGCGCCCCGACGCGCAATGGCGAATTGGGATCGTAAGCGATCAGATCGCGTCCTGCCGAAACAATGCTCGTGTCATCCGCAGTGAGATTCTGAAGGTAGAAAGCGATATCGGTGATGTCGCGGCCGGCAATGATTCGGGTCGCCTTTGGCGAAAACAGAGTTAGGCCCGAGAGATTGCCGGTACTAGCGTAGATGTGAATTGGCTCAGCATCGTTCGCGTGAAGCAAGCCGGCTGCGTGAAGCGCCTGCTTCGTTTGCAGAACCCCGGCCGCGCCCGCGGTCGAGCCGGTCTCATTAAACAAGACATCCACCGGCGCCAGAAATTTGCCGAGCGTTTGAGCGAGTTGAACTACATCTGCGCCAACGACGGATTGATACGAAAATGGCGACGTAATTCCGGGAACCGCCGCCGGGTCAGCATCGGAAACGTTGATCGTGCTGCTGCTCCAGCTTGTCACTGCCCCGAGACCGACGGCCGTGGCGCCGCCGTTCGGCTGGAGAGCGTTCAGTGCGCCAGCGGCAAGTAGATCAATCGTACCGGTAGGCGACGGGGACAAATTGAATCGGCCGACAAGGTTGATATCGCCGGAAAAAGCAATCGCGCGAAGCGTCGGAGCGAGAAGGGAACTTACAGTTGCGAACGGATCGAATATTGTTTCTGTCGTCCGAAGCCACGGTTGATAGAACGACGCTGTCGGCAAGGCTACGTTTGGCGACAGCAGAAACATATTTTGCAGCCATACCTCGAGCATTGGGAGCGGAGTGCTCGCGCCGCCGGTCGGAGACGACGCCACTGCCGCTTCCCGGAGAGTGACTGAGCCGGTCAAGGATGACACATTGACCGCGTCGGTCGAAGCATACGTCGAGAAATAAGTCTTGTACCAGAAAGTGTTATCTAAGCCGCCGGGCAAGAGGAATGGATTGGCAACCGGTCCGAGCAGAAGATCTCCACGCGCTGAAACATCGAAGCTGCCTTTGCCCAGAAATAGAGTTGTCGGTAACCAGCTTTGAGTGGGAAAGAGAGTTCCGCCGATTACGCTCGAGAGCGAAGGGGATCGGGTCGCATTGGTGCGAATGCTGTTGTTCGCTGAGAGAGTCCCGGCGCCGCGTTCGACATAGTAAATACCCCCGTCGATATCGTGGCCGGCCCGCACAGTCACATCGCCGCCACCAAGCTCGACCAAGCTCGCTGCGTTCGGCGCGATGGCCTGACCCATCGCGTCTTTGCCTGGCATTCGTGCATTCGTTGCCGCGACCGCATCGACGTTCCCTACGTCGTGTCCCGCGACCATGGTCACGTCGCCACCGCCGAGCGTACCGACGCCTTCGAAGAAATTGCTGAAGTCGATCCACCAAGATGTCGATGCCACGTCTCCAAAGAGCGCTTGGCCAAAAACTCCACCCGGCCCAACAAATCCACGGCGGTAAAGCCAGTTCATCGGCAATTCTTTGTCGGAATCAGCGATCAGTTGCCCGCTTCCGTTGCGGGTCAAATGAATAATATCGTTCTGCGCGAAAACGCTGACGTTACCCCCCGCCATACTGTATTGGGCGGGATAAAGGCCAAAAATACCGTCTGAATCAGAAAACAACTGCGGAATATCAAATGTTCCGCCCATCGGCGCATCGGCCACTTGCGTACCTGCGGTGTAGATGGTCGCAAACTGATTCAGGAATTCAACATCGCGGCCGGCCACAATCTCGATGTCCCCCGAACCAGTCCGGATAACCTGATAATGACCCGCGATAGCGGTGGCCAAGGTCGCATCCGGCCCAGATGGATTTGAAATGTTGGCGCCGGCATTGGACCCGAGCAACAACGAACCGGCGCCGCTGGCGAGATTAGCCAACGGCTGGACCTGATGAAAATCAACCGCGGAAAGATCCGCGCCGGCCGCCAGTCGATACGACCAGGACTGCGCGTTGATCGGCAGCAGCGAATTTTGTGTCAGCAGAAGCGCGGTGTAATCGGCGGAATCGAATCCGTCGCTCAGTCCGCCGTTTTGGAAATCGAGATTTCCAGCGGCGCGCAATGTCAGAACGCCCGGCGCTCCTTGCGGTCCGAATCGGAACGTCGAAAGATCCCAGCTGCTCCCGAGGGTCAAATCGCCGCTTCGATTGATAATCTCAGCGCCGACTTCAACGACAGCTTTCGAGGCAAGTGCCGAATTATTCGCGAGCAAGCGACTAACGATCGGGTTCGAGCTCCCGCCAACGGTATTGCCATTTGATAGGATGCTCGATTGCACGCCGCTAGAAATGAATCCGCCGGACGAAGTCAGATCGTAAAGCTTGTAGCCTTCAATGATGATCGCCGATGGATCGACAATTGTGCCGTTAATCGCCGCGATCTGAACGTCAGTGCCACTCGCGGTTTGCGGCGCGCGGAGATGCAGTGTTCCGGTGAAATCGCCTAACGAAGCGGAGTTCGCGTTATTACTCGCGACCGAGAGATTGATTGTCGATCCTGTTCGGATATCGAGCATCGCGGTTGAATCGATGTTGCCGTTGGTTTCGGCGCCGGCTTCCAGAGTGACGCTGCCGCCTTTCCCGGCGGAGTTGAAATCTTGCGCTGCGACCGTCAACACCGAACCCGACGCGAGAGTCAGACTTCCGTGAGCAACAAGATCAATCGCACCACCTTCGGTTCCAGAACTGTCGATCGTTCCAGTCACCATGATCGAGCCCTGGTCGGCGGAGAGATTAAAAATGTGCGATGTCGCCAAACCATCGACCAGCACATCGCCGGTGCGCACTCTGAACGAACGTGACTCAACAAAACCGCCCTGGTTCAGAACGGCGTCGAGTGAACCAAGGGCGCCAAGTTGATCAACATCCAGCGAAAAAGTCCCGCCTTTGCCGTTGGTTCCAGCCTGCCCGCTCAATGTGCCGGTCGGCAGAAACTGCCCGCTGACCGCGGTAACCGAAATCGTGCCCGCGCTGCCTGCCGCCGTTTTCGCGTCGACTGAAAGCGTGCCGCCGGAGGCAACATTCACATTGCCGTGATCGGAAATTAAATTAATCGCGCCACCGTTCGTGTATTTGACGACGTCGAAGAACGTTTGAGCAGTCCCGCTCACGTCGAGGGCGCTACTGGCCGAGTCGCCGACTATTAGATCGCCTTGCGTTGCGTGCAATGTCAGTTCGCCGCTTGGCAGCGCGATGTCGCTGTTCACGCTCACGGTTGCCCCCGCAAGCTTCAGTCCCACCCCGAGACCACTGATGATCAAGTCAGTGCCGACAGTCACCGGCCGAACGAAGGCGAGCGCACCGGCAGAATTGATCGCGTAATCGGCGCCGGTTGTTCCGCCAATTCTCGGTGCACTGATGGTGAGATCCCCCGAGGTTCGCAGAATTCCTGTTCCCGTCACCATTACGCCGCGCGACGCGTTGAGCTGAACGCTCGAATATTGATCGATTGCGAGTTGATTGCTCGCGAGATGGAGCGTGTCGGCCACGAAGGCGAGCGTTCCGGTGTTGCTCGCAACTGAGCCGAGACCGTTGATGTTCGCCGAGTTATCAAGCGTGATATCTTTCGCTGCAAACGTCACTGTGCCGCCGTTGGTGTTGAATCCGCGCAAATCCGCGGCGTGCAACGCAAGACTCGCCACAGTCGGTTTTCCGCTCGCGTCGAGCCCGCCGACTTGTCCGGTGCCGTAGATGTCGATCGACGAATAGCTAAGCAGCGAGAGCGATTGCGTTGAGCTCAACAAATTCTGCAGCGCCGAGTTCGGCAAAACCAATCCGGTGGTCGGCAACAGCGCGCCAGGATTGTCGAGCTCGAGACTGATTTGACCGCTGTCGAGCGCGACCGATTGCCCGCTCAAGATTGCTGTTGGATCCAGGTTCGTCGCGCTGGTCGAATCCAGAATTAACCTGACGCCGGAAATTTTCGCGCCTGCGCCGATGACCAAACTTGGAAGAGTCGAAGCTGTAACGCCGAAACGCGCGATCTGAGCGTTGGGATCGGAGCTTACTCGCAACAGAACGCCATCGCCACTGCCTGGAATCGCGACGTTGCCTAACAATAGCGTGTCCGCCGAACCGGCAAGCGTGCCGGTTTGTTCGACATCAGCATTAGTCGCCAATGTCAAATTGTGATTCGCGACCAAAATTAGATCGGGCGCGCTCAGCGGCGCGCCAGAGTTGTCAACCGTCAGATTGTTTGTCTTAACCGACAAAATCGTTCCTGAATCGGACGCGCTCCGAATTCCGCCAATCAAGAGACTTTCCGCGCCGAAACCGGTGAGACCCGCGGCGTCCAGCACCAGTTCGCCGGCCGAGCCCGTAACTCCGGGGCCGGCAATTAAAATATCGACCGGACTGCTGATATCGACGAAACCACCGCGGCCGCCGGTTGGCGCGGCCGAGAACAAACTGCCCTGGAGCGACATCGCCGCCGTCGCGCTCAACAAAACATGGCCCGCATCGATTGGAAGGCGCGGAACTGTTGCGTCATGTGAGAGCGCACCGTCTTTCAGGAATTGGTTGGCGAAAAAGTTATCGTATTGCGCGCGATTATTGACGACCGAACTGGATGCGACTTCGAACGACGAAAACAAAGGAGTCGCGCTCGTTGGCGTGAAACCATTGAAGCGGTAGCCAAGAACAATCGCCGAACCATCGGGTTGCGTGACCGGTCCGATAATGGCGGTGCTTTTCGGAGTAATGAGAAACGCGCCCGGCAACAATGCATAGCGCGCGGGCAGCAAAGTGTAAGTGCCAGGTGGCAAGCCGCTGTCTGCTCCAAGAAAAATTTGATCGCCAACTTGCAGACCGCTGCTCGTGTAACCCTTGTCCGAACCGAAAGCGCTGTTGAAGGTGGAATTGTATGGAGCGAATGGCGCGTAGCCTGCGCTGTAACTGGGAATGATAGCGAAGCTCGTCGAGGAATTGAGAATGTCGGTACTGCCGCCGACTCCCGGAACGAATCGGTAGGAATAAAGATCGCCGCCGCCACGGACATCGATTGTTGATCCTGGAAGGTCGTTAATCGAAACTGCAGCGATGTTGATCGACTTGGCCGGGACACCGCCGGCTGTAATGTCGATTCCGGTCGGATCGATCCATGTTATACCGTTAACGTCCAACCCGAAAGGAATCGTCAGATCAACGCCCGAAATCGGATCTATTGCCGATACCGATGTTACACTTTTCGATCCGAGCGTTAATTCCTGAGCGATTGGAACGGCAGTGCCCGAAATCAGATCGACCGGCGCGATCCCGGTTCCATCCCAGCCAAGATTAATTGTGCCGATCGGCGCGCGCAGAGTTCCATTTTGATTGATTGTCGAAGCGTAAACCGAGAGCACCGATCCGGCGGAAAACGGCAGGGAATGCTCGCCCGACGAGAAAAAGCTGACCGAGCCGGAATGATTCGTTCCGCCGGCGACATAGTCATAAGCGGCAATGGTGAACGCGACCGCGCTCGGCGCATAAACTTGCGCCGCGGTGATCGAGATGTTTCCGGCCACATCGAGAGTGCCGTCGCCGCGAACGTCGCCGTTCGCCGCAGTCAGATTCAGCCCGCCAATGCCTTGTAGGGATAGGGTTCCAACGTCAATTAGATCGCCTGAAACATTGAGAACACCCGAGCCATATTGCGGTGCAAAATGAAACGGCTGGTTCAACACCAGAAACGGCGCTTGCTGTTGCTGCGGCGCCAGCGGTCCGTGAAAACTTGTACCAATCACGACGTAAGGCGCGTTCAGGTCGATCGTAGAGTTTCCATAAATCACCCCGCCGCTGCCAATGGCGAGGCTGCGATCCGCAGTCAGATTTACGGCGCCGCTGAATTGGATTGTTCCGGCGAGATTGAGTGAAACGAACCCGCTCTTGTTGAAACTTTCGGCCGCGAAATATCCCTCGCCCTCCAAAAAACCACCGGAGCCATTTTGCACTCCGTGACCAATTGCGGTCATGCCGCTTGAATAAAATGGAGCCGGGATGGTTGGTCCGCTCTGCGTCACCAGCATCGTCACGTCCAGTGGCGTGGCCGGCGGCGAGCCATCCGGATAGAAACGGCCGGATGAGATCGACAACGAACCGCCAATAGCCGATGGGCCGCCTGCGTTTCCAACAAGCGTCGCGTCAACGAACAACTCCTGACCGCCGATGAATGTGATCGAACCGCCATTGCTGTCCACTCGCGTTGGTATCAACGCAGCGCTCGAAGACAGAGTGAATGAATCGGTAATTCCGGATGCGGCTGGCGCAAGATCGAGAACATCCGTCGCTCCAGATGCGTTCAGCAGCGCACCAGCTTCGGCAACGATATTTCCGGAAATTGTAATTTGCCCGCCCGACAACACCGTTCCGGTGCGGAACCCCAGCGCGTTCGGCGTGAGCACAGTCGTGCCAGCGACGGAAAGTACACTGTTCGGGCCGAGGTCGACAGTGGGCGACGCGTGATCATTGCTAGAAAACAACAAATTCGAACTTTTGCTGCCACTGATGGAGATTGCGCCACCTGGCGCGATGATAGAACCAAGAATCGCGGCCGTGTTCGCGCTGACCGAAACGCTACCGCTCGGGTCGGTCTGAATCAGCGCGCCCTCGCCGAGAACAAAATCACCGCGAATAATTGGCGCGTTTGAGAAGTCTTTGACTCCCGAGGCCACAAAACTCAAATTCACCGGCGCGCGCGCGCCCACAGGCAATGTTGTCTTCGTCAGCGTCAGGCTGCGACCGCCGATTCCGCCAAGATCAGCGACAAGGGTTTCGACGACGGGCACGATTGAGGTTTCTGGCGCAATTAAAACTGCGGGAGTCGCCGAAAGATTGCTGATATTCGGCGTGTCGATTCCTGCGAGAGTAAAGTCGTTGAACCCACCGTGATTGAAAAAATCGGGCGTCAACAAAAGAGTGTCTGCGTTCGAACTTGTGCCGCCAACTTGAATGAAAGGCGCGAGGATGCTGAGCGAGCCGCCTTTTTTCCCCGAGAACGCGGAGAGAGTCGCGTCGAGATTCAATTTTCCGCCGAGAAGGGAGGCGATGATCGGATCCTGTCCCGCGCGAATGCTGATCGCGCCGCCCAAGCCGTAACTGAGCGCTCCGGTTCCGTTGACGTTCACCCCGCCCGACGCGTCAATCTTGCTGCCCTGTTCCAGATCGGCGCTATACGAATTGATCGAGATCGAGCCGCCGTTGATCACGAGTGGTGAGGTGGTTCCGCCGGAAATCGGGCGCTGATCCACAATCAAACCGGCAGCGCTGAGCAGGGCTGAACTGCCCAAAGTGAACACACCGCGCGTCAAATCCGGAGGCGGCGTTTGGGTCAGGGGAACGCCGTTGTTTCGCCCGAGAATGAACGGTGAAATGTCGAACACGGTGAAATTGAGCGCAGCACCGGGAGCGATGACTGCACCTTCGATGTCGATGTTCGCGCCGAGCAATGTGATCGAGCCGCGCGCCGGAGCCGCCAACGTCACATCGGACGGAACCGTGATGTTGCCGTCGCTGTTGTCGACCTTGAAAATCCCAAATCCGTCGGCGCTGATTAGGTCCGGCGACAAGATCACCTCGTTGCGGCGATCCGCCCGCAACGCTAACGGCATTCCCGAACTATCGAGTGCGAACGGATCGGCTGCGGCGAGCGTGCCCGGTCCGAAAACCACGCTCGGCGGCGTTGGAGAGATTGGATAAAAATTCGCAATAATCAACGGGGTCTGGGCTTGAAACAGAAGAGAGAGCGAACTTGGAGTTGGCGGAATGAATTGTTGTCTCGGACCGGTAATGGTGGTCCCAAGAAGTTGACCGTCGAGCGCCATCGATGGCGCCGTGATGCTGAGACTTCCACCTTTGCCGCCGGAAACATAACCCGGCTCAAAGTATGCCCCGGTTGCGAGCGGGCTGGTGAAGGTCTCAACGACTCCCCATTTTGTGTGCACCGTTGTCGATCCAGCGTAGATGCCTTGATAGATGCGGTCCGGCGTGGCCTGGGAAATATCGAAGATGTGGCCGTCAGAAATCACTTTCGTCGTCTGCACCGTCGCGCCGGTGTAGGCGATCGAACCGCCGGAGACATTGACGGTCGCGCCTTGTTGTACGACAACGGATCCACCTGCGTTCAAACTGATCGTGCCGCCGTTGATGCTCAGCTCGCCAACCGTGCGCTGAACAAGATTGATGTAGCCGGAAACATCCGCTAGCGGAGTTCCAATCCACGTCTTGCCGTTGAAGGTTCCGGTTTGATTGAGATCGACCTGGACGGATTTTCCACGCAATGGGCCATCGCGTTGTAAAGGCGAGTCCGCCAGCTCGGTTCCGCGGAGCTGCGCGGTCACAATATTTTCCGCAACGGAACCGGCCACATTTTGGACACCCGAAACATCGAGTACCGCCCCGCTGTCGAGATAAATCTGACCGTTATCGAAAACGAATTGCGACTTCAAGATTCCGCCCCCGATAAAAAACGTCCAGGCGCCGGCATTCATTGTCACCGCAGCACTAGGTGCGTAGATGATTGACTCGCCCGCGAAATGGATCGCCAAACCCTGAACATTGATTTGCGAACTCAACGCGAGCTGCGACCCTACTACGCGGTCTATACTGGTTAGCTCCGGCAAAATCTGCGTGACACTGTCGGGTTCGAAGTTGACCAGTCCGGAAGATTTAAAAAGAAACGGTCCCAACAGCGGATTTGGGGACGCGCCGCTACTCGAATTGTTGCTGACCGCATTATAGGCAGCAAGCAGATCGATCCGGCCATTCAACGAAACCGACGTGCTACTGTTAATGAATCCAAACTGATCGACCGATTTGCCGGTAATCGTGACATCAGCGCGTGGAGCGTCGATCAATCCGCCATCGACGGCGGTACCTCCGTAATTTCCAACCTGCCCGACAAAAACATCCAGCCCGCGCAAGCTCGGATCGCTCGATGCATGCGGCGCAAAGCCAACCTGCAAACCTGCGGCCAGGATTGTTTGGCCATCCGACGTGGAGATCGTGCCTTCGTTGTCCACGTTCGCGCCAATCAACGCAACGCGCCCGCCGACGTGATCGGCCGAGCTCGGTGAAGTAATTTGCGCACCGGCCTGAACGATCACGTCTCCGTAATGCCCACTCGGTGTGCTCGGCGGGTCGGGCGTGAATGCCGGCGTGCCGCTGCTGCCCGCCGGAAGCGCGATCCCCGAAAAGAGAAACTGATTGTCCGGATTATTGAGGAGGCCGCGGGCAATCAAGTTGTCGTTAATCGGTAAAGCGGAAGCGACCAGCGTGTGCAAATTGATCTGCGAGGAGCCGCCGAAAATAATCCCGTTGGCGTTGATGACGTATATTTGCCCAAGCGCGTCGAGCGAACCGAGAATTTGCGACGGCACGCCTGATGGATCGTTGACTTTATTGAACGCAATCCACTGACTCGCGTTAGCACCGCCCGCAGTTTGATCGAAATGCAGATGCGTGTCCTTGCCAATGTTGAATGTCTGCCAGTTCAGCAGCGCCTGCTGCTGATTTTGAACGATATTAACGTTGGTCATCGTGCCGCTCGTCGTTTGCGTCGGCAAACTCGCGCCTTGCCAGAGGTTCGGATTCGTCCCCACTGCGGGCGCGACCTGAAGCCCTCCGGCCGTTAACCCATTCGGCACATTTGGAAGTTGGAGGCCGGGATGATTTGGATCGGCGCCGAGGTTGTTCGGGCCGGTGATTGCATGCGAGCGCGCGGCTGCCTGCATGTTTTTCATCGCATTCAACGCCTGCGCTGTTCGCGCCAATATGTCGTTCCCGTTCGGCGCGCCGGCTTGAACCGCGGCGGCGGTTTGACCTTGCACCGCCGCACCGTGCCCAGTAGCCGCTACAGAACCGCCGCGCAAAATATCGCCCGCCAGCAACACAAACCGGGGCGGGAGTGCGAGAAAAAGTGTGAGTAAGAGGCTCAGCGCGCTCAGCGCCGGGCCAGGTCGACGGATTGTTGGGCGCGAAGTCGTCTTGAGGGGCATTTTGGTAAAACCTTGAGCCTCGGATGACACGAGCAGCAGATGATGTCGATCTTCCACAGGACCCGAGGCAACGAAGCCTTGATTCCGCTGAGTTCGAGCAACATTGTGTGACATTCGCGCCATAATTCCGTCACAAACTCATTTCTTTTCCGGCTTCGCTTTGTCGTTTTCCGGTTTCACCCGCTGGTCGGCGATCTTGTCCTGATAATCCTGGACCTGGTTCTCCAGTTTCACGCGCGTGATGCCAGTGAATGGCTCCTTGGCTGCGAGCGAATCGCCGAGTCCGAACTTCTCGTAACGGGTCAGAACTTCATTTGCCGTCTTGTAGAGCTCGAGGTTTTTGCGTTCCCGGTCCTCCACTTTGCGTTTGAGAATGATCGACTCGCTCGCCAGCTTGGAACGCTCCGCTTCACTTTTCTGCGCAGCAGTCTGGATTTGCTCGTAGGCCGCTTTCCATTTGGCGAGCGATTCTTTGGTGTCGTCCAACTCCTTCTGTTTCGCGTCCAGGGTATCGAGCTTGGTCTTGTCTTCAGCCACTTGCTTGTTCAACGCGTCGATCTTTCCGGTGAGCGTTTTCTTTTCCTGCTCGAGCTGCGCCTTGTCGCTGAGCAACGTGTTCCGCTCCGTTTCGGCGGCGCGCAGGCGACCGGTCAATGTCTGCAACATTTGCTTGAGTCTGGCGTCATCGGCGTTTGCTGTTGCAGTGAGCAGCCCAACCAGCGCCATCGATAGAGACAAGATTTTCGTTTTCATCAGAATTTTGCGTTGAAATCGACTTGCACGGTGTCGTTCCGGAATGGCGGACCGCCGATTTCGTCCGCACTCATCCAGCGCAATGCCAAACCGATACGGGGTGAGAGCGCGAGCGCGCCGAAAACGGTGTAGCCTTTGAGATTCGTGCCGCCAAGGCCGAAGTCAGAATCATTGAACGCGTCCGGCGTCGCGTCGGATTCGACGTAGCGATAATTCACGCCCAGCGCCCAGTCCCAGCGCTTCTCCAGTGCAGGATGGCCGATCTTGAGTCCGGCGATCCAACCGGTATTGCCGCCTTGGAAACGGCCGGGCCTGGGAGTCGCGCCCGGAATTGGGACCCCGCCCGGCGCAGGTGGCGGCAGATTCGGCCCGCGATTGTTCACCACCCGCGGGTTGTCGTTAATATCGTGCCAATCAAAGGCAACGTTCTCGATCCACTGACCGAATAGAGTCATGTGCACGGGATCGAAGCGCGCGTAATCGAGGCTGCTCGTTACATCGACAACCCGAAACGGCGTCGCCAAACCGAAATACTGAAACTGCTTCATCGTTCCAAAACCGTTGTCGACCGTCGGAATGATGTTGCGGAGCATGAAGTAGGTGTTGCCCTTCTGCGCAAATGACGGCCGGCTATCGTCGGTGTTGCATTGGTCGGAACTGGTCAGGACGGTGCAGGGATCGGAAAGTTTCCCTTCGATGTTGTAGAAGTCATAGAAGGCCCCTGCGATTTTCGCGCTGAAATCCTTCCCTAACCGCAGATTCGTGCCGAGCTGGCCGCCATAGAGGAATTTGTCCTCGCTCGAAAATTTGTCTGGCCGCGTCGACGAGAAATTCAGCTCGGTGTTGAACACGGGGAAGATTCCCGCGGTGGCGAATGGAGTCACGCTAACTGGCGAATCGAGAGGCAGACGATATTTCCCGCTTAAGGCGAAACCGTCCCATCCCAGATCTTCATCCCAGATCAGCTCGCTGACTGTGAAATAAGGATTATCGAAACGGCCGACCTCCGCTTCGAAATCGTGGCCAGGTTCGCCCCACAACTCGTACTTCACGAATGCACGATCGAGCCAGATCGCGTACTTGCTGAAGTTGCCGCCCTGAGCCGCGTTGGCGACTCCGAATGACTGATTCGTTGACGTCGGAGTGTTCGTTTCGCCAGTGGCGATGCGCAAACCCATCGTGAATCCGTCCTCCAAATCCATCTGCGCTCCGAACCGCGCACGGATGCGAGCCCGTTCCCGGTCTCTATCGACATTCAACTCCGGTGGAAACGAGCTACCGGTCGTATCAAATGGCGCGCCAGTGTTGATCGCGTTGAAATTCGGAAACGCGCCCGTGTTGTCGTTACCTTGCACTCGCAGCCCATTGCGAAAAATAACCGGAGGGAAAAAGATTCCTTCATAGCGAAGGCGTAAGTCCATGAACGGTGTGATTCGCAATATCCACGGCGGAAGTGTGCGCGGATTCGCCCAGTTTTCGTTGCGCGCCTGGTCCATCACCTCCTGCCTGATCTCTTCGCGCAATTGCTCCTTCACGACTTCCGGCACGTAAGAAACGGTGACTGCGTCGTCGCCTTCAGCGGGCGGGCTCAGCTCGGATGGTGTAGAAGGCGAAGCCGCTGTCCGCGAAGCTGAGCGCGGAATCGGTGTCGGCTCGGCAAAGTATTGCGACCCAACATCGCTTTCCGGCGCCGACTGCGGTCTCTTCTGCTTCACTGCCATTTCGCGCGCGGTCGCTGCATCTTCTTCAGCTTGCTTGATCAACTCATCAGCGTCGGCCTTGCTCAAAACGCCGCGTTCGACCAATCGATGAATCAAATTAATGGTGACGTTCGGTGATGGAGTCGACTTGGGCTCGGCTGACATCGCGCCGATTGCCACACTCTTCGGCTCCGATCCGGATTGTTGGGTTGGTGCTGGCGTCGTGGCTGCAGCCGCGGAATTTTGCGCGAGCAGCAGCGCATCGTTCGAGTCTGCGTCGCCCATGACAGCGTCTTGCGCGAAGATCGACATCGTCGCTATCGAGCAACTTCCGGCGGTGATTAAAAGTGTTTTCCTTAATTCCATAAATTCAGCGCGGTCGCCGCGCGCTAACGTGCAATGTGATGGGCGCAGGCATTCCGGCCGGCGGCGGCTCCGACAATTGCAATCCGGTGAGCACTTCGTCGCGCAATGCATTGTCCAATGTCGGATCGCCGGTTGAACCGGCGAGTTGCGCACGACTGATTCGTCCGTTTGGGTCGGCCCAAACGCGGACGTTTAAGTTCATGCTCGCGGTGCGGGTTTTTCGATTTTGTTGCAGCGCCTGTTGAATGCGCGATTGCACTTGGCTCGCGTACCAACCCCACTTGCTTCCATCGCCACCGCCGATCCGCCCGGATCCGGGCCCGCTTCCAAGTCCGTAATTGTCGCCGCCGTCGCCCTTGATTCCGGTCCCCAGCGGCGGTTCATCTTTCGGCGCTTCCTTTGGCGCTTCTTCTTTGATCATTGGCTCCTCAATTTTCTGTTCTTCCGGTTGCGGCGGCGGAGGAGGCGGCGTCATCACCGGCGGCGGCGGCGCGATATTGACCAAGGTTAGCGTGTCGTGTTTCGACGACGCGCCACTCGAAGCGAGCTTCGCGACGACGACAATTCCTCCGATCACAACCGCGGTGACAATGGTCGCGATGCGGAATCTTTTGAAAAAACTTTGGGGTGGCGGTTCCGGTTGATCGTCGAAGTCCATATCGCGCTATTTGCCCTGTGGTTTGGTCGCGAGACCGATTTGCGAGATTCCGATGCGGCCAATGACATCGAGTACGTCCATGACCGCCTGGTATTGAGTCAGGCTGTCGCCCCGAACAACCACCGGGACCTCGGGATTTTGTGCTTTCGCCGCGCTCAACCGTTGTTCGAGTTCCGGAATAGTGACCGGCACCGTGTCGAGGAAAACTTTTCCTTCGTTGTTGATCGTGATCGCCTTGGTTTGCGGCTTCGCAAGGCTTGGCGTGTTACTCGCTTTCGGCAGATTAACCTTCAAACCCTGAACGGTTGCGGTCGTCATCAGGATGAAGATGACGAGAAGCACGTAAGCGAGATCCAACATCGGGGTGATGTTGATGTCGTCGTAGGGTTTGTCTTCGCCTTGAACTTGCATGGTCGCGGTTGTCGATCTTGTTCAGTTCGTTAGGCGATCATCTCCAGCTCGGCTTCTTCGGCCTCGCGCTCACCGTTGCCCTTCCGCCGTCCGTTGGGCCTTCCGCCGTAGTATTCGGCGATCTTGGTGACGAACTCGTCGATGAAGATGTGCATGTCGCTGGCCGCTTCCTTGACTTGCGACAGCAGATAGTTGTAACCAAACAACGCTGGAATCGCGACGGCCAGACCGGCGACTGTCGCCGCGAGCGCGGCAGCGATGCCCGGCGCGATCGCGTTGACGTTCACGTCGCCTTGTGCCGCGATCGCCGCGAACGTGATCATGACGCCAATGACTGTGCCTAACAAACCAAGGAACGGGCCGCCCGAAATCGCAATGGTCAGCAGCACCATTTGTCGATTTAATTTGTTCTGCTCCTTCACAAGTGCGCCGTCGAGCATTGCGCGGATCGCTTGGATCGATCGCGCGGAGAGCAAATGGGTCTTTGCTGCGCCTTCGAAGTCCAAGCGGTGTCGAATTTCCTGCGCGCCAATTTTGTAAATGCGGTAGACGGAGGAATGCCTGACGACTTGCGCTTCGCGATGGTCGATCCTGCCGCCCAGCGAAAGCACTTTTCGCGTGTCCGCCTGGTCGAGAAAACTCAAATCGGCCGCGACATCCTTCCAGTCTTCGAAGAACTGCTTGTTTCCGGTAACGGTCGCTTTGAGGAACTTTGCTTTGCCTACCATCACGACCCAGCTAATGGCGGACATCACGACGAGCACGCAGATGACCAGCCAGCCGTCGACCGTAAGCGAACTGAGAATTATGCCGACATACCCGCCGCTGAACCAACTCGTCTTTACTTCGTCTGACGCGAAAGCAAACAATTTCGGCGCTTTGTCCGGGCCCTGATTCATCGCCGCCATCTTGATGAATCCAGCTGGCCGAGCGGCCTTTGAGATCTCCAACTCGTCGACTTCGCCGGTGAAGCTGTCACCGAGGGACATGTTGCCTGTCGAGACCGGAAGCGAAGCGCTTAGAGTGGCGGCGTTCTGCCCATCTATATATAGAGTGATGGTTGGCCCTGCGGCGGTAACGGCAACATGGTGCCAGGAACCCGGCGCCATCGGCTGCGCACCGGCAGCTCGCGTACCATTCACATCAACGAATGGCTTTCCGTTGTCCGCGCCGATACTGAAGCCTTCGCGCTTGAAAATGATAGCGCTCGGCTGATTCGCCGTCGGTTTGACCCACGCCGACCAAGTCAGCGTCGATGTGTCGGTCCAGGCGAGCGATTCCGAGTTTGGAATTATGATCGGATGGGTTCCGTCAAAACGAATGCCGGGACCGATCAGCGAGCCGAGAACTGGAACGGCCGGATTCTGTGCGTTGTTGTTGTAAGTCGTCGAATCATGAGCCGGCGCATTGCTCTCAGCGAAATGATAAACCAGCGCGGTATTGACGTCGTAGGTTCCCTTCGGATCGTCGACGCGCGTCGCTTTAGAGCCGCTGTTGCCGTAGTACAACCAAAACGTCGTTTTCGCGGCGGGTTTGAGATCGGGAATTTTTACCCAGACGAACGCTTCGTTTAGAAGCGCGTCATATTTTTCGATGTGGTACGTGAGAAGCGTCTTGTCGTCGCCGGCGACGAATCGAATGTCGCCGCCGTCTTCCTTGGCCTCAGTGAACTTGAAATTGCCATCATGCAGGCGAATCAAGATCGCGGTTGTCCCGATGTTATCGGCTATGGGCGCGCCGGCAGTCGTCGTGTCGATGTCGATCTTCTTCCTGATTGTCCATTCTTTGTTCCACCAGGAGGCTTGGGAATTGTTCGCACAGAACAAAAACAAAATGCCCGCCAGCAACAATGTCGATCTAACGAGATTGGTTTTCATGTTTTGGGTTTTGGTTTTGGAACTCAGAAGTCAGCCCAGAGGCGAAACGTCAGGCGCCAATCGAGCGCGGCGGTTTGGGTTTGACTGATGAAGGGCACGGCCGCGTCGATCGAGCCGTTGAAATGATTTCGAAATCGGACGCGAGCACCTGCTCCAACGCTCGCCAGTGCGAATTGAGAATCCTGTTCCGGCAGCGGGTTGATCAACTCCAGATAAGCGCCGTCTGCAAAGATGTAGATGCGACCCTCGTTCGCCTGGGCGCCTAACGCCCTGAGCAAATTCGGACTGCGCAACTCAAGGGTTCCGGCAGCCGCGTTATCGCCCAGCGTTTCTGCTTCGAGATAGCCGCGCACGGTCGGCAGACCGCCACCAGCGAATTGTTCGCTGTTGATCAACGGCTGATCGGAAACCTGGCCCTGAATCTTTCCGAACGCTTGGAATCCGAACGGCAGATCATGCTGATGCGAAAAGTCGCTGCGCAGATAAATAAAGTTCGCGTCCGCGTCGAAACGGTTGAAATCAAACCCGCTAGGCCGACTGCCCATTCCGCGAGCGTGGAACGTCACTCCGAAGTCAACAGTCGTGATGGAGCTTTTTGGCGCCCAGGTCGCAGTGTAGTTGGCGCTGAACGGATAGTAATAAACCGGCGTGGGCGTCATTATGCCGGCGATCGTGACGTTTTGATCGAAGTGTTTGTAATCGAGTCCGAGCGTGAGCGAGTGGAAGAAATTCGTAAGCTGCGGAAACGTGATGATGGCACGACCGCCGATCACTTCGCCTTTGCCCGCAACGTCAATGCTGCCAAGCGTTGAGACGTCCGAATTCTGTTTTACGCCCTGGGCGATCAGCGTCAGCCAGCTCGGATTGGCGAATCGAACGACGTAGTAAGCGGAATAAACCAGGACTTGATTAATATCTTCCGGCGAAAGCTGGACGCTGCCGCCGATCGAATGGCCAAGCTGCCAAATATTGTTGTAGCTGAGCGACGCGTTCACTCGCAGAGGATCGGTGTCCGCGCTATAGCGATTGTTTAGTTCCACGCTTCCGTGAAGCGGAAAAGTGTCCTCGACCGAAAGATCGACATCCACTGTTCCGGGAACAACGCCGGCCTTGAGTGAGGGCGTGATTCGCCGGTCCGGCCATTGGTTCAGCGCAACAATGTCTTGCGTGACTTCGTTGAAGTTAGGAACGCTGCCTTCAGCAAGTGAAGGCGCATTCTTTTTGATCGTCGAAGGCAAGAAGTAATGCGAGTTGCGCACGCGCAGGCGTCCGACTGTGTTTTCCATCACGTTGAGAACCACGACGCCATCAGTGCCTTGCTGCGGGGGAATCTGGACCGAAACCGTTTGAAAGCCTTTCGCTTGATATGCCTTTTCTAGGGCGGCCCGCGCTTGTTCGACATCCTGCGGCCCACGCCCTGGCCCGAGAAACGGATAAACCGCCCGTTCGATCTCGATTTTGGTTAAGCGATGGGCTCCGAGAACCCGATATTGCTTGATAAATAGCGGGCCGATTTGCGGGACGGATTCAATCGCAAAAGCACAATTGCCCGCGCACCAAAGCAAGATCGATATCGAGAAAACAGCGCGGGTCGCCGCGCTTTTATCGCACCTCGATCGAAAAGAAACGCGATGTTTGCGGACTCGCACGCGCTGATTATGCGATTGAGAAAACAGCCCTCAAGACAGGCGTAGTTACATTTTCGCGACCAAATGTTGCAGACCTGTGACAGCGGTAAAAAGCGGATGCGATACACTTTTTGAACGAAATAAGCACCGCGAGATGTAACGCAACTTTAACGCAACGGTCATAAAACCGCCATCTTCGGGCCCTTATGATGGGCTGAGCATTCGATGAGAACGCTCAGTTGCTGCTCCAATGATTCAGCCAAATTCAACCATCGATTTGGTCGTTACTCCAAATCGGGATAGCGCTCCGCACTCGCGACATCAAATGCCAGCGCAACAAAACAAAAACAAAACGGTGCTCATCATTGAAGACGAGCAGGACGTGATCGATTTGCTCGCTCTCAACCTCTTGAAAGACTCAAGTTACACGATTTCCACGGCGATGGATGGGCGGACCGGTTTGGAGAAGGCACGGACAGAGCTGCCGTGGATGATCATTTTGGACTTGATGCTGCCAAAAATGACCGGAATCGAGGTCTGCCAAATACTGAAGTCCGATCGCGTTACTCGCGACATTCCGATAATCATTCTTAGCGCAAAAGCCACCGAAGCCGACCGATTGAACGGTCTGGAGCTTGGTGCAGACGATTACGTGACCAAACCGTTCAGTCCGCGGGAGGTCATTTTGAGAATAAAAGCGATTGAGCGACGCCGCACGATGACACCGGACGATGAAAGGTTGGCCTGCGGCTTGATCACCCTCGATCCGATTCGACACCGCGTCGAGGTAGCTGGAAAACCGATTCGCCTGACGACCGCTGAATTCAAGTTGTTGACAATGCTGCTGAAAAAGCCGGGACGGCTACATTCGCGGGAAATGTTGCTCACCGGCGCATGGGGGTATGAAGCTTACATCAACACGCGAACGGTTGATACGCATATTCGGCGGCTCCGACATAAGCTCGGTAGAGCAGCCAATACCATCGAGACTGTGCGCGGTTTCGGCTACCGCCTTACTGCCGATTCCTGAAACGGGCGCTCATTGTTAGATCTAACAGTTCCATCTCGGCGATTTTGACAACGCGTCATCTATTCTTCACAGGAATGTCGTTCGCCAACGACGTTCGATCGCTCGATAGCAAACAAGTGCGAACGTTGCGCACTTTCTTTACCGAGCTCTTTCGCCGGTTCGCCTTAAAACACTCAGCCCTTCACTCCAGCCGGCGATATCGCAAGCGTAGACGCATTTACATTCTTTATCGAATTGCGATCATTTGGACGATTTTGGCGATGGTGTTGAAACTATAACCCGATGGAGCACTCAAACTTCACTGGTCCACTCGGCGCTGCCGCAATATGAAGAGCAACTGCAAGCGCGAGATTCACATGAAGCTCCAGATTCAGCTGATCCTGTCGCAGCTTGCAGCATTGCGACGCGAGTTGCGCGAGACCTTGCACGCTTACGAGGCTCGTCTCGAGATTTCGCTGGCTGAAACGATTAATTCTGTCGCCGGCTTGAAGACGGCAAAACGATTGCGTCGCGAGCGGATCGATCACATCGACAAGTTAATCGTCTTGCTCCGTAGCCGTAAGCTGAAACCCGAGAAAGGTCGCCGCAAGGACTTACGAAGAGTGGAGGAAATGATCACACAGATACGCGCAACACTGCCGGGCTCCTAGCGTTGAGACGGGACATTTAGCCCGAAGCGAATCCAAGCTAAACACGAGTGTAAGTCTGGCGCGTGTGACGTTGTTTGCCTAAGGCGGTCGCCGCAAAACGGTCGATTGTACTAGGATTTGTGCTAGACCGAGCTTCCCTAGGACTCGAACCTATGTAGAAAATCCCGATTTCCCTCGTATAATCGCGGCGTGGAAGTGGTCGTACGCACAAATACGCACACAAAAAACATGGATGCCGCGCGTTGGGTGATGACGCCAGCCGCTCGAAGACGGATCGCGACGACTATGACCGGCCGTGCTGCAATGTTTGGCTATTCCTTTTTTTGTCTATCCCATTAGTGGATGGGGTGAACTGGCAATTTCAAGTCGTTAACTGGTCGTGGCGGTTCGTCGTGAAGTTGGCGGACAGCCAATCAGCGGAATGCTGTGTAGGTGTAGCTCTTGAAACTCCAGGTGTTGTTGACCTGGGAATACAACCTAACGTAGACGGTGCGCCCGTCGGTCGGGATATTTGTCACCGTTTGGGAAAGCGTGTGCAAGGCGGTGCCTGAATTATAGATGTCTGCAGCGCCAGCCGAACTACCGAGTGTTAAACCGTAGGCAGTGGCGCTGCCTGCGGTCCATTTGAAAGTAACGGTCGAACCGGTAAAGGTCGATCCCTGCGCAGGACTAATCATCACTGCTGGTCCCGAGCCTGGCGTCGGTGTGGGAGTGGCAGTAGGCGTTGCTGTTGGAGTCGCAGTAGGCGTCGGTGTCGCGGTGGGCGTGGGCGTTGCGGTAGGCGTCGGGGTTGGCGTGGCAGTCGGGGTCGGAGTGGGTGTCGTGGCTCCATTAGAGGCATGGTAAGTGTAAGAGTTCCTTACCCAGGTATTGTTCACCTGGGAATAGAGGGTAGCGAAAACGGTTCGGCCATCGGTAGGAATGTTGCTGACAGTGACCGAAAGGGTGTGGATGGTGCCGGAGTTGTAGATATCAATAGTTCTTGTCGAACTACCCAATGTTAAAGCATAGGCGGTAGCGCTGCCTGCGGTCCA
>DASZJH010000125.1:0-10931 GCA_035948375.1 Chthoniobacterales bacterium
GCGATCGCCTTCGCAATGGCGCCAGCGCGCGGCATATCCCAGCGTCTCGCAGAGCGGCTCTTCATCGGATCGCACCAACTTGATTTTCGAGCAACGGTCAGTAAAGCGGCCAAAATTCTCGCGTCAGTTACGACGCTGCGCGATCTGCTGGATCGTTTTGCCAACAACGTAGCCGAAGCGGTCGGCACTGACCGGGTTTTCATTCTCATGCGAGACAAGCACGGATTTTCGCAGCGTTACCCAGCGGTGGAGCCGGGCTCACGTCAATTCCTGGAAATGCTCGGCGACCAGGCAACGATCACTCAGTTGGAATCAAGCCGTGAACCGATCGTGCTCGATGAACTCCATCGCGCTCGTCAGACTGCCCAACTTCAGCGCGTGATGCGACAACTGGATTCACTGCAAATCGCGCTGGCGATGGGAATTTTCGCGCGCGACCATCTCGCCGGCGTTTTGCTCCTCGGTGCTCGAAAATCCGGCAGAATCTACGGCGCGACCGAGCAAGGCGCACTTCAGGTCTTGTGCGGACAACTGGCGGTAGCGATTGAAAATGCCGAGCTGTTCACCGAGGTGCAAAACGCAAAGGTTTATAACGAAACCCTGCTCCAAAACCTGACCAGTGGTGTAATCGCGGCCGGCACGGACGGCCGCATTACTGTCTTCAATAATGAAGCCGGGCAAATCACCGGATTGAATTCGGAAGAAATGCTCGACCGACAGCTCGATGTCTTGCCGATGGAATTGGCGGAGCCACTAGTTACAACTTTGCAAACCGGCGAAAGCCAGCAAGACTGCGAGTTAACTCTACACTTCGAAAGCACGGACATAATGATTCGCGCCAGCACGTCGATTTTCCACGGACAAGATCGACAAGTACTTGGCGCGCTGATGGTGTTGACCGACGTTACCGCAATCAAACGGCTCGAACACCAGGTCCGGCGCAGCGATCGCCTGGCCAGCCTCGGGACTCTTTCCGCCGGCATGGCGCATGAAATCAAGAACCCCCTCGTATCCCTCAAGACCTTCGCCCAACTTCTGCCTGAGCGTTATCAGGATTCGGATTTTCGCGATACCTTCTCGAATTTAATCGGACACGAAATCGATCGAATTGACTCGCTGGTGAATCAGTTGCTTCGTTTCGCTCGCCCGGCAAAACCGATTCTGAAGCCACTGCACGCGCACGAGGTTCTGGAGAAAGCGCTAACCCTTGTCGGCCACCGGCTCTACCAAAAAGACATAAAATTACAGCGCTCTTGGCAGGCCGAGATCGATACTATTCATGGTGACGCGGATCAGTTGGAGCAGGTTTTTCTAAACTTTTTCCTCAACGCCATGGATGCGATGAAAACTCAAGGCGAATTGACGGTCCAAACCGAGATTCGCAAGGACGAGCACTGGGTGAATCCGCGCGCGTATGGTAACGGCGAGAGCAACGGCGCTAGCCAGGCGCCTGAGGCGTTGCTGATCAGTATTCGCGATACGGGTGAAGGGATTAAGCCCGAAGATCTCGCCCACGTATTTGATCCATTCTTTACAACCAAAGATTACGGCACAGGGTTAGGGTTATCGGTAGTTCACGGAATCATTCAGGAACATGGGGGCCAAATCGAAGTTGAGAGCGAGCTGCAAAAGGGAACAGTGTTTCATATTTTGCTGCCGTTAGTACGGTTCGATAGCAAGGTGGCCGCTGCATGAGTTTCTCTCCAGTTTCGGTTCTATACACGCAAGACCCCGATTTGGTTCGCAAAACCCGCGCCTTCTTGCGCGCGTCCTCGCAAGTGCGCCATGTCGCGGATGCCACTCGCCTCGAGCCGGTGCTTCAGCAAACCGGCCCGGCGGTGCTAATGATGGACCTGCGAGCAAAGGAATCACGCGAATTGCTCGAACAAATTCACAGCGAACAGCCAGACGTTCTGATCATCGCGCTCGGGATTGCGAAATCGGAACCGCTTCGCGATGCTGAACAGCTGGGAATTTATGCGGTGGAAGAACTCGACCTGGAACGGCGACGTTTTCAAGCGCTGCTAGAACGCGCTTTCGATTACCAAAGAATTCTGCAGGAGAACCGCGACTTTCGCGAAACATCAACGATGAGCGCAGACCATTTCCCCAAACCCGAATCCACTAGAGCTACTAGCGACGGTAACAGAACGTTGCCATTGCTGCGCTTTCCGCGCGTTCTGCGTCGTCTGGACAAACTTGACGCGCTTGTCGAGTCAATCGTCGAAGCCGTCGCCGACGCCGCCGGCGTCAGCCGGGTGGGCCTTTTCGCGCGAAACCGGCAAGGAGATCCGTACCGTCTTCTCGCCGGTCTGCGCTGCCTGCCCGAGACAGATCAACTTGAATTTGGCGAACGCGATGCGCTCGTGCGCTGGTTTGAGCTAAACGCCCATTTGATTTCACGTATTCATCTTCTCCAAACGCAAGATCAGCGGCAACGCGCCATGATGCGCCGGGCCTTGGACATGTTCGGAGCAGAAGTAATTGTCCCGTTGAACGCGAGCGGGAATGTTATTGGCTGGCTTTTTTTTGGTCATCATGTGACCGGACAAGCTTTCGACGACCGGGAACTCGGAGAGCTAACCATGTTGGGCGAGCACGCCTCCACGATTCTCGAGAACGCTCTTCTCTACACGGAAGCGACTATGCAAAAAACGCTGGCCGAGACGCTGCTGAAGTCGATTCCGCCCGGGATCGTGGCCGTCGACACCGATGCGACGGTTCGCTGGTTTAATCCACGGGCCGAAAAAATTCTCGGTCTTTCCAGCGCCGATGCGCTAAACAGGCCGGTGGAACGAGTCGGTAACAAGTTGGCGAGCTTGCTTCGGGAAGCGCTGGAATCGAAAACGGCGCCCCTACCGCAGAATTGGATCGACAACAACACGCGCCGATCAATTTCTGTAGAAACGCGCCAGCTTTCCAACAACGGGGTGTCCCTCGGCGCAGTGGCGGTCATCAACGATCTCACCGCGCAAGAAACGTTGCGTGAGAAGCAGGCGCTGGTCGATCGAGCCGCATTTTGGACCGACCTCGCCGCGAGCATGTCGCACGAAATCCGCAATCCGCTCGTGGCTATAAAAACTTTCGCTCAACTTCTCCCCGAGCGTTTCGACGACGCCGATTTTCGCAAAGAGTTCAATCAGATCGTAGTCCAGGAAATTGATCGCCTGGACAAAATCATCACCCAAATCAATAACTTCGCGCATCCGCCCGAGCTCATCTTAAAGTCAATCGACGTTCGAACATCGGTGAAAAAAGGTTTGGAAATTGCGCGGTCGCGGTTTGGGGTTAACGGCAAGCTCGAGATAGAAACTTCATTGCCCAGCGATCTTCCGCGAGTTCTCGGAGACGAGAAGGCGCTGGCGGAAGCTTTCGCCCACCTCGTCGCCAACGCCGCCGAAGCCAGTGTCGATCGCAACAAGCCTCGGATCACGCTTTTGGCGAAGCCCATCCGGGAAGGCAAGCAACCGTCCGCTGTAATTGTCACGGTGCGAGACAACGGCCGAGGCATCGACCCCGAGATAAAGGAAAAGATTTTCTCACCCTTCTGCACGACCAAGCCGCGCGGGATGGGCTTGGGCCTTCCAATTGTCAAACGCACAGTGTTCGATCATCACGGTCGAGTGGAAGTCGATTCGACGTCCAAAGGAACCCAGGTCAGCGTCGTGCTACCGGCAACGCGCGCGGCAGCCGATTAACGAAATTTCGAGTTGCGATTTGCCACTCGCGATTTGAGGCTTCGCCAAAGAGACATCATGAAATCCATCGCCGTTGACGCAGAACAATTGCAAAAAATTAAGACCGGTCCGGGTTTTGTCGCGGCGCTGGATCAAAGCGGCGGCAGCACTCCGAAAGCCCTGCGCCAGTATGGAATACAAGAGAATGCGTGGTCCAGCGATGAAGAAATGTTCACCATCGTGCATCAGATGCGGACCCGAATCATCACCAGTCCCGCTTTCAACGGGGAGCGGGTTATCGGTGCCATTCTGTTCGAGAACACGATGGACAGAGAAATCGAAGGGCAACCCACCGCGGACTATCTTTGGAACGTGAAACGCGTCGTGCCAATTTTGAAAGTGGATCAAGGCCTCGCTGCTGAGAAGGACGGGGTTCAGTTGATGCAGCCCATGCCGAAGCTGGGCGTACTCCTTGATAAAGCGAGGGCGAAACACATCTTCGGAACCAAGATGCGCTCGGTAATCAAACAAGCCGACGACGCAGGTATCAATGACATCGTGCTCCAGCAGTTCGAAGTCGGGCAGCAGATTATCTCCGCGGATCTCGTGCCGATACTCGAGCCGGAAATTGATATCCGCTGCCCGGAAAAGGCAAAAGCGGAGCAGTTACTCAAAGCAGCCATCCTCGAAAAGCTCAACGAATTGCCAGCTGGTCAGTTCGTCATGCTCAAGCTTACGCTGCCAGAACAGGGCGACTTTTACGCCGACTTTGTCAAACATTCCAGGGTTGTGAGGGTGGTTGCCCTTTCCGGCGGCTATTCGCGAGAAGAGGCAAACAATCGGCTGCGCAAACAGCATGGCGTCGTCGCCAGCTTTTCCCGCGCGCTAGTTGAAGGGCTGACGGCGCAGCAATCTGACGCTGAATTCAATGCCGTGCTCGATAAATCCATTCAGAGCATTTTCGACGCATCGAATACTTAAGCCGACTATTGCCAATCACAGAGCGTGCCAGTAGGCGCTTGGCACAAGCGCCTCCACAATTTAGAAAGAAAACGTGACGTTCACGCTCCAGGAGCTCGCGACCTTCTCCGGTGGAGAATTGCGAGGCGGCGATCCAACTCAAAAGATCAGCGGCGCGGCCTCGCTTTCCGAGGCTGTAGCGGGCGAAGTCACGTTTTATGGCGATCCGCGCTATCTGGCGCGCCTGCGCAAAACGTGCGCTTCGGCGATTTTTGTTCCACTCGATTTTTCCGAGCAAACTGCGGCCGCGCAAATCCGCGTGGCCAATCCCTCGAAAGCATTCGAGCAGGTTGTGCTGAAGTTGGCCCCAAAGCCCATCCGGTTCCCGCCTGGAATCCATCCGACGGCCATTGTCGATCCGAGCGCAAAACTTGGACACAATGTTTCGATTCAACCGAGCGTCGTGATCGAAGCGAACGTGGCAATTGGAGACAACACAGTCATCGGCGCTGGCAGTTACGTCGGGCATGAGACCGCCATTGGCCCGTCGTGTCTGATTTACCCGAACGTCACCATCCGTGAACGAACACGCATCGGCGCACGCGTAATCATTCATGGCGGCGCAGTTATCGGCGCTGATGGTTTCGGATTCGAGCTTGTGGAAGGAAGGCACAAGAAGATTGCGCAGATCGGATTTGTTCAAATTGACGACGATGTGGAGATCGGCGCGAACACAACCATTGATCGTGCCCGATTCGGCCGAACCTGGATTCAGCAAGGGGTAAAGGTCGACAACCTTGTCCAGATCGCCCACAACGTCACCGTTGGAAAAAATTCAATTATCGCGGCGCAAACCGGCATCTCGGGCAGCACTCGCATTGGCGAGAATGTCATGATGGCCGGCCAAGTGGGCGTTATCGGTCATCTGACAATCGAGGATAACACGGTCATCGCCGCCCAAAGCGGGATTTCCAAAGATCTCCCCGGCGGCGCGTGGTTCGGTTCCCCGGCAGTCCCATTACCGGAAGCCAAGCGGCAAATCGCCTGGATCCACCGGCTTGGGAAGCTCTTCGACAGGGTCAAAGCAATCGAGAAAAAGCTCGGGCTGTAAATTAATTGAGCATGTAGATTCCCCCAGGGAGAAATGCCAGCCGAGATCGGGGCGTGGCAAGGGAGCTGCTTTACGCATTATAGAAATTATAACGCAATGAGCTCGCCAAAACGCGAATATTCCCAGTTCCTCATCATCGATGATGACCCCGGCATCGCGAAGTTTCTCGTCACGTATCTCCGACAGCGCGGGCACACTTGCCACGCCCTGACCGACGGCTTTGAAACCGCTTCCTGGCTCGCCGATCACGACTGCGAAGTCGCGATTGTCGATCTTAAGATGCCGAAGGTGGATGGCATTTCGCTCATCTCTTTCATGCGTGAGATGAATCCGGCACTTCCCATAGTCGTGTTTACCGGCGTCGGCTATGACGAGGAACAAATGCACGCTGCTTTGCATGCGGGAGCAAACGGGTACGTCAGCAAGAATCTTCCGATCGAACAACTTTACTGTGTTCTTGCCCGCGTTCTCGCAACGTGTCAGCAACGCAAACGCGTTACTCCGAATGGCCAACAGGCAGTCCTGGCCGGCGCAGCTTGATCAGCTATTTCGCGCCGCCTCGATCAGTTCGCGTAAACCTTCGGGCGAAACACACGCCGCGCCGCAGGCATTCACCGTTTCCATTTCTAACAAATCCGAAGTCGCAACCGTAACATCGAATCGCGAGGCATATTTGCACGCTAATCGCTCGATGACCGCGTCCGCCGATTGGCCGCGACGAGCATAAAAGACTTGAACATCATGCGGAGCGCGCGTTTCGCTTACTCGCGAACCCTGGCCGTCAAAAACAACGACGACCTTCTTCCCGCTCCAATCTTGATAATCACGCAGTTGCTTAAGCAAGGCCTCACGCGCGAGCGATGGGCGGCGACCATGAAGTTTGCGCAATTTGGGCCAGGCAAAAACGATGCTGTGGCCGTCAACAATGAGGTAATTCGCGCGCACCCGGTATCCTAGTGCGTGCCCGGCGAGCGAACCAGAAGATGTCGATCTTACGCCGGCGACGTTTCTTTTTTGCTTCGTGAACGTGAAGATTCACGTTGTTTCGGACGCGCCGCTGCCTTTTTTCGCTTTAAATACGCCTTGCGACGTTTGCGTTTAGATCGAACACGGTGCTGTTGGCCCATGCTGCTGTTATAGGCTGGGAGCCGGAACGGCGCAACAATCCCGAAATCCAGGATTGCATTTTATGCCGTCCATTAGTTAAACAGTCCATTCGTGCTCCCCCTGGGCAATACCTTTACGCCGACGTCGAAAAGGCTGATTTGGGGGTCCATTCTTCTGCTGGCGATCGCTGCGGTTCTTGGCGCGCTCAACCTCTTGAAAGTGAAAAATCTTCGCCTAACAGTCGCTGAGGCCGTGACTGCGCGCGAAAGCGCCGAGCAATCCCGTTTCAAAAAAGAAAATGAGCTGAAAGCCCGTGAATCCGCGGTCGCCACAGCCCAGGCAAAACTAGCAGAGCGTGACGAGAAAACCGTTGCGTTGGAAGAACAGCTCGCCCAATTCCTCAACGAAAAGAAACAACTCGAAGCCAAGCTCCAGGATAAGGAAAGCGAGATTTCAACGTTGCAGAAGCAGATCGAGGAAAAACAACCGGCTTCCGACAACCCAGGCGCACCAACCACCATCGAATTGCAGGCGCAGCTGAACGATGCCCGGCAGCAACTCGACAGCGCCGAGCGGGAGAAAAGCCTTCTCTCCGAGAAAATGCAGGCCGTGAAAGAAAGATCTTCGCAGCTGGAGGATGAGAAAAAGCGGCGGGCCGTTGCGCGGGGTAAGATCGGTGTCCGGGGGACAATCCTCGCCGTCAATCAGGCTTACAATTTTGTGGTCCTAAATCTTGGCGGCCGCAATGGTGTCGAGGCGCATTCCGAAATGCTCGTCGTGCGAGACGGCACCTACATTGGAAAAATCCGCATTTCTTCAGTTGAACCGGCCACCGCCATCGGCGATATCATCACCAGCACGCTGGCGCGTGGCGTCCAGGTGCAACCGGGAGACATTGTTATTTATGCTGGCTCAAATTCGTAAGCAGGAAAGGAAGATTGCAGCTGTTTTGTTATTGGCGGCCGCGAGCATGCTCGTTTCGTGCGCCAGCCAAAAAGAGCACGTTGCGCTGGTTAGTGATCCGGATGAAAAACAGGAAGGAACCATGCCTTGGAACAAACAGGAGAAATGGGAAACCGGCGGTCAGTTCGCTAACATGACCGATCACCGCTAAGCGCGACCGGCTAAATCCAAACTCCCGCCGGAATAACGGCATTCTTCGGAACAACCACGATTCCGTCGCGAATAGAATAATTATCGGCGTCCACGTTCAACGGTTTGCCTTCGGGCGTAATTACAGCGCCATCGGCGATCCGCGCGTTCTTGTCGATGATGGCGCGATCAATCACGCAATTGCGCCCGATACCGATTGGCGGCACGTCGCCGCCTGATTGTCGATCTTGTTCGAAGTAATCGGCACCCATGATGACGCTGTTCCGAATAGTCGCGCCGCTTTCGATGATGCTGCGAATCCCGATTACGCTGCGCTCGATGTGCGCATCGGAAATAATGCAGCCGTCCGAAATCAGGGCCTGGCGCAACGTCGCGCCATTGACTTTGCTGCCCGGCAAAAATCGCGGATGCGTGTAGATCGGCGCGTCGGCTTCGAAGAAACTGTATTCCGGAACGATCTCGGTCAGATTGAGGTTGGCCTCGTAAAATGCGCGAATGGTCCCGATGTCCTCCCAATAACCGTTGAAAATGAACGCGCTAACGTTGCTGTCTCTGATCGAATGCGGAATAACGTCCCGACCGAAATCGACCAGATTATTATCGAGGCAACGCACCAGGATTTCGCGGTTGAACAAATAAATACCCATGGACGCCTGATACAGTTCGGTGTTCGCCGGCGAACCGGTCGCGGCGGCAAGCTCGGCGTTCATTTCCATGCCTCGGAGTAAATTTTCGTCCTTCGGCTTTTCGACGAAATGGGTGATGCGGCGATCGAGGCCGCATTGCATGATTCCGAATTCGGCGACCTGATCCCGCGTCACCGGCTTGGTCGCGAGCGTGACATCGGCTCCGGTTTGAACGTGTTGATGCAGCAACGTGCGAAAATCCATCCGATAAAGCTGGTCGCCACTGAGGATGAGGAAATAATCGAAGGGTCGCTCCAGGAAATAGCGCATGTTCTGGCGGACCGCGTCGGCCGTTCCCTGATACCATTGCGAACCTTCCGGAGTTTGTTGCGCGGCCAGAATGTCGATGAAGCTGCGCGAAAAATTATCGAATTTGTAGCTGGCTTGCATATGTCGATGCAGCGACATGCTGTTGAACTGCGTCAACACGTAAATCGAGCGCAACCCGGAGTTCAGACAGTTGCTAATCGGGATATCGACGATGCGATATTTTCCTCCGAGCGGCACTGCCGGCTTAGATCGATCCTTCGTTAATGGAAATAGACGAGTGCCCGCGCCGCCGCCCATGATGATGGCCAGCGTCCGTTGAGTGGTTCCGGGCGGAAGCGCGGGCGCGGAAATGGGTGAAACCGAGTCGCGCGGGCCGGGCTTTTGCGTTTGCACGTCCCCAATAACTCAGCGTCTGGCGATCACGGCAACCTTTTTGCTCGCTGGCTCGTTTGCGTGTTCCTCTGACAATGGCAGATTTCCCCTCCTAATATGTGCGGAATCGTCGGTTACGTTGGGCGCTCGCAAGCCGCCCCTATTTTGCTGGATGGACTGCGACGCCTTGAATATCGCGGCTACGACTCCGCTGGTGTCGCGATTATCAACGGCGATCACGTTGAAACCCGCAAATGCGCCGGACGAATCGCTTCGCTGGCCCAACTCATCGGCCAAAAACCGGCGACCGGATCGTACGGGATCAGTCACACTCGCTGGGCCACGCACGGAAAAGTCAACGACGAGAACGCGCATCCGCACTTCGACGCCACCGGAAAAATCGCCCTCGTTCATAACGGCGTGATCGAAAACTACCAGGCGCTCAAAGAACAACTCATCCAGGACGGCGACTCAAATTTTCGGTCCGAAACAGATACCGAAGTCTTGGCACACCTGATTGGAAACATTTACCGGAAACTCGACGGCAAAGATTCGAAGGCGCGTCTGGTAAACGCAACTCGCGCGGCGCTTAAGCAAGTCATCGGCACTTACGGCATCGCGGTCGTGCACGCGGATATCCCTGATTTTATTGTCGGTGCGCGGCGCGGCAGTCCGCTCGTGCTCGGTGTTGGCAAAGACGAAAATTTTCTGGCCAGCGATGTGAGCGCAATTGTCGCCCACACTCGCGACGCGGTTTACCTGAACGATTTCGATTTGGTCGCAGTCGAGCGTGACAATTTCGAGATCAGCTCCATCGACGGCGCAGTCGGAGAGCACGCCGTCAGCAAAGTCGAGTTCAGCGCCGAGGACATCAAGAAGGGCGATTACCCGCACTACATGCTCAAGGAAATCTGCGAGCAACCCGACACCGTGCGCGATGCGATGCGCGGCCGCCTCACTTACGAAGAGTGCACCGCCAAGCTGGGGGGATTGAATATGAATCCGGCGGAATTGCGCGATGTCGTGCGAATCGTTCTCACCGGTTGCGGCACCGCGCTCCACGCGGCGCGAGCGGGCGAGTATGTCATCGAACAACTCGCCAACGTCTCGGTCGATGTCGATTTTGCGAGCGAGTACCGCCATCGCAACACCCCGCCAACCGAACACACGCTCGTTTTCGCCATCAGTCAGAGCGGCGAAACCGCCGATACCCTCGGCGCGTTGCGCGAAAGCAAACGCAAGGGATATCGGACCCTTGGAATTTGTAATAACGTCGCCAGCACAATCGCGCGCGAAAGCGACGGGGGCGTTTACATGCACGCCGGGCCGGAGATCGGAGTCGCTGCGACGAAATCCTTCACTTCACAGCTGGTGATTCTCAATCTGATCGGGCTTCTGCTCGGACGGATGCGCCAACTTTCCACTGCACAGGGAAAACGAATGATCGATGCGCTGGAGGCGTTGCCGACTCAAATCGAGGAAGTCCTGAAACTGAGCGATCAGATGAAAGCAATCGCCAAGAAATATGCGGAGGTTAGCGGAATGCTTTTCTTTGGCCGCCAATTCAACTACCCGATCGCGCTTGAAGGCGCGCTCAAACTGAAAGAAATCACTTACCTTTTCGCAGAGGGGCAC
>DASZJH010000126.1:0-10275 GCA_035948375.1 Chthoniobacterales bacterium
AGATAACCAAGCGCAAGAGATCGCGCACGGTCGCGCCGAGCGCCATGCGAACGCCGAGCTCGCGCGTGCTTTGCGAAACCGAATACGACATGACGCCGTAAAGTCCGATCGCGGCCAGAAAGAGCGCCATCCCCCCGAAAATCGCGAGCAATGTGGCCGCGAGTCGCTGAGTGTAGCCCCGTCCGTCCACTTGCTCTTGCAAACGATCCGCGGCGTACGGCGCCAACGTCGGATCGAGCGCGTGGACTTCGCGCGCCAGCGCATTCGTGATCGCGCCCGGAGTTTCACGTGTTCGAATGAGCAAGGCGTTGCCGACAAAGAAATTCTGACGCACTGGCACATAAAAGAACGACCTCGGAGGTTCGAGTTTCGTCTCGATCTTCACGTTCTTCGCGACACCGACGATCTGCATCCAGTCGTTTTTCACTTTGAGCCGTTGGCCGAGAGGATCTTTTCCAGGCCAATATTTTGCCGCCATCGTTTCATTGATAATCACGACCCTGGGAGCGTTCTCATCCTCGGTTCGAGTGAACTCGCGGCCGGCGACAAGCGGGATCCCGAGCGTGGACAAATAGTCCTCGCTGACCTGAAGATAATCCGCGTTTGGTTGCTCATCCGGAGCGGGCTGGTAGCCGTCGATCTCGATGGGCGCGGAAGAAGGAGGGTTGAAACTGAACGGAGTCACTCGCGTCAAAGCCGCAGATTCGACACCGGGAAGGGCGCGGACGCGATCGAGCAACTGGGTGTGAAAAATTTTCGCGCGATCGAGTTTGTAACCTGCCGAAAACAAATCCACGACCGACGTGATGACATTCTTGGTTGAGAAACCGGGACTGGCGTTTTGCATTCGCTGGAGGCTTTGCAAAAGCAACCCGGTGCCGGCGAGGAGAACAAAACTCAACGAGACCTGCACCAGCACTAAAGCCGAGCGCAATCGCGATCGGCCGCTGCCGCCGACCACGCCGGAGCCTTCGCTCTTGAGTGCACCGGAAAGATCGATATGGCTCGATTGAATCGCGGGCATGAGCGCGAAAAGCATTGTCGATCCAACGCAGATCGCGACACTGAGCAGGAGAACGCGCCAATCAAGTTGTCCCGGATAATCAACCGTGATCCCGGGCACCGATACCGGAAAGGCGAGCACGAGCGCATTGCGGCTCCAATAAGCAACCGCGATTCCACCGAGCGCGGCGATCAACGAAAGGAGCAAGCCTTCGGTGAAGAGTTGCTTGATCAAACGGCGCCGTCCGGCGCCGAGCGCAAGCCGCATCGTCATTTCATGTCGGCGCAAGAGCGATCGCGCGAGGAGTAAATTGCTCACGTTGGCGCAAGCGATCAGCAGGACAAAGAAAACGACGGCCGCGGTGATGCCGAGCGTCGTCGAAATTCCGCCGGCCGCGTTGAACGGCGTTTTCCACAGCGGAAAAATCTCGATGCCGTGGCCGCGATTTGTTTCGGGAAAATCGTTCTCCAACCGTTTCGCGATCGCGGAAAGTTCCGCCTGACCTTGCTGCCGCGTCACGCCCGTTTTCAAAAACGCGTAACCTTCAATCCAGCGCGCGCCGCGGTCCTCGAGTTTGTAGCCGGTGTTATCGAACGTCTCCTGCATCGACGTCGGCACCCAGAAGTTGAACGAATAGCCGATGAAGGTGCCGTGGAATTTTTCCGGCGCGACCCCGATGATGGTGTGCTGAACGCCGTTCAGCTGCTGCGTCTTGCCAATGATGTCGGGATCGCCTTTGTAACGATTCTTCCATGTCATGTAACTGATGACTGTGACCGGATGCGCGTTGCGTCCCGCGCCTTCTTCTGGTCTGAATCCACGACCGAGGATTGGCCGTACGCCGAGGGCGTCGAAATAATTCGCGGACACAATTCCTCCAACCGAACGCTCGGCGCGGTCGCCATTGCTCAGCGTTGTGCCTGTGATTTTATCGACGATGAATGACTCAAAAAGCGCCGAGTTCTTCTCGAAATCGCGAAAGTCGGGATAGGAAAGGCTGCCCCTTTCGCCGCCGCGAACCGTGCCACTGAGCGCAACCATCCGGTCCTGATGCGCCACGAGCGGGTAGGGGCGAATGAGAATTCCTTCGATCCAACTTAAAGCGGCAGCGTTGGTCCCGATGCCAAGGGTGAGACAAAGGATTGCTAGAATGGAAAATCCCGGAGTTCGCCGGAGCATTCGCGCGCCGTAGCGAATGTCTTGAAGAAATTCATCCGCCCAACGCCAGACGCGCTGTTCGCGCGCGACTTCTTTGATTTGTTCGACACCGCCGAATTCGCGCAGCGCCGCGTTGCGCGCGTCGTGCGGAAGCATTCCGGCGGCGATGTTTCGCTCGGTCAGAAGATCGACATGCGCTTGGATTTCTTCCGCCATCTCGGATTCACGGCGTTCTTTACGAAACAATCCGAACAACCGAGAAAACCAGGCGCGGACGTGCGGCATAAATTTACATTACTCGTGTCTGAGCGCGATCATCGGGTCGACGCGCACCGCCCGGCGAGCTGGCAGATAGCAAGCGAGGAGCGCGACCGCGATCAGTAGAAGTGCGACGCTCACAAACGTGAGCGGATCGGTGGACTTAATGCCGTAAAGCACACCGGCCATCAATTGAGAAACAACCGCAGCACCAACCAGTCCCACGACTGCGCCAGCAATCGCGAGCCTCAGTCCATGGCGCATCACCATTTGAATGATGTTCTGCCGTTGTGCGCCGAGCGCGAGACGAATCCCGATCTCGCGGGTGCGCTCGGTCACCATGTAGGAAATCACTCCGTAAATTCCAAGGCTGGCGAGAAGCAGCGCAGTCAACGCAAACAACCCGACCATTTCCATCGAGAATCGGCGTTGGGAAAGAGATGCCGAGACTGTTTGGTTGAGAGTTTGGGCTCCAAAAACCGGAAGGGTCGGATCGAGCGATTGTACCTGCGCGCGCACCTGATCCGGAATTGCCGAGGTGTCGAGATGTCCGCGCAAGAAGATCGACAAATGTTTCGCCGAGTCCTGATAAACACTCACATACAGCTGCGGCGAGTCGATTTGGGCGAGCGATTGGGTTCTCGCATTCGCGATCACGCCCACCACAGTGATCCATGGAGAATCAGGTCTGGTCGATTTAAATCGCTTACCGATCGCATCCTCGTTAGGCCAATATGTGCGTGCGAATGCTTCATTGACGACTGCGACGTGCGGAGCGGTGTCGACGTCGAACTCGTTGAATAATCGGCCGCGCAGCAACGGAATTCCAACCAAGTGAAAATATTCCGGCGTCACCCGCGATCTTTCGACCATTGAAGGCCCCTCGGGTCGCTCACTGGATCTTTCGAACGTGAAAAAGAATTTTCCCTCGAGCGCATTTAACTCACGTTGACTTTGGTCGAGCGGAATCGAAGCGGGATCGCCGACAGCCGCTTCATCAACTCCAGGCAGCGATCGGCACCGACGAAGCAGATCGTGGATGAACGGCGTTTCCTGGGCTTCGGTTGCGTATTTGTCGATCTTAACGTCGTTCGGATACGGCATTCGGGTTCGCACGCTCATGACGTTCTCCGGATTGAAACCGACTCGCACGTTCAACAAATCCCAAAAGCTTCGCAGCAAGAGGCTCGCCGCAATCATCAGGACTAACGCGAGCGCGAATTCAGCTATGACGAGGCCGCGCCGGGTTCGCCCGCGCTCGCGAGAACCGCTCGTGCCGCGCCCCTCAAGCGTGAGCGCGTGATTCAAATCGAGCCGGCGAGCCTGCAAGGCGGGCGTCAGGCCAAAGATCACGCCGGAAACAATCGAGGCGATCAAAGCGAAAGATAAGACTGTCCAGCTAATCGAAATTTCATTCAGCCGAGGAAAATCGTCCGGAACGAGTCGCAGCAGAAATTCTTTAGTCGAAAAAAGAATCGCTAATCCAACGGCCCCGCCCAGTAGGGAAAGAAGCAAACTTTCCGTCAGCATTTGTCGGATCAAACGTGTTCGGCTTGCGCCGAGCGCATGGCGAAGCGCCATTTCCGGTGCACGCACGCTGGCCCGAGCCAGCAACAGGTTAGCAACATTCACGCAGCCAATCAGAAGAACGAGCCCGACCGCGGCGAACAACAGAACGAGCGATTGGCGAAGGTTGCCGACCATTCGTTCCTTGAGCGGCACCAATCGCATTCTCCACTTGTTTTGTTCCGGATAATCGCCCGGGAATTTCTCCTGCAAGGATGCAACCAGCGTATCCAGCCGGCTCTGCGCCGCCGCGATCGTCAGCCCAGGTTTAAGACGGGCAATCAAGGTTGGAAGATTGCGCCGGTTGCGCGCGGGATGATCAAGCAGGGGCGGACCATAAAAACTGGTGGTGGCCCAAATCTCGATATTTCTTTCTTCAGCCGTCCGACCCGGCGCGTCGAAACCGGGCGGCATAACGGCAACGATCCGGTACAAATCGGTGTCCATCCGGATGCTCTTGTCCAGAATATTTGGGTCGCTTCCGAACGATCGTTTCCAGAGCGCATCGCTGATCACAACCTCCGGCAAAAACCCGGGTGAGTTGTATTTCGGATCGAAAGTCCGGCCCAGCCGCGGCTGTGCGCCCAATAGCACAAAGAAATTCGGAGCCACGATCGTCAGCCGCACCCGCGTCGGCTGATCTGAGCCGGTCAGATTATTTTCATCGAACCACGTCGGCGAAACATTGTCGAAAATTCCGGATTGCTGAAGGTCCTGCCACTCCGGCTGCGACATTCCAACGTCCTGCGCGGCGATGCCGGGAAAATCAGCCTGCACGCTGACGAGCTGTTCGGAGTGCGAGTAGGGCAAAGGTTGCAACAGCGCGGCGTCGACGGCGCTGAAAATTGCGGTAGTCGCGCCAATTCCCAATGCCAGGGTTGCAACGACAACAATTGTGAAACCGGGAGCTTTCCGCAACGCGCGGATACCAAAACGCAAATCCTGTAGAAGCTCGTCGGCCCACAACCAGACGCGCTGTTCGCGCGCGACTTCCTTGATTTGCTCGACGCCACCGAATTCGCGCAGCGCCGCGTTGCGCGCTTCATGCGGCAACATTCCGGCGGCGATGTTTCGCTCTGTCAGAAGATCGACATGTGCCTGGAATTCTTCGGCGATCTCGGCGTTGCGGCGGTCTTTGCCGAATAATCCGAACAAACGAGAAAACCACGCGCGGACGTGCGGCATAAATTTTTAAGCTTCGGACAAAACGAAATCGATTCCCTTGGTGATGCGCGACCAATGCTCCTGTTCGGCTGCGAGTTGTTTGCGTCCGGCCGCGGTCAATTTGTAATAGCGTGCCCGGCGATTGTTATCGGACACACCCCACTCAGCCTTGATCCAGCCCTGCGCTTCCAGTCGATAGAGCGCCGGATACAACGATCCTTGTTCGACATTTAGAATATCGTTCGACATTTGTTTAATGCGATCGGCGATGGCGAGGCCGTGTCGGGGATCATGTTGGAGCGCTTTCAAGATCAACATGTCGAGCGTGCCGTAAACCAGGTCTGGTTTTTCCTTTGCCATAAAATTCTTGTAGCCTAGACAGTCTTGGTGAAAGAATTGTTCAATCTTTTACCCAGACTGTCAAGGGGAGCGACGAACCGAGCTATTTCGCCCGCTTTGATTTAGCTGCCAGCACCCGGTGCGTTGCCAGGGCGTTTAGAATTTCAGGATTTCCCTGGGCCCACGCGTTGTCGATGATGATTTGCCGAAACCGCCACTTCTCATCGTCGCGGGTCAATTGGCCATCGTAGCGATTCATCAAAAGCGCGTTCTCCGCTCCCGGCCGGGGACCTTCGCGCGGCATGAAATGTTGCGCCATCACGTATCCGTAAAGCGTGGCCGAATCTTCAGCGATCTCGATCTGAAGATTGCTCACGGTGTGGCTGGGATCGAGCGGACCGACCAGAGGAACAGCGTCTCGATAATCGCTTTGCGTCCGGTCAATTTCGGAAAATCGAGATCAAGTTTTTTCCCGGCCGGTCGAATATCAAGAACGCAATCTTCGGTCAAAGCGGAGGCGAGAGTATCAGGATCGCCATGATCGAGCCCGAACGCGAAAAGATGCAAAGCGTCGGCAATTTCGTAGCGATCAGCGGATAGTTGTGTGAGGTCGTTGGTCATCGACCTGAATTGTAGGTGCCGCCCCGACAGCCACAAAGATCAAATGGGGAATTGTAACCGAGGACGTCAATGAATAGTCTTAGGTCACATGTGCTGCTCGTTCTTGCGCAAGATGCGCGCGGTCTGTATTGCATGCGCTTTGTTTGCGGTCAGTTGCGCGCACCATCACGACGCGTCAGTGGACGATTCCGAAGATCGTCCGGCTGCGCATCATCATCGCGGTAACACCGAGAATATCAGGCCCTCGTCACCCGACCTCGGCGGCTTTTGATTAAACGAGCAGAATCAGAACGCCGATTACAATTGCCGCGATCGTGATCAGGCCAGCATAAACAATTGCATCCTGAATCCGCGCGCGGCGTTCGGCTTCGGCGTACGGAATGCGTGTGAACGTGACCATTGCGTAAAGCGGCAGATATATTCCGGGAAGCGCAGCTTCCAAAAAGTGATCGAGCTTTTTCTTGGCGCGAAATGTCCTGGACGCGGTCTTGTCCCGCATCTCGATGAAATTTCCAAGCGCCAGGTCGGCCAGAGCGTCGGCGTTAACTTTTCTGCGCTCGAAATATTCGGCGAATCCGCGCTGTCGATCTTCTGGAAATCGCGTCAGACATTCGTCGAGCACAACGCAATCCTCGAATGCGGCGTTCATTCCCTGGCCGTAAAACGGAACGACGGCGTGCGCGGCGTCGCCGACGAGACAAACTTTGTCGTGGTAAAACCACGGCGCGCAGCGAATTGTCACCAACGATCCGGTTGGGTTCGTTTTGAAATCCTCGAGCAGATTCGGCATCAACTGAACTGCGTCCGGAAATTCTTCTTCGAAAAAGCGACGAACATCATCGTCGCTCTTAGTCGTCGCGAAACTGCGCGGGCCTTCGAATTCCCAAAACAGCGTGCAAGTGAACGAGCCATCGGGATTCGGCAGCGCGATCATCATGAAACTTCTGCGCGGCCAGATGTGAAGCGCGTTCTTCTCCATTTGCCACGAACCATTCGCATCCGGCGGAATCGTTAATTCTTTGTAGCCGTGCGCGAGATAACTCTCGTCGTATTCAAAAGTTGGAATCTTGAGCTGCATTGATTGTCGCACCGTAGAGAACGCGCCGTCCACGCCAATGACCGCGTCGCCGCGCGCGCTAACAACGCCGCTTTCGGTTTCGAAACGGGCGGCGGCTTGTTCAAGATCGACGTCGGTGCACTTGTGATTGAAATGGACGCGCACATTTCGAAAACGCTGCGCGGCTTCGATCACAGTCGTGTTCAGCGCCGCGCGGCCGATCGAATTTATGTGCTTGTTTGGATCGACATCGTAGGGAGCAAAATGCAGCGCGCCGGATTTTTCGTGGATCATTCGGCCGCGCATCGGGATCGCGTGCTTCAAAACTTCATCGGCGATCCCGATTTGTTCCAAGGCATGGATTCCACGCGTCGAGAGCGCGAGATTAATTGAGCGACCGCCGACGAGACTTCCTTCGCGCGGATCGCTGCGGCGTTCGTAAAGATCGACCTCGTATCCGCGACGTCCGAGATAGGCGGCAAGCAATCCGCCGGCCAGTCCGCTGCCGATGAGAACAAATTTTGTTGCCATCTAAGAGAATGGTTAACTGCGGATCACACGAATATCACGGACTAAACGGCGGATAACTTGCTGGTAGTCCCGGCCAAATCCCGGCATACCAATGCAATGAATAAGTTCAGATCCACCCGAGACATCATTATCCACACCGCGAAATTCGATGAGGCCGTACGCTTTTATAAGAGCGTTCTGGGTCTGGCAACTACGATGAAGTCCGAAAAGCTCGTCGGATTTGAAACGGGATCGTTCCAGTTGTTTGTAGATGGTCGAAGCCCCCTAAGGACCGGGCCAGTGTTTGAATTCTGTGTGGCTGGCGTCGACGCCTCGAAAGAGAAACTTCTGGCGGCCGGTTGCGAGCTCGTCAGTCAAGATGCGTCCGTTCCTCGTTGTTACATCAAAGATCCCCACGGCTTGGTGTTTAATCTGAACTCGGAGTGACTCTGGAGTTCGATTGATCGAGGATCACGCGTTCAACGTGCGAATAAATGTTGAACGACGGCGGCCGTAGAAATCCGGCCAGCGTCTGATTGCTTTCGCGCGCAAATTCCATCGCCAGGCTCGACGGCGCCGAGACCGAAGCGACGATCGGAATACCGGCGGCGAGCGCTTTTTGCATGATCTCGAATGAAGCGCGCCCGCTGACGAGCAGAGCATGTCGATCCAACGGAAGTTTTCCGTCTAGAAGCGCGCGTCCAATCACTTTATCGACCGCGTTGTGACGGCCGATGTCCTCGCGAACAATCAACGCGTTCCCTTTCGCATCGAAGATTCCAGCGGCATGAATCCCACCCGTGCGCGCAAAGTCCGATTGATTCGCGCGCAGTTTGTCCGGCAGCGAAAGCAACGTTTCGAGGTCGATCCTCCACGATGTCGATGTAATCGCGGGGAAATTTTGGCGGATTGCCTCGATGCTTTCCTTGCCGCACAAACCGCAGCTGCTCGAAATCGTTCCAAAACGTTGGGCGAAGTTCAGTTTGACTTTCTTGCCGTCGCCAAGATCGACAACGACGATGTTGTCGCGATTCCTCGCTGATTTCGGCCGCGAAAATTTATCGATCTTGTCGCCGGCGCGAACGATTGCTTCGGAAAGAAGAAATCCGGCAGCCAGCTCTTCATCGTGGCCCGGAGTGCGCATCGTCGTCGCGAGCGTCTGGTCGCCAATCCGGATCTCGAGCGGTTCTTCAATCGTCAATTCATCGTGTCGATATTCGAGCGAGCCGTCTGGGCGACGGCGAATAATCTGTCCGGGTCCAATTCCGTCGGCTTTCATGGATCGAGCGCCAATGATATCATTCGCGCGGTGGAAATCTGTCACATTTACATTTCGGCTGGGCATAATTTTATCGGGCACCACGGCCGGGAACCGGACAACTTTCCGATGATTGAGGTCGCGACCGCCGAGTGCGTGGCCGGACACGGTTTGCGCGGAGACCGATATTTTGATCACCGGGAAAATTATAAGGGGCAAATCACGTTTTTTTCTCTGGAGGTCTTTGAAGAACTTTGTGGCGCGCTGAAGGTGGAAGGCGTTTCACCAAGTCGCGTCCGCCGAAATGTTTTCACGCGCGATGTCGATCTTAACGAACTAATTGGAAAAGATTTTGAGATCCAGGGCGTTCGCTTCCATGGAAGTGAGGAAAGCCGGCCTTGTCACTGGATGAATCGAGCCATCGGTCCGGGTGCGGAGGAGTTTCTGCGCGGGCGCGGTGGTTTGCGCGCGCGCATTTTGAGCAACGGCGTCCTTCGTTCGCCCTCGCGCGTCGTGGAAGCCTCTAAATGACGATCAGCGCAGTTTTGCTCGCCGGCGGAAAATCGCGCCGGATGGGACGAGACAAAGCGACGATGTTTTTTCTGGGCGCGCCGCTCTGGAAAATCCAAATCGAGCTTTTGCGGCGGCTCAAGGTCAATCAAATCGTTGTTTCTGCGAAGAGTGACCCTCTGTGGCGCCCGGCAGATGTCGATTTTGTGCCCGACCAGCAACGATCACATGGTCCGATAAGCGGAATCGCCGCGGCCCTGTCACGAATGAAGAGCGATTATCTGCTTGCGCTCGCGATCGACACTCCGTTCATGACCGAGGCCTATCTACGAAATCTTTGCGCGCGAATTGGTAATGGTCGGGGCGTTGTTCCAATGATCGAAGAGAGGGCCGAGCCATTGGTTGCAATTTATCCGCGCGACGCCCAGGCCGAGTTTATCAGCGCGTTGTCGGGAAACGATTTTTCCCTTCAACCCCTTGTGCGAAAATTGGTCCAAGTCGGAAAGTTGCATCCAATCCAAGTCTCAACCGAAGAAAGAGCGCTTTTTCGTAATCTCAACGAGCCACAGGACCGCGACGCCGGCTCGAGTCAGTCGAGTTTCTTTATCGCATTTTAGTCGAATCGGATAAACCTTGCCGAATGAAGACGATTCGCTTCGCAGCGTTTTTGCTATGCTTGCTTGTTCTGCAGCCGGTTCGAGGAGCGGAGCCCAGGAGTGATAAGCCAAAACAGTTTATCTATGTGCTGCATCTTGTTCCGCGGTTGCACGATGACAAGGCCTGGACCGAACAGGACAAGGCAGCAGTGGAGCGCCATTTCAACCGCTTCAA
>DASZJH010000127.1:0-5831 GCA_035948375.1 Chthoniobacterales bacterium
ACAGACGCGTCACCGTCGGCGCGACTTACTTTCACAACGATTTGTCGAACGTGATCGGGTTCAATGGACAATTCCGGACGCTGAATCTCGGCGCGGCCGAAACTCAGGGCGTCGAAACCGAATTGCGCGCCACGCCGATCAGCGATCTCGATCTACGCGCGAGTTACACTTATCTCGAAGCCGAAAAGACGGACAACGCGAATATTTCCCAGCCGCAAGGCTCGCGTTTACCGCGGCGTCCACGCAATGAAGTCTACGTTTCGGGTTCGTATTTGTGGTGGAAGAAACTGCGTACCACGGTCGAGGCGAAATGGGTAAACGCGCGGGAGGAATTGCACTTCGGCCTACCGAATTTCGACATCGAAGACTACAACTTCGTTAACATCGCCGCCGAATACGAGATCAATCCACACATGTCGATCTTCGGCCGCGTGGATAATGTCACCGGCGAACATTACTCGGAAGTCTTCGGCTTTCCGGCGCTCGGAACGGCTGCTTACGGCGGAATGAAGTTGCGGTTTTAACGCGATCGATTAATCAGCGATTAGTGAGTCCGCTGCTTTATCTTTTGCTAGGCGTCACATCGCTCGGCGTGATCGCCGTTTTGTTTGTCTTAATCCGCGAGCGCGCGCGGACAAATGAGCCGAACCAGGGCGCGCTCATGCTGCAACAGCAACTCAATGCGCTGCAACAGCGACTGGACGCTTTCGGACAAACGGTGACGCAGAACCTTCAGCAATCGACCGCGTCGATGAACACCCGGTTGGACAAAGCCGCGGGCGTGATCGGCGATTTGCGCGAAAAAGTTGGGCAAATCCATGAAGTCGGCAGGGCGGCGCAAGAGCTGGTCCATATCATGCGCGCGCCAAAGTTACGCGGCGGAATGGGCGAGTTGTTTCTGGGCGATTTGCTCGCCCAAATTCTTCCACACGAGCATTACACAATGCCTTATCGCTTTAAGAGCGGCGACGCGGTGGACGCGGTGATTCGCGTTGGGCAGAGATTGGTTCCGGCCGACGCGAAGTTTCCCTACGAAAACTTCAAGCGCGTGGTTGAAGCCACCGGCGAATCAGAGCGAGTTGCTGCTCGCAAACAGTTCTTGCGCGACGTCAAGAAGCACGTCGACGCCATCGCGACAAAATACATTTTACCGGATGAAGGGACCTACGATTTCGCGCTGATGTACGTTCCGGCTGAAAACGTCTATTACGAAACGATCATCAAGGAAGATGTGGCCGAGGATCGCCAATTGTTCACTTACGCGATGGCCAAACGCGTGATTCCGGTTTCACCGAACAGTTTCTACGCTTACGTGCAAACGATTTTGCTGGGACTGCGCGGGATGAAAGTTGAGGAGCGCGCCCAGGAAATCTTGGGCGAGCTATCGCGATTGCGCGGCGACTTCGCAAAAATCCAGGAGAGTTTTCGAATTCTCGGACGGCATCTCGCGAACGCGAGCGGAAGTTACTCAGAAACCGAGAAAACGATCACCAAGCTCGACGCGAAGCTCGCGCAGATCGAGGAACCGCCGAAAGCCGAGCTGGCGCAGCCGCCTTCGTTGCCAGGGCTGGATTGACGAAGGTTAAAGCACTTCGTCCCATTTCGATTTGTCCTTGAGCATCAGTTCGCGCAGCAAACGGATTGGCGGCATGCCGTGATTGAGGAGCTCGTTGTGAAATTTCAGCGCTGAGTAATTGGCGCCCTCCTGCGCCTTGTAATCGTCGCGCAATTTTAGAATCTGCAATTTACCGAGGGTGTAATTGAGGTAGGCCGGGTCGAACGTGCCGCGCATCGCCTCGGCGTGGGCCGGTTTTTCTTCGTAGTAGCAGTTGTCCTGGAAGAACTTGGTCGCTTCTTCGACGCTCATGTTTTGGGTGTGCATCTTGATTGCGACGCAAAGCCGGCAGAGCCGCAGCATCGCTTCATCGGCCTGGGCCATTCGATATTTGGCCGCGCGCTTTTGGTCGTCCGCGGTGGGATTGGCCACCGTTCCGTAGCCTTCGTCGACCATCAATTTCTCGCAATAGTGGGCCCAGCCTTCGATGAATGCGTAGCTACCAAAGATCTTTTCCACTTTGGTTGCGGGCGAAGCGTTCAAGCGCAGAAACTGGACGTAATGCCCGGGATAAACTTCATGGATTGAAACAACGTCAGCTGTGTAAAAATTGAATGCCGTCAGCCACTCCTCTTTTTGGAGCTGCGGCCAATCGTTCTCGGGCGGAGTGACATAGTAATAGGCTTCGGTCGCGCGTTTTTCGAACGCGCCGGGCGTGTCCATGGAAGCGAACGAGGTCGCGCGCCGATACTGGGGCGTTTCCTTCACCCGGGCACGGATTTCAGATGGAATCGTCACCAACTTTCTGGTGGCCACAAATTTCCGGATGCTTTCGAGATCTTTGTTAATGTCCGCGAGCAAACTCTCCGGCGTCGGATGCTCGGCCTGGATTAATTTATAAACCTCCGCGGGCGATTTGTTGGGATCGATCTTTTGCGCAGCGTCCGCGAAGGCTTTCTGTTCCTTGCGCAACTGGGTCAGGCCAATCTCGAGAATTTTCTCGGGCGCAAGATCGACAAGTTCCGTTTCAAGCAGCATGCGGTGGAACTTTTCTTCGCCAAGCGCGAAATCAGCGGTGGCTTTTGGCAGACGTTCGCGTTCGAGCCAGCCGGCGTAATCTACCAGAGCGCCTGCCGCTTTCCGGTTCGACTCTGCAAATTCGGCGCGAAGCCGCTCGTCCTTCAGATCGGCGACTGCCTCGACCACGTTTTTCCGCAGAAAATCGGCCGAACCTTTTGCGATCTGAATGGCCAGCTCGACCTTCGGCTTCGGAAGCACAGCTTCGAGATTCGTTTTGGCGGCAATGAGGATGTTGGGAACCTGCGACTCGATGGCGATAATGCTGTGCACTCGATCCTCCAGCGGCGCGAAATTACGCTTGATGTAAATGTTTACGTCGGCCGCTCGCGCATAAACCATTGGGTCGCGCTCGAAGACCGCCATCGCTTCCCGCTGAAAGATTTCCTTGCGGATTCCCGCCTGCAGGATTCGCAGATCGATCGATTGACGCTGGCTGAGTTTAGTCAGCTCGAATTTCTGGAGCCGGTCCTCGTATTTCTTGAGACGGAAAAGTTCCGCGTCGAGCGCGAGGCGGCTGTAATCGGTGATCTTGCCGTCGTATTCATGCATGCCTATCGATGTGCCAAGAAGGGGACGCGCGGCGAAATAACCTTTAATGAAATCCTCGGCCACGGCTTCGTACTCCTGATCCGGCGTTTGCAGGGCATTACTGCTCGCCAACGGCAAAAAGATCGCCCCAGCGACAAAAGCGCAGCCGAGCATTTTTTTCAGTTTTCTCACCAACACGGCGGCGCAACTTTAGTCGACGCTTTGCCCGTTGCCAAAAATTTTGGAATGGGCGAAGATGCGGCCTGTTTCAGATTCAGTGGAAAATGAAACGCCGCATTCTTCTGGGAACATTCGGCCTCGTCGCCGTCAGCCTTGTTTTTGCTTTCGAGTTTCGCGGGCTACGGGCCGCCAATGACGAGGACGATACGGGTTACTCGCAGATCGCCATTTTCGCGAAAGCGCTTCAATTGATCCGCCAGGATTATGTCGATGGAAGCAAGACCAGCTATCACGATCTGGTGACTGCGGCGTTGAAGGGCATGCTTAGCTCGCTCGATCCGCACAGCCAGTTCATGGATCCCAACGATTTCCACGACATGCAGGAGGACACGCGAAGCCGGTTCAACGGTCTCGGAATTGAAGTCGCCATCAAGAATGGTCTGCCGACGGTGGTTACGCCGATGGAAGACACACCTGCGGCGAGGGCCGGCATTCTTTCCGGCGATCAGATCATAAAGATCAACGGCACTGCGACCGACAAAATGGATTTGCAGGACGTGATCAATCATCTTCGCGGCGCACCGGGGCAGAAGATTGCGCTCACGTTGATTCGTCCCTCGACCAAGGAAGTGAAGGATTACGCGTTGGAACGGGCCGAGATCAAAGTGCAAAGCGTGAAAGGCGCGCGGCTGCTGGATCCGGAGCTGACAGGTTCATTCAAGATCGCTTATGTGCGGCTGATTCAATTCAATGAGCCGACGGCTGATGAATTGTCGAAAACGCTGGATGAATTGCAAAAGCAGGGGATGCAGGCGCTCATTCTCGATCTGCGAAATAATCCCGGCGGATTGTTGACTAGCGCGGTGGACGTTTGCGCGCAATTTCTGCCGCCAAACACGAAGGTGGTTTCGACGCAAGGCCGGGTGGCTTCGCAACAGCGCGAGTATTCAACGTCCGGTGTGGCCAAGGAACGGCCACATTTTCCCATGGCGGTGTTGGTCAACGAAGGCAGCGCCAGCGGCGCCGAGATCGTTTGCGGCGCGCTCAAAGATTTACATCGGGCAATTGTTGTCGGCGAGACGACCTTCGGGAAAGGCTCAGTCCAAAACGTGATGCAATTGCCGGACGGCTCGGCTCTGCGTTTCACGACGGCGAAATATTATACGCCGAGTAAACAGGTGATCCATGGCAACGGAGTCGCGCCAAACATTCGCGTGCCGATGGGCGTCGACCAGGAACGACAGCTTTTTGCCGCGCGGAGCAGCGGCGACACGACTCGTCCCGACGAGGACAAGAATTTCATCAAGGCCAACGATCCTCAAATGTTGCGGGCGATCGACGCGCTCAAGGGCGTGATGATTTATGCGCAGCAAAACGCGCCCAAAGGCGAAGTGATCAAGAAGTAATTTGAAGGGACGGCCTCTGTGCCGTCCCATTATTCGTCGGACAGAGCGCGTCCCTCGATCGTGATGAAAACAATCCTCGCTCTCGAAACTTCTTGCGATGAGACGGCGATCGCCGTTTTGCGGGATCACGAGTTGCTCGTCAGCGAAGTCGCGTCGCAGATTGCCGAGCACGAAAAGTTCGGCGGCGTAGTGCCGGAAGTCGCATCGCGCAATCATCTGGTACACGCGCCGCGGTTGCTCGAGCGCACCGTGTGCGATGCGAGGATCGAGATCGCGCAGGTCGACGCCTTTGCCGCGACCGGCGGGCCGGGTTTAGCGAGCTCGCTCATGATTGGCGCGTCGATTGCGAAAGGCCTGGCGATCGGTTTTGGCAAACCCTATCTCGCGATCAATCATCTCGAGGGTCATTTGCTGTCGCCATTTTTCGGCGGATCAGAAATCAAACCCAACGTTTCGCTCGTCGTCAGCGGCGGACACACGATGTCGATCTTCGTTCGCGGTCTGGGCGATTATCAGATCATTAGCCGAACCGTCGACGACGCCGCCGGCGAAGCGTTCGACAAAATCGCGAAACTTCTCGGACTCGGTTATCCCGGCGGACCGGAAATCGAAAAACGCGCGATGAGCGGCGATCCAAAGCGTTTCGATTTACCGCGCAGCATGCCGGATTCGGAAAATTTCAGCTTCAGTGGATTGAAAACCGCCGTGCGTTATTTGCTGCCGACGTTGCGCGGAGATTTTCTCGCCGACATTTGCGCGTCAGTTCAGGCAGCGATTGTCGATGTTCTTGTTTCGAAAACGATCGCTGCTGCCAAAAAGCACCACATCGATCTTGTGACGGTGAGCGGTGGGGTCAGTTGCAATCGCGAGTTGCGAAAACAAATGCGGGAAGCTTGCAAGCGCCATCGCTTGCGACTGAAAATTGCCGAGCCGTGGTTGTGCACCGACAACGCGGCCATGATCGCGTTCGCCGCGATGTTGCAATTGCAAAACGGAATCAGCTCAAGCGTGACCGAAGAGATCGACCCAAATCTTGCGCTCGCGGTTTAGTACTCCCGCTCGAGTAAGTAATTGGCGAGCGC
>DASZJH010000128.1:0-25825 GCA_035948375.1 Chthoniobacterales bacterium
ATTAGAGGGGCACCAAATTACGAATACTTGGTCAGCCTGCAACCTCGTCCGATTTTTTCCGAATCAACTCCCAGGCGCTGCGCAAGTGTTGCTCGGTCGTAAGCACATTACCCAGGCCAATCCGCATGACCGTCCGGCCGCGCAATTTTGTTTGAGTGAGATAAGCGCGGCCGGAGGCATTGATTCGTTCGACGATCTCCGAATTCAAGCTGTCGGTCTGAGCCGGATTGGCAGTTGAGGATGCCTCTTTGTCGGCAAGAAACCGAAAGCAAACGACTGGCATCACCACCGGCGCCGCGAGCTCGAAGCGGTTATCGTCTTTGATCCAATCGACCAACTCATTTGCCAGCCGCATTTGGTCGCGGAGTCGATCTGCCATTCCACTTCGACCCAGAGAACGCCAGATTACCCAGGCTTTCAGCGCGCGAAATCGCCGGCCAAGTTGAATGCCGTAATCCATGTAATTTTTTTCAGCCTCGATCGTGTCGCCGCGCAAATACTCGGGAACGAGAGTGAATACGCGACGCAGGCGCTCGAGGTCGCGGACATAAAGAATGCTGAAATCCAGCGGCACGAAGAGTGTTTTATGCGGATTGATTATGATTGAATCGGCGTCGGGCCAGCCCTGGGTGAGCCATTCGTATTCGGGAAGAATGGCAAATCCGCCGCCGTAAGCGCCATCAACGTGCAGCCACATTTTGTGCTCACGACAAACTTTTGCGATTTCGGGAACAGGATCGACGCTCGCAGTTGAAGTTGTCCCGACGGTGGCGACGGTCGCAAGCGGTTTGATCCCGCCGTCGCGAGACGCGAGATCGCGATCGATCATCGCACGCAGTGCAGCGACATCCATTCGAAAATCGGCATCACTCGGGACGCGTTGAACATTTTCTTCGCCAAGACCGAGCGCGATTGCAGCTTTCTCAACCGAGCTGTGCGCCTGATCCGAAGTATATATCCGAAAGCGCGGCAGATTGCGTCCAGTGAGACCAGATTTTCGCGTCGAAGGCGCGGCTTCTTCTCGGGCGACCGCCAGCGCGTGCATGATTCCGACCGATGCCGTGTCGTAGACGACTCCACCAAATTCTTCCGGCAACCCGACGAGTTGTCTCGCCCAATCGACAACCACTGTTTCCAACTCGGTGGCCGCAGGCGACGTGCGCCAGGTCATGGCGTTGACGTTCAACGGCGCGGTCGCCATTTCTCCAAGAATTCCCGGCGCAGTTTGAGTCCAACCGAAGTAACCGAGAAACATCGGATGACTCCAATGCACCATGCCGGGAACGATTAGCCGGTCGATATCGGCAAGAATTTTCTCGAAAGCTTCGCCTTGTTCGGGCGGTTGTGCCGGCAGCGCCGCTCGAATCGCGCCCGGTTTATCATTTGGCGCAACCCGCAGCGTCCCGAGCTGTTCGCGAAAATCGGCAATCCAATCAGCGAGTTGGTGAATTTGCTTACGAAAAATTTCCGGCGGGGTGTCGCCGGGTGGCTGTCGATCTTGCATTAAAACGCGAAACCGAAACTGAAGTGAAACGCGCCAAAATCTTCGCCCGACTGGCGGTCGGGATTCCAACCGTAATCGAGACGAATCGGACCGATCGGCAATTTATAACGCAACCCGCCGCCAAGACCGTAACGCATTTGGTCGAGGCCGGGTTCTTCGGACGTTGGAAGCAAATTGCCGGCGTCAAAGAAGAGTGCGCCCTGAAGCTCACCATAAATCGGGAACGTGTATTCGACGTTGAAGATCGTGTAGAACTCGCCACCGATCGGATTTCCCTTTGGATCGAGCGGGCCAAGCGTGCGTTCACCGAAACTCCGCACCGTTGTAGCGCCGCCGTTAAAGAAACGCTCGTCGATGGGCAACGTGGTCGGTTCGTCGGGGCCGCTATTATTAAGTGAGTGTTCCAGTCCAATGCGCGCGCCAAACCCGAGAGAGGATTGTTGAAACCACCGTTGCAACGGCGGCAGCGTCGGATTTTCGTCCGCAACCACACCGGGCGTGAGCGACTTCGGACCGAAGGGCAGGAAATAGGCGACGCGTCCTGTGCCGCGAACCAGTTGGATCTCGCTGCCGAACGCGGTTGAAGCGACATCCACCGTGTTGTTGAAGACAAAACCGCGCGGCGCGACCAGCGGACTCTCGCGCAAGTCGAGCGTTTGGGTGAAGCCAAGAGAGTTTATCAAGTACGACATGTCGCCGAGAAATCTCCGCGCAATCGACGAGTCGGTGATTTCCACGTGCCGCGCGGCAAAGACCAGACCGACCTCGTATTCTTTGGTTATCTTGCGGCTCAGCTCTACGCGATCGCCGATTTCGAACTTTGAATATCCGTCGTATTGAAACGTGAACGCAGCGGCCCTGTTTCTGAAGCTGAAGTCCGTGTCGAAGAGAAACGGATCTTCGTAAATGAATTCGCCCTTGTAACTTCGCTGCGACACTTCTGCCGAAATCGTGATCGGCCGGCCGTAACCAAACAAATCGCCCTCTCGAAACTGGGCGCCGACAATCCCGCCCTCAAACGTGCCATAACCAAGCGAAAAACCGAGTTGCTTACTTTTTGCTTCCTCGGCCGAAATGTTGAGAAGCAACTGGTCTTCGTCGGCAATCGGCGTCGGTTCGATCTTGAGGACGTTAAACAGACCCGTCTTCATCAGGGTGCGAAATCTTTCATCGAGCGCTTCCGGGCTGTAGACCCGCCCTTTCAACCTGGTGAAGCGTTTCTGGACGAAACTCGGACGCAACCGGGTGAGGCCGTTCACGAAAACTTCGCCGCTGAAGTGATAAAGTTGACCCGGCGAAACGGCCACCTGCACCGGAATGTGCGCCTCTCGCGCGCGCTCGGGTTCGGCAGTTGCCTCCACTTTGACTTCGTAATAGCCGCGCGTTTTGAAATAAGCCTGGAGCCGCCGCGGAATGTCGGCCACCCGCGCATCGGTGTAGGGTTGCTTCAATAAATCGTCGATTTGTCCGTGCAACGCGTCTGCGCCGTAAATCGTCTGACCGCGAAACACAACGTCGCCGAAGAAATATTGCCGGTCTTCGCGAATCGGAATCGTCACGTCAACGCGATTGGCCTCGTCATGAAACGTGTAACGCGGTTGATCGACCGCGGCGTCCAGAAAGCCTTCCGCGACATAGAGACGATGCACTAATTCCGCGCCCTCCTGAATATCGGACGCAACGAACGGAAGTGTGTGCTGCAATTTCGAATAACGCTCGCGCGTCGGGCCGACCACAAACTCGAACAGTTTTTTGCTCGGCTCGTGCGCATTGCCTTCGAATGTGATTGTGCCGAGCGCCATCAACGACCCTTCGTTGATCTCAAGCCGCAGACGGTCGCGACTCTCGATCTGGTAACGCACAGTCGCCTTGGTGTAGCCGTGCTTGCGGTAAAAAACTTCGACAAAGAAGGCGAGATCGTCCGCGCGGGCCGAGGTCAGACCATATTGATCGATCGTGGTCAGCTGTTCTTTAACGGCCGACCGCAAATCTTTTTCTTTAAATTCCTGCTGACCGGTGAATTCGACCGTCGTGTTGGCTTGCGCCTTTTTTTCCTGCTCTTTCGCCACCGCGTTCTGCTGTTTTTGTTTCTCCTCCGCTTTTGGAACGTCAACCGCGGTCTGCGCCGCTAAACCCGCGGCGATTACCGTGCTGTACAGAAAGACAAAACCCGTGCGATCCATCACCGAAATCGAATCAAGTATTTCACCATGCCACGATAATCTCCGCCAACACCGAGATCGCCGAGCAGCACAAACTGATCGTTGATCTTGAAACGTGCTGTTGCCTGTTGCTGGCCGGTCCGGGGATCGACCGTGCCCACATCCAAATCCAACCGATCGAAAACAGAACTGCTTTGTGTCCCCTGCCCTTTCTTAAAAACTTTTCGGTAGAGCTGCTGAACGAGCAGCGTCGCTGCTCTCCCGGCAAGCACGTTGTTATTTCCGGTTAATTCCTCCCGGGTTGTGCCGGTTGCAAGTAGAGAAATAATTTCCTCCTGCGGCAATGGCGGTTCGCTGGTGAAGATTGCCTCCGGCGCGAGCGACGTTCCGTAGATGTAAACGTTGATCGTGTAATCGCGAATCACCGACTTGCCGTGCATGTCGATCTTGGGATTGAGCGAGTCGGACGGATCGAAATAGAGAAAGCCGGACGAAATCTCGAGCCTGCTAAAGGGAAGTGTCGCGTCCACATTATCGAGGCGTACCCAGCCGTCCAAACCCGGATGCAATCCAGTTCCGGTCAAGTGCAGGTCGCTGGTCGCGCCACCGTTGGCGAGATTGCCGCGGATCAGAAACGGATCCTTCGTTTTGATTGTCACATCGAATTTCCAATCGCGAATTGGCGGTTGCGGAATTGAAAACGTGGGCCGCGATGCCGGCGGTTGCGGCGCCGGCCGGCCAGGCAAACCAATCGGCATCAGATCAAGATTCTTGAGAAACTGACTGTTTGTCATCGCGATCGTGCCGTTAATAAGTGCGCTGGTGAACGGGCCGGTGACTTTAATGTCGGCGTCCGCGCGCGCAGTCAACGTGTCGTTGCGCGCGACCAGCACGCTGTCAGCTTTCAACTGCAAGTTGAGTTCCGCGTTTCGCAGCGTCGGAAAGATAACGCCGCCGCTTACCGTGAAATGGCCACCGGAAAGTTCGCCCCGGCATTGTTCGATAGTCAGGGCATTGTTCGCGAAATTCAGCCGCGCTTTGAAATTTTGGACCGCAGGGAATGTTGGGTCCGTCATTCGCGCGACATTGATAGTCATGTCGCCGCTGCCCGTGAAAACAGGTTGCGCGACCGTGCCGCGAACATCGACATCAAGCGCGGCGTCGCCGTCCAGCTCCTGCACGCCGGGAATGAATTGCCGCAAAAAGTTCACCGAACTGCGTGGCAAACGCAGCTTCGCCGTAACCGGAGTCTCGTCCGCGAGCTTTCCCTCCGCCGCAATTCGTGGAACATCGAACGGAAAACTCGCAGTCAGCTCGAGCGGCTGAATCTTCGCCTGCTGCAATTTCCCGGAAATGGCGAGTTTGTTACCTTGTGATTGCGCGCTCAAATCCACACTGGCCGGCTCGAGCTTGGGAAAATTTTCGCTGCGCAAATCGCGCATTTGCACATCGAGCCGCGCGTTCAGGTCGGCGAGGGTTCCGCTTGCGTCGAATGACACATTCAGCAATCCGGAAGCAGCCGGCTTGAGTCCGACGTCCTGAAAAAGTTTTTTAATGTCGAGGTTCTCCGACTTAAATGTTGCCGTCACTTTCCCGCTGGACGGAAGCAAAGCGGAGTCAGTGCCAAGATTCTTCCAGACAAACGGAATCAAGATGTAGCCTCCGGCATACTTTGCGTGTTCCTGATTAAGCTCAATCTTGCTGATCTCGAGCGTGTCGCCCTTCGCTTGAGCGATCGCCTGAAAATACATTTTGTCGCTGCGCAGAAAAATTATTGGAACATCCAAACCGTCGGGCGAATAAGTCGCGTCGGCGTTCGCCTGCAGCGAACGCGCGTCGCCGTAACGCCCATTCTCCAGCGCCAATCTCAATTTTCCAGATTTCTTGACGGCAGCCGCGTCACCGTTGCCTTCCCATTCCATCATCAGCGAGCCGCCAAGCTCATTTTGATTTCCAAACGTGCGCAGCAGCGGGCGCAGCTTCGACAAATCGGAAATGTTCGCTCGCCATTGGCCGCTGTAGCGATGAGACCCGTGAAGATCGAAAATCGCGTGGCCGCTCACAAAATCTTGGTCGTTCAATCGCGCGCTAACATCGTTCAGATAGACAACGCTGTTCCAAATCTCGCACTGCCCGTCGATTTGATTGAACACCAGATCGCGCATCCGAAGATTCGCCCCGAAGATCGACAACTGCCCGTTCGCGATTCCGTTTCTCCATTCAATCTGACCGGCGGCCTGCAGCGGTCCGGTAATCTTATCCGGCGAATCGGGAACCCAATAGTCGGCCAGCTGCGGAACGTTGAGCGCGATGGCGATCTTCGCCGGTTGCTCCTGAATCTTCGCGAAATCTTTCGGCAAACGATAGTCGCCGCTAACCGCCAATTCGTTTTGTTTTCGTTTCACGATCAGACGATCGAACGTAACGATGTCGTTCTGACCGTGGAGCGAGCCTTCGATCGAATCGGCGACGTAATTGCGAAATCGAAGATTGGAAATCGCGAGCGTCGCGTCGGAGATGAGATCTTCGAACCACGGCTTGGCTGAATCTGCCGGCGGAAGTTTTTTCGAGACTTTGATCGTCGCGTTCAGGTTCTCGCACCGACCGTCTCGGGAAGCGATCGATGGCGCGGTGACCGCAAAATCGCCGGCCAGCTTCGCGTTTTTAATATTCAGCTTGCCGCTGAGTTCGGCCGAGCCGCTGATCTTTTGCGGCGCCGCCGCTGTGACTTGTTGCAAATCCGGCAGGGTCGCAGCGAGCTCGAGCGTCGCCGGCGCGCGTCCAAAATCTCGAATATCGCGCGGCAGTTCAGCCGATCCTTTAAGGTGAAACTCGTTTTGTTGTTGCTTGATCTCAGCGGTTCGAAGAGTCGCGACGCCATTCTTTGCTACAATTTCAAATTCGCCGCGGTCGAATGCGGTTTGCTCCTGCCGAAAATCCTTGATGATTGCAGACAGATTTCCGTTCCAGGTCGCGGGCGAGCTGAGCAAGCCGGCAAGATCGACATCGAATCTTTCGATCTGTCCGCGCAACCAATCGTCCGGCAACGCCGCAAACTTATTGAAGGCAGCCAGCGACACATTCTCGGAACGAATACGAACGTTTGTGTCCAGCGAATCGTGCGACTCCCGCAGCGTGATCGCGCCGGCGATTTTTCCGTCAGCAACGGCGTAATCGAAATTGATCCCGAGTTTTCGAGCCGCGATCTGCGAGGCGTCAAAGTTAATTGAACGAAATCGCTCTTCGTCGCCAAGGACGAGATCGCGCACGGTCAGGTTGCGGCTGGCATAGGTTGCCTGCGCCGCCAGTCTCAGCCAGGTTTGGCCGCCGACGAGTTGCAGCTTGTCGATTTTGATTTCGCCGGGCTGCCGCGGATCCAAATCAACATCGATATGCTCGGCGATAAAATCGTGCGGCCGATTCCGAACAATAACCGTTGCATCAGCAATGTGAATGCGTTCCGGGAAAACATCGGGCAAATCGATTTTGTTTTTTGGATTCGGCGGGCGCGGACGGAGGGGCGCTTTCGCCGGATTCAACACGATCCGCGCCGAACGCACCTCGACATTTTTGAGCGCGGCGGAAATTCCGTGCCGCAGCAGTGTGAACAGTCCGTAATCAACCCGAGCAAGGCCGACATCGATCGATTCGACATCGCTGGGCCCGGTCGACGTGGCGTGCAAATTCCTGACGGTGAGGTTTGTGAAAACGCCGCCTTCGAGTCGAAACTCGAGCCTCAGGTTCTCCTTCGCCGCGTAATGAAGCGCGATGTTGCGGCCGGTATATAATAAGAGCGGCCGATGAAAGATCAGCAATAGGGCGCAAAATATCCCCAGCGCGATTAACGCGCGGCGACGCCAGTTCCCTGCGTGGATAGTTCCCTGACCATATTCGTCCACGACCGATTTACTCCACCTCACGAGGGAAAAGCGCAAATCGGGCCCCTTCCGGCTGGATTCGGGGGGGACTAGTTCTCGATTGCGCGCCAAGCCGTGTCGCGTCACGCTTTGGCCAACGCGCAGATGAACCCCGACAAACTTTTCGATTATCTCGACGGTAAGCTATCGCCTAACGAGCGCGTCGAACTCGAGGAGCGCTTCATATCCGATCCAGAAGCGCGGCGTGAGCTGAAGGTCGCGCGCCAGATTCACGCGAGCATGGGCGAGTCACGCGAAGTCGTGGGAGTCGCCGACGCAACATCGACATCGGAACGCGGCGCCGTCCTAGCGCGTCGGATCATGATCGCGTTCATGGTGCTGGTCATTGTCAATGTCACCTTCGGGATTTACGCCATCTTCTTCATGAAAAACAAACAACGGGCTCGCGAGCGAACGGAAAAAAACCGGACCGAGCTCGCACAAAGTCTCTCCACTGCCGCCGCGACGGCCTTGCCAACGCCGACTTTGGGAATCGAAGAAATCACGTTGAACGCACCGGCCACCGAGCAAACCACATTGGCCGACAAGATTATCGCAGTGGCGAAGCAATCAGGGGGTTCGGCTACCAAGGGATTAACAAACGAGAATGGCATTTTGATTTTCACCGAGATTCCGACGCCGCGGCTGAATGAATTTCGGGGCGCACTTAAAAAACTCGGCGCGACCGTTCCCGCATCCGCCGCTGACCCGAACGCCGGGGAGAAAACGATTCTTCAGGTGCGCATCGCCGGCGGGCAATGATCGCGATCACCTTTGCGCTGCCGACCGAGAGTTCTGGTCTTCGCCGGCAACTTCGCAAGGCTCGGAGATTCGGAGACATGATTTCCGGCAAGATTGGTGAACGGGCGGTGACCATTTTGCACACCGGCGTCGGTGCCAAAAATTGTAACAAGCGCATAGAAGAATTGCTGCACAAAGTGCTGCCGCGATTGGTAATCAGCTCCGGTTTTGCCGGTGCGGTCGTAGAAGATCTGAACGTCGGCGATCTGGTCCTGGCCGAAAATTATTCGGATCGACAATTGCTGGCCAACGCCGAACGGATCTTGCGCGATCGCAGCCCGCGGGTCGCGAAGCTCTTTACGTCGCCATCCATCGTCGATTCGGTGACCGAGCGAAACGAGATCGCCCGAGCGTCCGGCGCGAAAGCGGTCGACATGGAGACGGGCACCATCGTTGGAATCTGCAACGCGCATGGTGTTCCTTTGCTCTCACTCCGCGCCATCAGCGACACGCCAAAGGAACCGTTGCCTGCACCGCCGAACGTTTTATTCGACATCGAACGTCAGCGAACAGACCCAAGAAAGCTGTTCGGTCATATAATCGCGGGTCCAATGGCGATCATTCGTTTGCTTCAATTTTCTCGACAGATACGCGAGGCCCGCGCCGTTCTGACCGATGCGCTCGTCGAATTGACCAGAGCGCTGTAGCCGCGGTGCGATGCGCGCGACCTCCAGGGCAGCAGCTATAGATTTTTCGCTGGCTCGATGTGAACGAGCACGTCGGCGATGCGTGGATCGCTTTTCTGAATGGCGCGCTTTACTTCGTGGGCGATGTCATGTCCTTCGCGCACTGAAATATCGCCATCCACTTCGACATGAAGATCGACATAAAAGCTGAGCCCCATCTTCCGCACGAGGTTTTTGTCGATCCGAACGACCTGTTTCACTGACGCCGCGGCCGCGCGAATGCGGTCGACAATTTCGCCACGCGGGGCGGTATCCAAAATGTCGTAGAGCGCCGGGCGCAAAAGTCCCACGCCGATGCTGGCAATGACCAAACAAACAAAGATTGCCGCCCAATTATCGGCGCTTCGCCAACTTTCTCCGCCGATCAGCGCGATCGAGATTCCAATAAAAGCCGCGATCGAGCTAAGGACGTCGGCGCGATGACGCCAGGCGTCGGCTTCGATGGCGATGCTTCCAGCTGAGCGACCGAATCGGATCACGTAGCGAAAGAGTGTCTCTTTTACCACGACGACGATCAGCAAGATGAGCAAAGTGAATGACGCCGGCTCCGCGTGGGGAGAAGACATTGTGTAGGCGCTGTCAGCTGCGAGTCCGATTGCCGCGATCAGTACAATGCCAGCAACAAAAATTGCGGTGAGCGGTTCGGCCTTGCCGTGACCGTAAGGGTGCGTTTCATCCGGCGGCCGCGCCGCGAAACGCAGACCGCCCCAGATCACGATCGACCCGGCAACGTCGATCGCAGATTCCATTCCATCGGCGATAAGGGCATACGCGTGTCCCCAAATTCCTCCGCCGATCTTGATTATGGCGAACGCGATGTTGACCACCAAACCGATGAGCGCGAGGCGAGCGCCGGTTTGCAGACTTAACCTGGCCGGTTGAGGATGCGACGCCGCATTCATCGAATGAACAAGACTATAAAGGTTGTTGTTTACCAAAGGCACGGAAATCCGGCGGACGTTTTGGAAATTAAAGCCGAGCCGTGGCCGCAGCCGGCGCCAGACGAAGCGGTCGTCGCCATGCGCGCGGCGCCGATCAATCCCGCCGACATCAACGCGATCGAAGGAAAATATCCGGGCCGGCGCGCAATTCCGGCCGTTCCAGGATTCGAAGGTGCGGGCGTCGTCGTCGAAGTTGGTGCGAGCGCGAAAAACATCACCAAAGGCGCGTTGGTGATTTTGCCGCACCACATCGGCACGTGGCGGGAGGCGGTCGCGGTGAAGGCAAGCGAACTGGTCGCGGTGCCTCCGGAGATTGAGCCGGTGCACGCCGCGATGTTGAAAATTAATCCGATGACTGCGTGGCGATTGCTACACGATTACGTCGATCTCGCCCGCGGCGATTGGTTGATCCTAAACGCCGCGAACTCCGCGATTGGCCGCGCCGTGATTCAGATTGCTCGCGAGCTCGGATTCAAAACCGTGAACGTCGTCCGACGCGCCGAGCTTATCGACGAATTGCGCGCGGAAGGTGGCGACGTTGTCCTTGTCGATGGCGAAAAATTGCGCGACGAGGTCAAAGCCGCGACTAATGGCGCGCCGATTCGATTGGGATTGAACTCGGTTGGCGGCGACAGCGCCCTGCGGTTAGCAAATTGTCTCGCGTTCGGCGGAACACTGGTCAGCTTCGGCGCGATGAGTTTTCAGCCGCTGAAAATCCCAACCGGCCTGCTCATATTTAAAGATCTGCGTTTCCGTGGAATCTGGATCAACAAATGGTATGACGATGCGACCTTGGCTGAGCGAATGGCGTCGTTTAATCCGCTGTTCGACATGGCCAAGCGCGGCCTGTTGAGAACCAAAGTGGAGAAGGCTTATCTAATCGACGACGCCAAAGCCGCAGTCGCTCACGCCGCACAAAGCAGGCGCACCGGCAAAATCATTTTCCAATTCGACACGTGACCGTAATCGTTGTCGGTGCAGGGATTAACGGTGTTACTTCCGCGATCGAGTTAAGAAAACGCGGGCACAGAGTCGTGCTGGTCGATCCAGGTCCCCTGCCTCATCCGCTGGCTGCTTCGACCGATATCAGTAAAGCGGTGCGCGCGGCTTATGGTCCGGACGAGGATTACACGGCGCTGGCGGAACGTTGCATTCCAATTTGGCGAGAGTGGAACACGAAATTCGGAATCGAACTTTATCACGAGACCGGCGTTCTGTTTGTCTGTAAGCAGAAAATGCAGCCGGGCGATTTTGAATTCGAAAGCGCGCGCATGCTGGAAAAACTCGGCCACTCATTCGAGCCATTCGACAACTTTACATTCCACCAACGCTTTCCGGCTTTTGCTGAAGACCGGTTTCATGACGGCTTCTTTGATCCGCAAGCCGGCTACGCCGAAAGTGGACGCGTTGTCGCGACGCTAATCGAATATGCGAGATCGCGCGGCGTGGATTTGCGCGAACGCGCAAAGTTCGCCCAGCTTGACGAACATGACGATCGCGTCGCGGGAATTGTTCTGGAAGATCGACATCGGATTAGCGGCGACGCCGTGGTCATGGCGACCGGTGCGTGGACGCCATACTTGCTGCCGTTCACCGGAGAATTTCTTCACGCTACCGGCCATCCGGTTTTTCATTTAAGGCCGAAGCAGCCGAACTTTTTTCTGGCAAAGCGCTTTCCGTTTTTCGGTGCGGACATTTCGACGACCGGCTTCTACGGTTTTCCTTTAAACCAGGGCGTCGTGAAGATTGCAAATCATGGCGCCGGCAGAGAAATGTCGCCCGACTCGTCCGAGCGCGTGGTCACACGCTATGATGAAAAACAGTTGCGCACTTTCCTCAGGTCGACGATCCCCACGCTGGCCGAGGCGCCGATTGTTTACACGCGCATTTGTATGTACTCAGACACACACGATGGCGACTTTTGGATCGCGCCGGATCCGGAACGGCCGAACCTGATTATCGCAACCGGTGATTGCGGGCACGGATTCAAATTCGCGCCGGCGTTGGGCGAAATCATCGCCGATGCGGTTGAAGGCAAACCGAATCCGCTGTTGCAGAAATTTCGCTGGCGCCCAGAAGTAAAATCCGGCGTGACGAAAGAAGCCGCCCGCTTCGAAGGCTGAACTATTCCTTGTTGGCCGTTTCTTTTTTCGGCTGGCGTTTTAGCAACGTGATTTGTTTGATCCGCGCCGAATCCGACGGGCTCCAGGTTGCAATATCGGGATCGTCTTTGAACGCGTTGTGAACAATACGGCGCTCGTACGAATTCATCGGCTCGAGTTGAAGCGAGCGGCCGGTGGCCCGAACCCGCTCGGCCAGCGCGCGCACTTGCTGGACGATTCGATCTTCCCGCATCGAGCGGTACATTTCGCAATCGACCACGACTTTCAGCGCGTCCTTATTTTTGGCCTGAAGCAATCGGTTGAGCAGAAACTGGATCGCTTCCAGGGTTTCTCCATCGCGACCAATCAATCGGCGGCTTTCTTCGCTGTAGATTTGCAGAACCAAATTGCCGGCCTCGTTCTGCGACTCTTCGATTTCAACAACAAAGCCGAGGTAGCCCAGGATGGTGTCGAGTAATTCTTTCGGCGTCATCATTTGCGCTTCCCCGACGGCGCGACTTTTTCGAGAGTCGGCATCGGTTGTCGTTTGTTGTAGTAGAATTGCACGATACTGAAAATATTCTGTGTGGTGTAATACAATGCCAGAGCCGCTGCAAAATTGTAGCAGATAAACAAGAAAATGAGCGGCGTGAACATCATCACTCGGCGCTGAGTTGGGTCGCCCGTCTTGGGCGTCATCGCCATCAACCAGATCTGGCTCGCGGCCATGCAAAGCGGGATGACATTGACGGGCACGCCGAACAAAACGGCGACAGTATCCGGTTGCGATAAATCCTTCACCCAGAAGAACGACGAATTTCGTAGCTCGACCGCCTGCCCGAGCATTTTGAATAACCCGAAGAAGATCGGGATTTGGATCATCATCGGTAAACAACCGCCGACCGGATTGATTCCGTAATCCTTGTACAGTTTCATCACCTCCTGGTTCATCCGCGTAGGATCGTCTTTGTATTTTTCGCGCAGCTCCTGGACTTTCGGATTCAAAAGCGACATCCGCCGCATCGACTTGTTGGCTTTGTCCTGAAGCGGCCAGAGCACGATTTTTACAACGGCGGTAAGCGCGAGAATCGACCAGCCGTAGGAACCGATGAAGCCGTGCAACCAGTTGAGAAAGTTCAGCAAAAACTGGCTGACGATCTTGAACATCCCGAAATCCATGATTTCGGCTTCGTTGTGATCGAGCCGCGCGAGCCGATGATAGATTTTCGGCCCGGCCCAGATTTCAAATTTCGCGCTGTAAGTTTGTCCCGGCGGCAGTTGAAAGCCCGGCATCCGCAACGCGCCGGCGATTCCGTACATTTTTTGTTCAGGCGAAATATCGAAACGCCGGCCCCACACGCCGTTCGCTTTCACCGTTAGCGGCGCGATTAAGGTAGTGAAAAACTGATCGCTGATCGCTGCCCAATCGGCGTTGGCCAGGTCCTGTTGGTAGAACGCCTGCGCTGCGCGCGCGCCGATTCCAAACAATCCGCCGCCGCCGCCAAACCAGTTTACATCGACGCCTTTCGCTTTGCCATCGATGCACCAAACCAGACGCGTGTAGTAAGGATAATCCTTTGGATGAATCGGCGCCGCCGAACCGAGCGCGACAAAATAACCGGGATTCGTGTACGGTTGCGTTCCGCCGTTTACAAGATCGACATCCATCTCAGCAACGAAGTTGTCTTTCTTCTCCTTGCTGGGCGGAAAGAAAAACTTTTTCCGAACCGTGACGTTGTCCCCGGTGTGCTCGCACTTGATTCCACCGTCGGGTTCGCGACTCAAAATGAATTCGTCGACCCTTGGCGCGATTGGCTGATCGAACATCGCGCCGATCGGTGGAAGATCTTTCGAATTAAGAGTGACGCGGTCATTCCCCTGGCGGACTTGGTTCAACAACACTGCCTCGCGAATCCCGCCGCCACGATTCGTTAGGTGAAGTTCGACATCGTCATTGCGGAGCGTTTCGGTTTTTTCCGCGAACGCTGGGGTTGGTTGCGTCTGAGGTGTGGCGCTAGGAGCGGGCAGTGCGGTTGTCGCCGCGCTTGCGCTAGGCGATGCAGCCGGCGTCGGTGACGCCATCGCGACAACCTGCTGTTGCCGGAGCAGCAGCTGCTGCTTGTAACCGTATACGGACCAGCCGATCAAGCCCAGCGTGCAAAGCGAAACAACAATCCATGCGGTTCGATCCATAAAATTGCCTGCGACTTCGAATCACGCGCACCGCCTGGTAAGATCGACATCGTCCGCTTTGGGCGGGACGCGATCCTCTCCAGAGCCGCCCCAGGGATGACATCGGGCGATTCGTTTCAGTCCCAAAAAAATTCCGCGCGCAGTCCCATGCAATTCGATTGCCTGCAGAAAATATTTGGAGCAAGTGGGTTGAAACCGGCAACCGGAGCCGGGCCCGCCTATCGCGACCAGCAGCGGCGAGAGCGTGACCTGATAAATTCGAATGCAAATGCGAATGAGTGCGCGCATCAGGGCGCTAGAATAGAAGCGCGTCTGGCCAGACGCAACCATTCAGCTTCCAATTGCTCGTAACTCGCAGCCGATGCGCCCCCGCGTGCGATCGTTACGATCCAAATACCGTCCCGTATTTCGTGCTGATGTTTGCGGACGATCTCGCGCAGGCGACGACGGACGCGATTCCGCACAACTGCCGAACCAACCGCTCGCGAAGTCACAAAGCCGGCGCGTAATCGATCGACCGCCGCCGCTGACAGCACGCTGAGAACAAGAAACTCTCCGCGTTGAGCGCGTGCGCTTTGTCTCACCTGATCGAACTCTCGTGGTTTGGTTAGCCGTCGTGACTTCGAAAACCTGAAACGTTGCCGGGACATGCAATTGTCGATCTTAGCGATGTCGATGCGGCCGGAAAAGTATTCGTACAGCAGAAATCTTTCGTCCGCCGGAGCGAACGAAAGACTTCGCGAATGTTTGGCTTCGCCGGTCTAGGGAGACGGCGATGTATTGACGTTAATCTCGGTCTTGGTTTCCGTTTTCGTCGCCGGCGACGGATTCACAATGGTGGTCTCCTTTTTCTCGGCCGGCGGATTGTTTACCGTCGTTTCTTTTCGCTCACAAGCCACAAGGAATGCGGCACTAATCAAGAGGCAGATGTATTTGTTCATAAGTATTGGGCATGTTGGGTTGTGGATTATTTAAGGTGACGGCGGTGTCGTGGGGGTCGTTGTTTCGGTGGTTGCTTCAGGCGAAGCGGTCGTACTGGCGGGCGGAGTTACGGTTTCGGTTTTTTGTTCGCAAGCCGCAACCAATGCAGCCCCGATCAGAATGCAGATATATCTCTTCATAAGCGAAAAGGTCGTCAAATAAGGTTCGGAGCAGGAATGCCCGGCGGTTTGGAGAATTATCCGATTTTAGAACGGCGCTTCGTATTTCAGACCATGCGCCTCGGCCACGGCTTTGCAGGTGAGCTTGCCATCAAGCGTGTTGATGCCGCCAGCCAATGCAGGCTGTTTCAAACACGCCTGTTTGAGACCGCAGTTAGCCAGCAATTGCACATAGAGATAGGTCACGTTCGTGAGTGCCTGGGTAGAAGTGCGCGCGTAGGCCGCCGGCATGTTGGCTACGCAATAATGAATTACATTTTCTTCAATGTAAGTTGGCTGAAGATGCGTAGTCGGCCGCGATGTTTCAGCGCAGCCGCCCTGGTCGATCGAAATATCTACGAAGACACTACCGGGTTTCATTTGCCGCAACATTGCGCGCGTGATCAATTTCGGCGCTTTCGCCCCCGGCAATAACACTGCCCCGATCAACAGATCCGTCTCCGGCATCAAATGATTCAGGTTTGCTTCGCTCGAATAGAGCGTGTGCAGATTTTCCATCGCGATATCGAGAAAGCGCAATCGCTCGACATCGATATCGAGTATCGTCACGTCGGCACCGAGCCCTTTCGCCATGCGAAGCGCGTTCACGCCCGACGTCCCGCCGCCAACAACAACCACGCGACCCGGCAAAACTCCCGGCACACCGCCGAGCAATACGCCGCTGCCGCCATTATACTTCGCCAGATAATTCGCACCCATCACGACCGACATGCGCCCCGCAACTTCACTCATCGGCTCGAGCAACGGAAGGCGATTGTTCACCTGAATCGTTTCGTAAGCGATCCCGATGACGCCAGACTTGAGCAGCGCTTCGGTCAACGGTTTGCTCGCGGCGAGATGCAGATAAGTGAAAAGGATCTGGCCTTTGCGCAAAAGCGGGAACTCCGTCGGCAACGGTTCTTTCACTTTGACGATCATGTCCGCGCCAGCCCACACGTCTTTGGAGAGATCAATTATTTCCGCGCCGGCATTCTTGTATTGCTGGTCGGAATAGCCGGAACCGACGCCGGCATTTCTTTCCGCCAACACGGTGTGGCCGCGCTTGGTGAGTTGCTCAACGGCCGACGGCAGCAAGGCCACGCGCTGTTCCTGCTCTTTTATTTCTTTGGGGACGCCGATGATCACTCAGCAAGTGATAAGTGACGAGTCACAAGTGACAAGACAAATCATCGGAATCTCGTCACTCGTCGCCGATCACTCGCCACTAATTTAGTGACGGGTCGTCTGGGGCGGCGGCGAGCAGGCGGTACCACGGGCCAAGTTGATTCATGATGTCGAACCAAAGCCGGGAAAGCCGTTCGGATTTCAACGCCGCTCGAGTCGGCTTTTGCACGATCCACGCCTTCTGTTTCATCTCCGCCTCCAGTTGGCCCACGCTCCAACCGGCGTATCCCAAAAATGCGCGGACTGCCGGACCGTCGGCGACCGGCTCCAGCGCGTCGAGCGCGTGCTGATTCAACTTCAGCCCCTCGCCTTTGTGCCACTCGAACGCGGCCAGCATCAATTGATTATTCCCAACCGGGCCACCGAAGAAAACCGGGACGTCCGCCAGATTTTCCGGAGGTTTCTCCGTCACCAGATCGGACACGATCTTGTCGAGGGGCCGATTAATAATGACGCCGATCGCGCCGTCATCGGGATCGTGCGCGGAGATGAACAGCACCGTCCGCCGAAAGTTCGGATCGAGCATGTTCGGATGCGCCACCAGCAACGAACCGGCGAGGTTGAGTGGCTTTTCCGAATCCGACTCGCGCATACAAAATTAAAACGCGCATCACCAGCCTCCGCAAGTATCAGCGGAAAGAGTCACCTGCGGCTGATTGTCGATCTTAACTTTTCGAAAACACGCGACTTGCATACGAACCCAAAAAGTGCTGATAATTCATGGAAATTTTTGTTGCGGCACTGCCCAAGCTCGGCTACTAGCACCACAGCTTTAAAAATTGTTCTGGGGGGAACAGCCGCCCTTCACGCCCATCGGGCGTGGGGGGCGGTACTTTTTTGGGGATAAACGAAAACTCCAACGCGAACGCTCAACCTCCAATGTCGAACTCAGCAAGAATATCGTGGCCGGTCGCGTTGACCCTTGTCGTGCTGATTTTGGTCGGCGGAGGGCTCTTTGTATTTTGGCGTCTCGAAACCTGGCCGGCTCGCACCGTTGGTCAGGGAACAGACGAGCTTGAGCGTCTGGGCAAAGATTTGCGCTCGGCGTTGATCGACATCGCGCATTTGCAACCGCGGATTACCCTCAACAATCGAACGGTCGTCGGTGAAACTTCTTCACCCACCGCCGAGCTGGCAACTCTCACCCGCCAATTGAAAGTGAAACGCGAGTTCACCCACACCTGGGCCGGCAGCTCCAAGCGGATCAAGTTGAGCGGAACCTTTCTCGCCAAAGCGGGCTTTGATTTGCGACAGGACGTGACGGTCGATGTGCACCCGGACGAAATCGTGATCCAACTGCCGCACGCTGAGATTGTCGGGATCGAGGAAAAACACGTGGACGTGCTCACACTCGAAAACGGTCTCTGGAACCACATCTCGGGAGCTGATTTGCAAGACCAACTCGCTCAGCTGCCGGACATGGCGCGCCGGCAGGCGGTCGAAGTCGGTTTGCCGGCAGATGCCGAGCGAGAGTTGCTACGTCAGCTCAACAAACGGATCCGCGCGGGCCAACCGATTCGCCTGGTCTTCACCAACCCATCGCCGACCGAATCCCCCGCCGCCAACGCGCCCAAATAAAGCTGCTTTGCGCGCTGTTCGTTTGCGATTAAAGCAATGACCACGCGATGCCACGAAAACGTCTGCTCCTGATCGCCTTCGTCGTGTTGGCTGCGCTGGCCGGCCTCGCCCTCTCGCCGGTCATCATCGCGAGCGCGCTTCGCGGCTGGCTGCATTGGCAAGCGCACCGTCAACATTTGAAACTCGAGCTCGGAAAAATCGAGGCGCCATTTCTGCGACCCGTTTCCATCGAGCGCATCCGGATTACAAACGCAGCCGGTGTCTCGACTCAAATTGAACTGAACGCCGACCACGCGATCCTGCGTTTGAATCTGGCAAGAATTGTGGCCGCCAAGGCGAACGGTGTTCAAGGATTGTCGATCCAAAATGCGCGCACCGAAATCCGGCGCGATTTCGCCGGACGAAAGCGGCCTCCCGATTTTAATTGGCGCGCGCTGCAAGCGTTGCTGCCCGCCAACTTCGACATCGCTCACCTTGACTTGCGGGTTGAAAACGGTCCGACCGTAGTTCTTTTGCGCAACGCAGCCGTTTCCGGAAACCAAATCGAGTCCGGCCGATTTTCCGCGGGTGAATTCTCGATTACGTCGCCGTTGTTTCGGCAAACCTTCTCCCAGCTGCGTGGCGCGACCAAATGGCAGGGCAATCGGCTTACCGTCGGCGGACTGAATCTCGCGCGCGGACTTGATCTTCAATCCATCGTCATCGACTTGTCGCGACTCGATAACGAACGTGCCGACCTCCAATTCGATCTGGATGTTCTGGGTGGTAAAATTCGAGCCAGCATCTCCAACGAATGGCCGGGTCAACATTCGCTTTGGAATGTTGCCGGGAACGCCTCCGGCATTTCGCTCGCCCAAACGTCTGAGGCACTCGGTTTCACCGATCGCCTCGACGGCTCGCTTCGCGCTTGCAACTTCACCTTCCGCGGCGATCCCCGCGATCCATTTACCGGAACCGCGTCGATCTGGACCGAGCTAAATGACTTGAGCTGGCGCAACCGCGCGGCCGACGTGATCATGGTCGGCGCGATTTTCTACAATCGGCAGATTCAACTGCAGCAGCTCTACATTAAGCAGCGCCAAAATCAGTTGAATATGAGCGGGGAAGGCGCTCTGCCCTCTAAGTCTGCGGACTGGCTCAATCCCGACTTCCGCGGGCAAATTTCGGGATCAATCAGCAATCTCGGACAGTTTGCCGAGCTTTTCGGCGCCGAGCGCGGTGATTTCGCCGGGGCGATCGTGATTGAAGGGACACTCAACGCGCGCGAACGAAAGCTCGGCGGCCACCTGATCGCAAGCGGAAGTTCATTGTCTTTATTTAAGAGAACAATCGATCGACTCACCGCGAAGATTAATTTGAAAGCCAGCGAGCTGGAGCTCGAGCAATTAGAGCTCGTTCGAAAAAAAGACTTCGTCCGCGCTCAAGGCAAGATCGACATCGCGCACGAACAGGATTATTCCGGCAGCATTGAGGCAAAGGTCGGGGACGCTTCCGAATATTTTCTGCTTGGCCGCCCTGCTTCGAGCGGCGCACCGATTCCAATTCAAGTCGAGGCGAAGATTTCCTCCGGGATGTGGGACGCCCACGCCGCCTTCACCCCGCCCGGTTCGAGCCCGGTCGATTTCACGGGAAAGTTTCCTTTCAAGATCGGCGAGGATTGGAAAACTCTTCTGGCTTCAACCTTGGAAGCACAGATCAATTTTCCTGCGGTTGTGCTGGCAAGTTCCCCTCAATTTCTTCATCCCGCAGTTTTCAATGAAGGAATTTTGAGCGGCAAGATTTCTTGGAGTCAGACTCTTCAGCATCCACGCATCATCGGTGACGTTCAGTTGCTCAACGCCAAGCTCCAAAATGCGCCTCTGGATTTTGTTCAGGCGAGCGCCCGGCTCACTTTCGACGGCGAGAACGGCAAAATTGAGTTCCTCAATGCCGCGACCGCCGATGTCGATGTCTCGCTTCGTGGCGACATCGATTTGCACGATTTGGCCGAGGCGAGGATCGACATCTTCCCGAGCATACCGGTATTTGAACTGGCGAATCTGCCGAATGCTTGCGTGAATCGAATTAATCTCCAACCGGTCGGCATCACGCTCGCGCCCATAATCAACCAAATCGAGCTGCGCGGCGGACTCTTTGAAGGCGGCTGGAAAATGACGCTGCGACAGGCCGCGATTCCCGCTCAAAATCAGGCGATCCCGTCCGAAAGCGCAAACATCCCGTTATGTTTTGGCGAGAGACCGGCCCAACAAACCTTTACTTTCGGTCTTCATCCCAAGCCGACGCCCGAGCCGCAGCGGCCGCGCAAAAAAGCAAAACGCCGTTAAACCGCGGACGAATTGAGGTCGCCGCGTCGCTCGGATTTCGTGGTCACCAGCCAGCGCGTCAGTTTTTCCTCGAGATCGCGCGTCAGATCCACACGCAAATCCGAACCGGCATCGACCCGCAATGGATCGCCGGTTGGGCGGTCGAAAAGAAGTTGAACCCGGCGATGGCCGGGCGAGCTGGCCAAGAGTTCGCGCACCTCGCGAAGTTCCTCGCTTGTTGTTGCAGGCGAAAATTGTAACAGCACTACCGCCTCGCGGACATTCTTATCATCGCCATTCGAGCCGTTTGATTTTTCTCGCGTCACCAATTTCACTTTCTGTGCCGTGGCCCGCAGCGAATCGCCGCGGGTATCAACCGTGCCCCGAATCTCAATCACCCGACCGGGCGCGAGGATTTCTGAAACCGTGACATAAACATCATTCCAAACCACGACCTCGATCGTTCCGGTTAAATCCTCGATCCAAATCACTGCAAACGGCTTGCCTTCCTTGCGTGTGAATTTTTTGTCGACTTGCGCGATTGCACCAGCAGTTCGGAACTGTGACCGATCTTCGAGATCGCCTAACCCAGAAATCGGTTGATAATTTTTTGCCGCGAAAAGATCGACATACGCGTCGAGCGGGTGGCCGCTTACATAAAATCCGAGCAATTCCTTCTCGTAAGAAAGCTTTTCGTGGTCCGTCCACGGCGTGACAGCTCGTTGTCTCGTCGTCGCCGCATGCATTTCATCGTCGAACAACGAGACTTGTCCGGCTGTTCGGTCGCGGTGAGCGGCGGCGGCGCAGGCCAGTGATTCGTCGATACAGGCATAAAGTTCGGCCCGATCGCGGCCGATAAAGTCAAACGCTCCGGCCTTGATCAAACTCTCGAGCATCTTCCGATTGGCGATGCGCGTTCCGATTCGCCCGCAAAAATCGTCCAGTGAAATGTAATCCCCTGCCCGTTCGCGCTCCTCGATCGACAACTGCATTGCCGCTTCGCCGACGTTTTTAATCGCGGCCAAACCGTAGCGGATCGCCATCTTTCCGTCGTGCTCTTCCGGTGTGAATTTCAAGGCGCTTTTATCGATGTCGGGCGGTAAAATCGCGATCCCCATTCGCTTACACTCGCCGACGAACACGGAGATTTTGTCCGTGTTGTTGATTTCATTGCTGAGCAGCCCGGCCATGAACTCAACGGGATAATGCGACTTCAGGTATGCGGTCTGGTAACTGATCACGCCGTAAGCGGCACTGTGACTTTTGTTGAATCCGTATCCAGCGAACTTTTCTAGCAAATCGAAAATCGCGTTCGCCTTTTTCTCGGGAATTTTGTTCGTGCGCGCGCAACCCTCGATGAAATTGCTGCGCTCCTTCGCCATCGTCCTTTTGTCTTTCTTGCCCATCGCGCGGCGGAGCAGGTCGGCTTGGGCGAGTGAATAGCCGGCGAGTTTGCTCGCCGCGGCCATGACTTGTTCCTGATAAATCATGACGCCATAGGTGTCGGCGCAGATTTCTTCTAGCAGCGGATGCAAATATTTGATCGGCGTGATGCCCTTTTTCGCTTTCACATATTCGGGAATCAGTTCCATCGGCCCCGGCCGATAGAGCGCGATCAACGCAATGATGTCGTCGAGCTTTTTGACTTCGAATTGCTTCGACAAGTTCGTCATGCCGCCCGATTCCATTTGGAACAGGCCGATTGTCTCGCCTCGGTTGTAGAGATCGAACGCCGCCTTGGCGTCGAGCGGAATCTTCTTCATCGAGAACTCCGGCTGTCGCTTGTGAATCAGCGCCAGCGTATCCTCGATCACGGTCAGCGTTTTGAGCCCGAGGAAATCCATCTTGAGCAAACCGAGATCGTTTAGCGGACCCATCGGATACTGACTGATCACGTCGTTGCCTTTCACGTCGCGGCAGAGCGGGATGTAATCGGATAGATCGCGATCTGCGATGACGACGCCGGCCGCATGTACGCCGGCGTTGCGCGAAATTCCTTCGAGGGTCTTCGCGTACTCGAACAGCTGCTTGGTCTGCGGCTCCGTAGCGATCGCACGTTTCAGTTCTGGATTTTTCTCCGCCGCGGAGTCGAGCGTGATGTTCAGCTCGTTCGGAATCATTCGGGCGATGCGGTCGGCATCGCGATATGGCAAACCCATCACCCGGCCGACGTCGCGCACCACGCTCTTCGCTTTCAGTTTTCCAAAAGTGATGATCTGCGCGACACGGCGCTCGCCGTATTTTTGGCGCACATATTCCAAGACCTCACCGCGACGCGCTTCGCAAAAATCGACATCGATGTCCGGCGGCGAAACGCGGTCCGGATTCAGGAAACGTTCGAAAAGCAGACCGTATTGAAGCGGATCGATATCGGTGATCCCGAGAGCGTAAGCAATCAGCGACCCAGCGGCCGAGCCACGACCCGGGCCGACCGGAATTCCGCGACCCTTCGCGAAGTGGATAAAATCCCAAACGATCAGGATGTAACTGACGAATCCAGTTTTCTCGAGCACGGCCAGTTCATAGGCAAGTCGTTCACGCAATTGTTGGTCGGTCGTGGCGCGTTCGCCGTAGCGTTCTTCGAGTCCCTCGTAACAGAGATCGCGCAGGTATACTTCGCGCGTTTGTCCAGCGGGAACCGTATATTCCGGGTATTTCGAACGTCCGAATTCGATCGTGACGTCGCAGCGCTCGCCGATCGCTAGTGTATTGTCGATCGCCTTCGGAAAGTCTTTGAACAGCTCACGCATTTCCGCCGGCGATTTGAAATAAAGCTCGGGCGCGTAACGCATCCGGCTTTCGTCCTGCACCATTTTGCCGGTGCCGATGCAAAGCATCACGTCGTGCGCGTCATGATCGTTCCGGCTCAGGAAATGAACGTCATTCGCTGCGACCAGACCGACGCCGAGATCTTTCGCGATCTTTGGCAGCACACGGTTGCACTGATGCTGCTCTTCGATTCCGTGATCGTGCATTTCGATGAAGAAATTTTCCGCGCCGAGAATGTCGCGATATTCCGCAGCGGCTTGCTTCGCCTTCTCAATGTTGTTCCCCTGAATCGCCGAATTCACTTCGCTCGCGAGACACCCGCTGAGGCCAATCAGCCCCGCGGAATGTTGGGCCAGCAGTTCCTTATCGATCCTCGGCCGGTAGTGAAATCCGTCGAGATGCGCAGTCGAGATCAGCTTTACCAAATTGCGATAGCCGATCTCGTTTTCGGCCAGCAACGTGAAATGATAGGCCGCGTCACGCAGCGAATTCGCCTTCTCCTTATGTGATCGCGGCGCCACATAGGCTTCGCATCCGATGATCGGTTTGATCCCGGCGTTGGTGGCTTCCTGGTAAAACTCGATCGCGCCAAAGAGATTGCCGTGGTCGGTCACGGCCACGGCCGGCATCTCGAACTCGGCCGCTTTTTTCATCAACTCCCGCATCCGAATCGCACCATCAAGCAGCGAATATTCGGTATGGAGGTGGAGATGAACGAACGAATCAGACATGATGCCGGGAAGCTTTTCGGAATTTGCCGCCCGCGATCCTGTGAACAATGGGGAGCGAATCGAGCGGCATCGACTCAGTATATTCAGAGAAAATTTTTCTCAACCAATTCTGCCGACATCTCGAAAAATTTCTTGTTTGCAATCACGCGACCGCGTTGTTAATGAACCGCGTGCCGTGTTCAGCGTCTGATGATGTGAATAAGTGCGCGGTCACATCGACATGAAAAAACTGGAAGCGATCATCAAGCCGTTCAAGCTCGAGGAGGTCAAGGAAGCCCTGGCCGAGCTCGGTATTGAAGGCATGACCGTGACCGAAGTGAAAGGCTTCGGCCGTCAGAAGGGGCACACCGAGATTTATCGCGGCAGCGAATACACCGTCGATTTCCTCCCCAAAGTGAAAGTGGAAGTCGTTATGGCCGATGACATGGTCGAGAAAGCGGTGACCGCAGTGGTCGGTGCCGCTAAAACAGGAAAAATTGGCGACGGAAAAGTTTTTGTGCTTCCGGTCGAGCACGCCATCCGTATCCGCACCGAAGAGATCGGCGAAAAAGCAGTGTGATCACGCGAGCCGCTCTCAACCCATCACTCGATGGGTTGTCTCGGCTCTATTTATTTTCAGCGGGCTTTGTGAATAACCCCCCGGGTTTTTCACAAGCTCAAACCAATAACCCTGTCCGCCAACGCCTTGCGATGCCGCGGTCCAATTCAACTTCTCAACAACTCACCGACTCAACCTCTTAAATATGGCCTCAAAAGACAAAACTCCATCCGATGTCAGCAAAATGATCAAAGACAACGACGTGAAGTTGATCGACTTCAAGTTCACGGACCTGCTCGGCACGTGGCAACACTTCACCACCACGCTCACCGAGTATGACGAAGAAATTTTCAAAGACGGGCTCGGCTTCGATGGCTCGAGCATCCGCGGCTGGAGAGTCATCAACGCCTCCGACATGCTCGTGATTCCCGATCCGGCCACGGCGTGGATCGACATCTTCAACGCCCAGCCGACCCTGAGTTTGATCTGCACCATTGTCGACCCGATCACGCGCGAGCCGTACGATCGCGATCCGCGCGGCGTGGCGGAAAAAGCCGAAGCCTATTTGAAATCGACTGGCATCGCCGACACCGCTTACTTCGGACCCGAAGCCGAGTTCTTCATCTTCGACGACGTCCGCTTCAGCAACGAAGGCCACGCGTCGATGCATCGCGTCGACAGCATTGAAGGACATTGGAACAGCGCGCGCGAGGAATTTCCAAACCTCGGCTACAAAATTCGACCGAAGGAAGGTTATTTCCCGGTCTCGCCCGCTGATTCGTTACAGGACATTCGCAACGAAATGTGTCTCGAGATGGAGAAAGCCGGCGTTGCCATTGAACGGCAGCACCACGAAGTGGCCACCGCTGGCCAGGCCGAAATCGACGTGCGTTACGCGCCCCTCAAGCGCATGGGCGACAGCATGCAGTATTACAAATACATCATTCGCAACGTCGCCAAGCGGCACAACAAAACCGTGACATTCATGCCGAAACCACTCTTCGGCGACAACGGCTCGGGCATGCACACCCACATGTCGCTTTGGAATGGCGACAAACCACTCTTCGCCGGCAACGGTTACGCGGGACTGAGCGACCTCGCGTTGTTTTTCATCGGCGGAATTTTGAAACACGCGCCCGCGCTAACTTGCATCACGAATCCGACTACGAACAGTTTCAAACGACTCGTGCCTGGATTCGAAGCGCCGGTGAATCTCGCCTATTCCGCGCGCAATCGTTCCGCCGCGATCCGGATTCCAACCTATTCGCCGAGTCCA
>DASZJH010000129.1:0-5098 GCA_035948375.1 Chthoniobacterales bacterium
CACGCCGATTCCCCCCGCCATGGGCAGGTTGCCAAGATACAGTGGATTTCGTGTATAACGAAACGGACCGTCCGCAACCAACGCTTCGGAATGTTGCGCCGTGTCATGAACAATGCTCGTTCGCAAATAAGCCGCGCCCCACGTCCGCAACGCCGCCGTCAGAAAAACGAGCACCGCGCCGACAACGATCACGCTTCGCTCGAACGTTTCCGCTTCCGGCGTTCTGCGCACGATCGATGGCGCAATCAAATGCCGAAGCGCGACGATGAAGGGCGTGAGATCGAAGCCGGACAAACTGAACCCGACGAAATAAATGGTCATGATGATCCAAAAGCGATGTTCGAACTCGAACTTGGTCGCACGCACGTCGCCACTCTAGTGATGGCCGTGCCCGGGGCGATTCAAAATTGTTCGAAAGATTTCTGATTCGATCTGCGAACTATGACTCATGTGTCGTCGACTGATTCACTTTCTACTTTCGAATTTCTACTTTGAAACTCGCTCACTGCCCACGCTCGATCGCTCCTACCCTCGTCGCTTTACCTTGTATGTCGCTCATCCCATGAGCTCATTTCTATCTTTGTTTCTGATCTCGTGAGCGAAGTGAAATTGCCACTCCAAGTCGACCCGCGGTTTCGGGATCGTGAACGCCGGCCTGGTCTCGATCTTCTCCGCGCGCTCGCCATTATCCTGGTGGTCATTTACCACGCCGGCATCATGGGATTCCCAATGCCGGGTCGCGTCCATCGCTGGGGCTGGATCGGCGTCGATCTCTTCTTTGTCCTGAGCGGCTACCTAATTGGCGGACAACTTCTCGCGCCGCTCGCGCGTAGTCAGCGAATTGATCTCGGTCGCTTTTTCGCGCGGCGTGCCTTGCGCATTATGCCGGCTTACTTTGTTGTGCTGGCGATTTATTTTTTGCTGCCGTCCTGGCGCGAATATCCCGAAATGTCGCAGCCGTTTTGGAAATTTCTGTTGTCGATCCAAAACATTGCACTCCACGGCGGCACCGCTTTCTCGCACGCATGGTCGCTCGCGGTCGAAGATCAGTTTTATCTCGCGCTTCCTTTCATTTTGCTGTTTGTGAATCGCTGGCCGCGCGGCGCAATCATTATTCCGTGCGTGATCTTTGTCGGCGGAATTCTCCTCCGTGCATTTCTCGCGCATCAACATCCGGCCGAGGTTTCCGGTGTCGCGTTTCGCGATTATCAAGCGTGGATTTACTATCCGACCTGGACCCGGCTTGATCCGCTCGTGTTGGGCGTGGCATTGACGGCCATCGAAAAATTTCGGCCGCAGTGGTGGAGGAGATTAATGGATCTTGCCATCTGGCTTTGGCTGCCTGCGCTAGGCCTGATCGCTTTCGCGCTCTGGCTTGGCGAAGGCGAGTATTTGGAGCTGGCGACAGTCATCTGGCAATTCCCGCTTCTCGCGATTGGATTCGTCGGGTTGCTCGTGTGCGCGCAGAGCGATCGGTTGCCATTCCGCCGCGTCCGAATTCCAGGCGCTGCCTTCATCGCCAGCCTCGCTTACAGTGCCTACCTGGTGCAGAAACTGGTCATTCACGGCGTCGGCGAATTCTGCCGGGCTCACGATGTCGATCTTGCGTCGACGTCCGCGATCATTGGTGTGGAGGTCTGCGTTTACGCTGTCGCCACGATTCTTTTTTTTGCAGTTGAACGCCCGTTCTTGCAGCTGCGCCACCGTATCGCGCCACGAAAATAACTCGTCGCTTCTTGGATTCCTGATTTCCAGATTACATTTCTCTGTGATGACGAGCGATGCATTGATCATTGCTGCGCAACGCCTGCGCGACGCGGTTGACAAACTGAAGTTCGCTTCGCCGGTCACGCACGTTTACAACCCGCTCGATTACGCGTGGCGCGCGCACGAAATTTATATGCGGCATTACGGCGACACTCCGAAGCGGGTGATCTTTCTCGGGATGAATCCCGGCCCGTTCGGGATGGCGCAAACCGGAATTCCGTTTGGGCAAATAGCCGCCGTCCGTGATTGGCTCGGCATCACGGCGAAGATCGACAAACCAAAGCGCGAGCATCCGAAGCGGCCGGTGCTCGGCTTCGATTGTCATCGCAGCGAGATTAGCGGCGAACGTTTGTGGGGATTGTTTGCGAAACGTTTCGGTACCGCTGACAAATTTTTCCACGAACACATAGTCATGAACTATTGTCCGCTCGCGTTTGTCGAAGAAAGCGGACGCAACCGAACACCGGACAAATTGCCGCCGCGCGAACGCGAAAAATTATTCGCTGCCTGCGACGCGCACCTCTGCGAAGTTGTTCGTGTTCTCCAGCCCGAGTGGCTAATCGGCGTCGGCGACTTCGCGATGAAACGTGCACTCTCGATTTTTCATGAACGCGAACTGCCAGTCCGTCTCGGACTCGGACAGATTCTGCATCCGAGTCCCGCCTGCCCCGCCTCGAACTATGACTGGGCCGGCAAGGTGACCGCGCAGCTTCGTCAGCTTGGCGTCTGGAAATAATTTTTCCTTCCTGCTTTCCTAATTTCCTAAGCGATATTTCTATATGAAAACAAAAGGACGGATCGCGCTCGTTACCGGCGCGAACAAGGGAATTGGGTTTGAGGTCGCGCGCCAACTCGCACGCGAGGGGTTCCGCGTTTTCCTTGGCGCGCGCGATGAGAAAGCCGGCGAGGCGGCTGCGGAAAAGCTCCGGAGCGAAGCGAAGTTTGCCGTCACCGCTCTGAAGATCGACATCTCCAAACCGGACAGCATCCAACGCGCGGCAGAAGAATTCGGAAAGCAGAGCGATCGCCTCGACGCGCTCATCAACAACGCCGGGATTTTGCTCGATGACGACAAAGACGTGCTGACGATCACGCCCGAGATCTTCGAGACCACGTTGCAAACCAACGCGCTCGGCGCGCTGCTGGTGTCGCAGGCGTTCGTTCCGTTTCTGAAAAACAGCGACGCCCCGCGGATCGTAAACGTCTCCAGCGGCGGCGGACAATTGGATGGCGGCGCCGACGGTTGGGCGCCGACTTATTGCATTTCCAAAACCGCGCTCAACGGCGTCACCTCGCAACTTGCCGCCGCCTTACCGAAGTTTGCGGTCAACTCCGTTTGTCCCGGCTGGGTTCGCACGGATATGGGCGGCTCCAACGCCACGCGATCCGTCGCCGAGGGCGCATCCGGGATTGTGTGGCTAGCCTGCGAAGCGCTACAAAATCAAACCGGCAAATTCTGGCGCGATAGAAAAGTTATCCCTTGGTAACCGCGTCAGTCCAACGCCAGTGCGGCTCGCACCTAAAACCACCGGCGGACGTCGCGTTTCAATTCCAGATACGGCTCGCCGAATTTTGCGGTGAGATATTTCTCTTCGCGCAGGACGACTCCGTAATGCAGAATCAAAGCGAGCGGCACCACAAACAACAGCGTGATCCAATCGTTGAGGAAAAAGCCGAGCGCGACCTGGAGTAAACAAAGCGCCAGATACATCGGGTTACGTGTGAATCGGTACGGCCCGCCGCGCGCGATCGTTAACGCCGGCTCCCCTGGATGAACATTTGTTCCGGCCTTCTTGAATGTCACCACCGCTGAGATCGCGAGCGCCGGCGCCAGAATTACGAGCACGATGCCGCAAACGAGACAAACGCGATAGTTGCCCATTATTGGCACGCGGATGACAAAGAAATGTAGCAACGCGCTGATCACCGCGCCCACCGCCCAGATCAATGGCGGAAAAGCAATGACCCCTGGATTATCCGATGAGGTATTCGTTTCGATACTCACTCGCTTTTCGAATCTAATCGATTCACCACAAAACTCGCTGGAAAATCGAATCGAACTCGTGAAGCCGGCCCCGTCTAATCTCTGATTTGCGTAGTGTCGTCGATCAGGCGACTGGCGGTCACGACGTGGATACTCTTTCGGTTCAATTTCTCGCCCAAGGCGAACAATCGGCCGATGCCGTCATGACGCGGCTGGTCGCGTTCATCCGTGTTGCAAAACAAACTCTCGATTTTGCCGTTTACGATATGCGGTTCAGTGATCCGCTCCGCACTCAGCTTGTCTCGGCTTTGCGCGAACGCGCCGAGGCAGGTGTGCAAATTCGCTTTTGCTATGACGGCGACAAACCGCCTCAGCCAAATGTCGCGGCCGGTCAGGATCCGGCTCCCGCGGGTACGGGCGCATTTGTCGAATCGTTAGGCTATCCCTGGCATCGCATCGCCGGCATGAAACTGATGCACAGCAAATTTATCCTGCGCGATCAACAAACGATTTGGACAGGCTCGGCCAATATGACGGATGACGCCTTCACTTTGATGGAGAACAACATTCTCCAGATCGATTCGTCCGCTTTAGCTAATTACTACGCCCAGGATTTCGAACAGCTTTGGGAAAAGGAGAACTTCGATCACACCGGCGACATTCGCACTGCGCCCGTGCCGCTGACATTTTCCAATCAACCGGCCGAGGCACGCGTCATGTTTTCTCCGGGGTGCGGGTTGGAAATCGATTCCGAAGTTGCAAGGCGCGTGCGCGCGGCGCAACGCCGTGTCCGCATCTGCAGCCTGTTAATCAACTCGGGCACGCTCATCTCCGAGCTCGGCAACTTGTTGCGCGGCGGCCGGGTCGCGGTGGATGGGATCTACGATCGCACCCAAATGGCGCAGGTTTACCTTCAGTGGCAGGAAGTGCCGCAAAATCGTTGGAAGATCGACGCTCTTAAAGACATCATCGCGCACGCCGGCCTGATCGGCAAAAACTCAACGCCTTACACACCCACTGGGCACCACGATTTCATGCACAACAAAGTTCTCGTCATCGACGACACCGTGATTACCGGTTCCTATAATTTCTCGCGAAGCGCCCAATTCAACGCTGAAAACATTCTGTTCATCGAGAGCGCGCCGCTCGCCGAAGCCTACAGCGCTTACATCGACCACCTGAAGTCGAAATACGGATCCTGACCCTGTCTTGGTCGCTATTTCTCGAATCTGTGGTATAGTCGTTAATGTCTAAAGCAATCACCGCTTCTTTCAGACGTCGGATGCCCGACAACGTAACCGAGGAGTTAGTCGCCGTGCTTTCGTCCAAGGCGTCGTTTGAGTTCAA
>DASZJH010000130.1:0-7809 GCA_035948375.1 Chthoniobacterales bacterium
GGGCGATCGCGCGTTGAGCGTATGTTTGCCTAACGGCAAATCAACCGTGAGTGGAGCAATGCCCAACGATCGCTTTCCGAGAAAAATCTCCGCGCCATCCGGCGAGCTGGTGATCGTCGCGCTTCCGTGCGGAAAAGTGTAATCAACCGGGACTGATTCGCCGGCGTTGACCGAAACTTCGGCGCGATCATCCGGCCAGCCGTCACGGTGAAAGAAGAGCGTGTAGCGGCCGGGCGGTAAATCGACGACCGAGTCGGGCGCAGTTCCAGAGCGAAACGGCGCAGTCGCGGGCGTTTTTCCAGCGATTACTCCTGAATAAACGGCGAAATCCGCGCCCGGTGGATTGGTGGTTAGAACGATCGTTGCATTTTCGGCGGTCGGAGAGGCGGCCGGGGGAGGAGTAGAGTCTTGAGTGGCGGGATTGATTTCAATCGAAACATTTTTGGTTGAAGGCGGAGGCGGTGGCGCGGTTGCAACGGCGTCCGGCTTTTCGGTGGCGAACCCGAGAGTGCGCGGAACCGAAACAACACTCGGCTTCTGATCTCGAGATGCGGATGGACGAATGTGGGAGGCGCGTTGGGCTGCGGCGACGTTGGCGGGGACAGGTTCTGGCACATGCGGGTTTGGATTGTGAAAGACGATGAGCAACGCACCGGCGAGCGCCATTCCTCCGCCGAGCAGCGCCGCGATGCGTTCGATGGCGCGGAATTTTTCGCGGACAGCGGCGAGAATTTTCGCAAAATCGAATTTCGTCGGCTCGGCTTCGCGCAATCTGAGCGTACCGCCGAGTCGGAATCGGCGAGCAACGTCGGCGGCAGAGCGCGGCCGTCGCTCCGGTTCCTTGGTCAGACAAGCGGCGATCGTTTCCTCCCAATATTTAGGGATCGGCGCGCCTTTGATTCCAAGCTTGGCGCGACGTTGCGCGATGGTTGGTGGAACGACTTCGCGTACCTGGGAAGCGATGTCACCGCCGTAGAATGGCGGTTTGCTTGAAAGCATTTCATAGAGCGTGGCTCCAACTGCGTAGATATCGTCGGAGGCCGACGGGTCCTCGCCGAGGAGTTGTTGTGGACTCATATAATTAAGAGTCCCGCTGGACGTAGGAAGGCTCACATAGCTCATGGAATCGCGCAGGGTGCAGGCAATTCCGAAGTCGGTGATCTTCAATTCACCGCGGCTGTTCACCATTAAGTTCGCCGGTTTTAAATCCCGATGAACGAGACCGGCCGATTCGTGGGCGTAACTGAGGGCGTCACAAAGCGAAGTGACCCACGGAGCGATTCCGTCGACTTCGAAACACCTGTTTGGTTTCTTGACCCGTAAAGACGAAAACGTCGCACCGTCCACGTACTCCATCGAGATCGCGGCGCTGTGTTCGTCTTCTACGAAATCGAAAATGCGAACAATGTTCGGGTGAGTGAGAAGTAAACTTTTGCGCGTTTCGCGTTTCAGGTCTTCCTGGGCGGAAGCGTCGAAGTTGACCGATTCGGGCACGAGTTTGAGCGCGACCAAACGGTCGAGGCGCTCATCGCGGGCCAGCCAGACGATGCCCATGCCGCCGCGGCCCAGGACTTTCTGCAACGTGAAGCGGCCGAAAACTTTTGTTCCGCCGACGACTCCGCGCATTGTCTGACCCGATTCGGCATCCTCTTCGGGACCGGAAACGGTGAACATTAGGCTCGATCATGAGCAGAGCCTATGCCTTGGACGCTGGGCGATGGCATGCATTTCGCTCGGTCGAATCAGCGAAAATGAAGGGCGCGATTGCTTGGCTTGATACGGGCGACCAGCGACTGCCACTTGCGGGCAAGACATTGTCGCTCGGGCGGGCAAAGGGAAATAACGTCGTGTTTACATCCGACAAGGTGTCGCGGCGTCACGCGCTGGTGCATGCGCAGGGCGGCTCCGAGTTTTCACTTGTCGATCTTGGGAGCAGCAACGGTACGCATTTAAATGGTCGCCGCGTTATTCAACCGGTGCCGCTTCAGAATGGCGACGTGATCCAAATCGGCGAGCAAAGTCTCATTTTTCACACCGAAGAAATTTTCGATAACGAAGAGCTCTATGTTACCGAAGCCCAATTGACGGTGCGCGACGTGAGCGAGATGACCTGCTGGTTTCTTCTGCTCGATATCGAAAACTTTGTCGCGCTCAGCACCGAGGTGCCGCAGAGCGAATTGGCGCGAATGGTGGGAGCATGGCTGGCGGCCTGCCAGCACATGATCGAACAACATGGCGGAACGCTGAGCAAATTTCTCGGCGACGGGATGCTGGTGTATTGGAACGCGAAGTCGTGCGATCCAAACGGCGTGGCGCAAGCGCTCAACGAGCTGACGTTGATGCAAAATCGCCGCCAGCCGCCGTTTCGCTGGGTGCTTCATTTTGGAACCGCGGTTTTCGGCGAAGCGGCCGCGACCGGAGAACTTAGCGCGCTGGGCAAGGACTTGAATTTTCTCTTCCGAATGGAGCGAATCGCCGCGGAGCAAAATTTTGGTTCGCTGGTCAGCGAAGCGGCGAATGCTCAGCTTGGCTTTCTTGCCAAAGGACTATTACTTGGCCGCTTCGCCGGGCTGAAGGGCTTCGACGGGGAATACAACTTTTTCAGTTGGTAGTACCGCGTTAGCAGGCGTCAGAATAAATGGCGGTAGGCTCGGGAGCTTTGGCGTAGCGCCTTCGAACAAAATCGCGTTTCGATTTTCCGATGCCGCGCTCACCATCAATCCGCTCGTGCCGGCCAATTGTCGGCCGCGTTCGATCATTTGATCGATGTGGAAGTCAGTGTGCGAAGGATCGTGGTGGAAAATTACCAACTCGCGCGCTTTCGCGCCGATCGCAAACTGCACGCTGGCGGAAAGACATCCGTGTCCCCATCCGCGGTGAGCGACGTATTCGGACTCGGTGTATTGCGTGTCCAAAATCAGAAGGTCGACGCCTTGGGCGAACTCCATCAGCTTCAAATTTTCTTCACCCGGTTCGTGATCAGGCAGATAGGCGACCGAACCGCCGGCGGCATCGATTCGAAATCCGGCGCATCCACCGGGATGATTCAATGCTGCAACGCGGATCCGAAAATCTCCCAAAGTAACATCGTCAGAGTTGAACTCTTCGATTCCCCGAATACCGGTCAAATGCTCGAGACCGACCGGAAAATGGGTCGGATCCATTTGATTTCGCAGTCCGCGATCGACTTTTTGCCGGTCGCCTTTGGCTGCGAACACACGAATGTGGTTGTTGGCGGAATAGGCCGGCGCAAAAAATGGCAAGCCCTGAATGTGGTCCCAATGAGTGTGCGAGATCACAAGCGACGCTTTGATCGGCCGCGAGCCGAATGCAGTGATCAAGTTATCGCCGAGGCTGCGGATTCCTGTTCCGGCATCCAGGATTAGAATCTGGTCATTGGTTCGGATTTCGACGCATGAGGTATTTCCGCCGAAGCGCGCCATGGCGTTTCCGGGCGCCGGCGTTGAACCGCGAACTCCATGAAAGATAACGCTCAGCGAATTTCCGCTCATAGTAAGTCCGGTTCGAGCGGGAGCTCGATTGTGAACGTTGTGCCGGTGTCGCTGCTCTTCACCGAAATCGAACCACGATGGGCGTCGACGACCGATTTGCTGATAGCCAGGCCGAGGCCGGTGCCATTGGCTTTGCCGTGACTAACGAACGGTTCAAATATTCGCGGCAGTAACTGCGCCGGGATTCCGCAACCGGTGTCGCTGATCTCAAAACGCAGCGAGGAATCGATTCGTTTAACGATGAAGCGCAGAACCTTTTCGTCCGTTCTCGCCATCGCTTCGCGTGCGTTCTTAATCAAATTGGCGAACACGCGAATGATTCGGTGTCGATCGACGTTGATTCGACCGTCGTAAAGAACTTCGATTCGAACATCGACAATCGGCCGGCACTTCGCGAAATCCTGGTTCAGTTTATGAATGAGCTCGCCGACCTTGATCGGCTCGAGTTTGAGCTGAGTCGAGCCGCGGGAGAAGTCGATCAGTTCGTTGGTCATCGCCCACATGCTGTCGACCGCGTCCTTGATTAACGCCGCCATTTTGGTGGTGGTCTCGTCGTGATTGGTTCCGCCAATGACGTGGCACGCTCCCAAGATGCACGAAATCGGATTGTTCATGTCGTGAACAATCGAGCTGATCGTCGTGCCGATGAGCGAAAGCCGCTCGTTGCGCATCATCTCATTGATGAAGTGCTGATTATTCTGGCGAAGGCGCGCGGTGACGGTCTTGGTGAAATTGCTCATCACCTGGTTGGGAGCGACTCGCAGCAATAGGTTCCAACCTTGACGATCGATTCGGCCGACCAGGACGTCATCGACCGCGGCCGCCTGGGCCGAGCGCTTTCCGGTGTCGATCAGCGCCATTTCTCCGAAAAAGTCTTCAGCCATCAAATAGGCAAGCGTCTCCTGCTGGCCGCCCCGACCTTTCTTCGAAATCTTCACTGAGCCTTCGGCGATCAGGTAAAGCGAATCACCGGGATCGTTTTCTTCGAAGATGATTTCACCGGGGCGAAACCTTATCGGCTGAATCGCCGCGGCAATTTCGGTGTAAGCCACTGGGCCGATGTCTGTCAGCAAATGGTTGTGGAGAAAAGCATCGCGCGAGGCCGAATCGCCGCGCTTGTTCTGCGCAGGTTTTCCCTCAGCAATGGAGATAACGTTTGGAATCGACACGACGGACTTCGTGACGAAACAGCACCACTCGTGCCCTGGTGGCGCGATGTGGAGAGCGGTTGAGACTGGACGGTTGCTGAAACTTAGCCGCCCGGGAACCAGGCGTGTTCCTTCCAGAACGCCTGGAGCGCAGCGTTATTGCCGTTGAAAATATTGCGCTCGGCCTTGCGCATGTTGGCCACGCCGATCGGGAACACGCTGCGCGGGCGCAAAGCACATCGGCCGTCGCCCGTATATTGCCACATGTGCCATTGGCCCCACGGCGAAATGCCGCGTGGTTGAGCGTGATAATTCGCGACCCATAGCCAGCAATTGGAAAGAACCGCGCCCTGAGCGGAGCTCACACCATAAAACATTTGGCGCAGGCGATTCTCGCTACCGTAAATCCCGGGATATTTGCCGGTGCGCTCTTTGATCCGTTGAGCGAACGCAACTGCCTGACCGACGCTCATGTTCCCGCCATGATAATGATTTTTTTCGAAATCGAGCACGAGTAACACTCCCGGCCGATTTTTTTCTTCCTCTACCGGCGTAGTGCTGAGCGGATGCGACGAGGCGACCATGCTTACAAAGTGATCAGCCTGCCGAATCGGATCGGTGCCGTCGGCAAAATGATACGCGCCCCACAGTAAACCTGCTTGAAGCGCGGCCAATTGCCGTTCGCGGTAGCGCCAATCGCGTTCGTAACGCGGAAACGTCGCTTCGTGGATCACGCCGAGAACGCCTTCGCTTTTCATGGCGACGAAATCGGGTCGCATCAAATCGTAATGCGACATGTTCACGACGCAGTTGCCGGCGAAACCGGTGACCGGTATGAACGCGAATAGAATGCGGGCGAAAAATTTCACGGACGAAAGATAACGCTTTTCAGAAAACGTCCAACGTTACGGGTTGGATTTTTGTGCTTCGGTCTTGTTGTCATCCGAACCGGAAGTGCGATCGAGGCCGCGGCGCTTGAGTAACGGTTCGATGTAAGGATCGCGACCGGTGAAATTCTTGAACAAGCCCAACGCGTCGGCCGATCCGCCGCGCGAAAGAAGTTTCTCCCGGAAGAGATCTCCGTTCTCGCGAGTCAGGCCGCCGTGCTCTTTGAAATACTCAACCGTGTCGGCGTCTAGCACTTCGCTCCAAAGATAAGAATAATAGCCCGCTGAATAGCCGCCTGCGAAGGCGTGCGAAAAATAAAAACTGCGATAGCGCGTCGGCACGGGCGGATAATCGACGCCGGCTTTCTGCAAAGATTGCTTTTCGAATGCAATCGCGTCAGTCGGGATTTGTGAGGGATCGAGCTGGTGCCACGATTGATCGAGCAGCGACGCGGCGAGATATTCGGTGGTCTTGAATCCCTGATTGAATTTGTCCGCAGCCTCGACTTTATCGAGCAACGCCTGCGGAATCGGTTCGCCGGTCTTGTAATGTTTCGCGAAATTTTTCAGGACTTCCGGCCAGGTCGCCCACATTTCGTTGACCTGCGATGGATATTCGACAAAGTCCCGCGGCACGCTGGTTCCGCTGAAACGCGGATATTTGATGTTCGAAAACATTCCGTGAAGCGCGTGACCGAATTCGTGAAAAGCGGTGCGGACCTCATCGTGGGTGAGCAACGTCGGCTCGCCTGGGGGCGGTTTTGGGATGTTGAGATGGTTTGCGACCACCGGCTTGGTTCCGAGCAATTCGCTTTGCTGAACATAAGCGTTCATCCAGGCGCCGCCGCGCTTTGATGAGCGCGCATAATAGTCGCCGATGAAAATCGCGAGCTGTTTGCCGTCGCGATCGAAAACATCGAACACGCGCACGTCGGGCTGATAAAGCGGCAGATCGTGGCGCTCCTTGAACGTGAGGCCGTATTCTTTGTTCGCGGCGTAGAAGACGCCGTCGAGGATCACGTGATTCAGTTCGTAATAGGGTCGAAGCTGCGATTCATCGAAATCGTATTTCGCTTTACGGACTTTCTCGGAATAAAAATCCCAATCCCAGGCCGCGATTTGGAATCCGCCCTTCTCTTGATCGACAATCTTTTGTTGCTCGGCAGCTTCGCGCTTCGCGTTGTCGACCGCGGCCGGAGCGAGATCGGAGAGAAGTTTGTTCACCGTCGGGACATCGTGCGCGGTTTGATCCTCTAATTGATAAGCCGCCCAGTTTTGGTAACCGAGCAACTTTGCCTTTTCGGCGCGGAGTTGTGCGGTGCGAAGAACGATCTTTCGCGTGTCGAATTCGCCGCCGTGGCTGTTGCGCGCGAGTGAAGTGTTCATCATGCGCTCGCGCAGTGCACGATTTTGCAGCGATCCGAGCAACGGTTGGCCGGTCGTGTTTTGAAGTTGAACGACGAACTTTCCTTCCTTGTGTTCGGCCTTGGCCGCGTTGGTGACGGTTGCCATCTGGCTGTCGGACAATCCGCCGAGATCTTCTTTCTTGTCCACAACGATCGACGATGCGTTCTTTTCCTTGAGAACATTCTGCTCGAAGTCGGTCTGCAACGTTGCCAGCTCGGCGTTGATCTTCTTAAGTCTTTCCTTGTCCGGACCGGAGAGTTTCGCGCCGGCGCGCACGAAATCCTTGTAATAACGCTCGAGCAAATAACCCGATTCGGCATCGAGTCCGAGTGAGTCGCGCTTATCGTAAAGCTCCTGGATTCGGGCGAACAATTTGCCGTTGAGATGAATCGCATCACGATGGGAGGAAAGTTTCGGCGCCATCTCCTTGTCGATCTTCTGCATCTCGGGATTCGTGTTGCAGGCATTCAGGTTGTCGAAAGTACGCTCGGCGCGGTCGAGCAGGCGCCCAGTCTTTTCCAAGGCGACGATAGTGTTCTCGAGTGTCGGCTTTTCGGAATTGCCGGCGATCGGCTCGATTTCCTTCAACTGCTCGCGCATCCCGGCCTCGATCGCCGGCTTGAAATCGCTGTTCTTGATCTTATCGAACGGCGGAAAGTGGAACGGCAACGTGCTTTCTTTGACGAGCGGGTTGTCGGTTGATTGGGCAGCGGACACGGCGGTGATTTGCCCAACGTTGAGCAATACGCAAGCGATGATGTAAGATCGAATGGACATGGTGGGGCTAACTTTTCCGCGGGCAGGAGGCGAAAGGCAATCGAAAATCCGCGCGTTCTGCGCGATGTCGATCTTGTG
>DASZJH010000131.1:0-6416 GCA_035948375.1 Chthoniobacterales bacterium
TCCGTCGCGGAGTTCGCCGAGTCGTGTGATGACTTCATCGAGCGTCGTCTGGCCCAGACTCTGGATCGCTTTGATGACCGCGACCTCGAAGTGCAATTTTTTGTTGGGCGCCCACTTCATTCGGCCTTCGGCCTGCGCGAATTGATCGATCAAATCCAGCAAACGGTCGTTCTCGATTAGATTCGCGTGCGCCGCGAGCGCTGTCTGCAACTCAGGATCGACATCCTCCGCTACCGCATCCGGTTTTACTTTGAACACGAGCAGATCGCGGAAATATGAAATCAGGTCCGACATCAGTCGCATCATGTCCTTACCGGCTTCGCACTGTTCATAAAGAACGTCGAGCGCCGGCGCGGTCTGGGCTCGAAGAATTTTCCCGGTCAGATCGGCCACGGATTGCTCGCTGGTGAATCCGAACACATTCAACACGTCGCTCTCGGAAATTTTTTCGCCGCAAAACGCCACCAGTTGATCGAGCATCGACTCGGCATCACGCAGACCGCCTTCCGCCCCGCGCGCGATCGCGTGGGCTGCCGCGGGTTCGAGCGTGATCTTTTCCTTCTTGGCGATGAACTGAAGATGATCGGCAATCAGCTTCGCCGGGATTCGGTGAAGATCGAACCGCTGACAGCGACTCACAATTGTCGGCAATACTTTCTGCGGCTCGGTTGTCGCGAAAATGAACTTCACGTGCGGCGGCGGTTCCTCGAGCGTCTTGAGTAGCGCGTTGAACGCGGCCGTAGTCAGCATGTGAACTTCGTCGATGATGTAAATCTTGTAGCGTGACTTCGACGGCGCGTAGCGAACGTTGTCGCGCAGCTCACGCACCTGCTCGACGCCGTTGTTACTGGCACCGTCGATTTCGAGAACGTCGAGGCTGTTACCGGCGGCAATCTCTTTGCAGTTGTCGCAGGTGTTGTCCGGATTAACGGTCGGGCCTTTGGCGCAGTTGAGCGCCTTGGCCAGAATTCGCGCGGTCGAGGTTTTGCCAATCCCGCGGGGACCAACGAACAAATACGCGTGCGCCAAACGGTTTTGCGCGACTGCATTTTTCAGCGTCCGTGAGACGTGCGTTTGGCCGACCAGATCGTCGAACGTCTGGGGTCGATATTTCCGGGCGAACACTTCGTAGCTCACGCCTTCACTCTAAATGCGTTGATCGAGGCGCGAAAACACAAAATCCAAAATTCCGATGAGCTTCGCAGGGATTTCTTTGATTGTAATCTGTCGAATCCCCGTAAATCCTCTCTGGCTGTGACTCGGACGATTTCTCTTTTTGTCGTGACCATGATCGCGTTTAGCTCGCACGCGCGCGAGCCGCAGCAATCGCCGGCAGGATCTACATCGCAAACAAGAACCGTTCGTGGACACGATCTCGGCGTTCCGTTTGAAGGAACAACGGGGCCGTTGAACGCGATTACCGACGTTGCCGGCGTCGAAGTCGGTTACACCACGATCATTCGCGGCGAAGGCAAACTTGTGGTCGGCAAAGGACCCGTGCGAACCGGCGTAACCGCGATCATTCCCCGCGGGCACGATTCCCTAAACGATCCGGTTTACGCTGGAGTCTTTTCTTTGAACGGAAACGGCGAGATGACTGGCTCGCATTGGATCGAAGAGAGCGGCTTTCTCGAAGGGCCGATCGTGATCACGAACACGCACAGCGTGGGCGTCGCGCGCGATGCGGTGATCGCGTGGCGAATCAAACACGGCGCGGCTGACGCGAGCGGATATTGGTGGAGCCTGCCGCTCGTTGCTGAAACCTGGGACGGTTTCTTAAACGACACGAATGGCTTTCATGTTAAAGCTGAAGACGTCTTTCACGCCCTCGACTCAGCGCGCGGCGGCGCGATCGAAGAGGGGAGCGTTGGCGGCGGAACGGGAATGATTTGCTATGAATTCAAAGGCGGGAATGGAACCGCGTCGCGTAGGATCGAAATCAAACCGGGGAAAGATAAACCGTCGCAGAGTTTTACCGTCGGTGTATTTCTCCAGGCGAACTTCGGGCGCCGGGCGTTGCTCACAATAGCCGGAGTCCCGGTCGGAAAAGAAATTCCAGGATCGGTTTATGGCGAAGACACTGGTTCGTGCATCGCCGTTGTCGCCACAGACGCGCCGCTATTGCCGAATCAATTGAAACGACTCGCACGTCGCATTGCACTTGGGCTAGCCCGCACCGGAACGATTTCGGGGAACGGTTCGGGCGATTTGTTTGTCGCATTCTCGACAGCGAACAAAAACGCGTGGGCGCCCGATCAAGTGACGCACAGCGTGCAAACAATTCCGAACGATTTGCTGGATCCGATTTTTACCGGAGTCGTGCAAGCAACCGAAGAAGCGGTGGTGAATGCTCTGATCGACAACCAAACCATGACTGGCGCCGGCAACCATCGGGTCGAAGCGCTTCCGCACGATCGATTGCGCGACCTTCTGAAAAAATACAACCGCCTGAAAGAGTGATTACGTTCGAAGTCGACGAATCGAAAAGCTTGCTGGTGATTCGTTATCGTGGACACGTGGCGGCGGAAGAAACTGAAAAAGGTTTGAACGATGTCCGGAGCGGGCTGGCGAAGTTGAAGTCCGGATTTCGATTGTTAGTCGATCTGACCGAATTGGACAGAATAGACGTGGGGTGCGCTCCATTCATCGAAAAGGCGATGGACCTGTGTAACGAAAAAGGCACATCAATGGTGGTGCGAGTCATTCCCGATCCGCATCGCGACATCGGCCTCCAGATCATGTCGATCTTTCATTACAGTGGGGACGTCCTGATTATTACCTGCCAGAGCCTGGCCGAAGCGAACCAAATTCTCTTTTCGGAGACTTAATCCCGAAACGTCATAGAGCGCGAACTGGTGTAATTATTGCTATAAAAATCGGCGTGGCGTTTGCGATTCTTCCGCTCGATTCAGCGCCTGCGCTTCTCCTGATTCACGAACCCGGGCCGTTGTAATCTTTTTTCGCAACTTTGATCTACCCAAAGGGTTTCGATTCGGATGATTTGGTCGACTCAAGCATGAAAAGCTCCCGAGCAAACCTCTGTCGAGTCGACAGCGCCTTTCTCGTTACACTTCTCGCGATCGGTATTCTGAGCGACACCGCCTTTGCCAGGACAAGCCCACCATTTGGATCACTTACTTCAACTGCCACGTCGACGTCTGGGTCGGGCGCCGCAGTTATGGCGAGTCCTGCGCCAGGATCAACCCTTAGTGGCTCGAGCGTTACCTTTCAATGGACCGCAGGTAGTGCAACCGCTTACGCACTAACGCTAGGTAGCACGGCAAGAACCATTGACATTTATTCATCGAATGTGGTGACAACCACTTCTGTCACAGTGGCTAATATTCCTACTGATGGCCGGACCGTCTATGCGACGCTCTACTCTCAGGTAAACAATTCTTGGTTAAGTAACATCTACACCTTCACAGCTTCTAATGGGCATTCGACGCCTACGCCGACACCAACAGCTACACCGACTCCGACTGTAACGCCCACACCTACACCAACTTCGACACCAACACCTACACCAACTGCGGCACCTAGCGCAACACCGACTCCGACGGCCACGCCAAATCCTAGTCCGGGCCCCGCAGTGATGGTGAACCCTGTGCCAGGATCGACGTTTGAGGGTTCGACCGTGACCTTTCAGTGGACCGCGGGTAGTGCCACCGCTTACGCATTAACGCTAGGTAGCACGGCGAGGACCGTCGACATCTATTCCTCGAACGTCCTGTCAACTACTTCAGTTACAGTAAGCAATATCCCCACTGACGGGCGAACTGTGTATGCGACGCTCTATTCCCAGGTAAGCAATTCGTGGATTAGCAAGCTCTACACGTACAAGGCCTCCAATGGATCACCGACGCCTACACCAACGCCGACACCGATAGCTACTCCGACTCCAACTCCGACCCCGGGACATACTCCTACGCCAACTGCGACGCCAACACCGCCACCTAGCCCTACGCCGACGGCGACACCTACTACGACCCCGACTCCGACATCGACACCAACACCTACTCCAGGTGGCAGCCCAAGTTCTGGCGACGCCGGGCGCTTTCTGACTCAATCGACTTTTGGGCCGACCTCCCTTTTGATCTCGCAGGTCCAGCAAAGCGGCTACGCTAATTTTCTCAATTCACAATTTTCGACATCCGTGACACTGACTGGTCCGCGAGTCGATGCAGCGATCGCGGCGTTGCAACGCGGGACCGACGCGTCGTATCCGCTTTTCCAGGAGGCGTGGTGGTACACGGTGGTGAACGCGCCCGATCAATTGCGGCAGCGTGTCGCCTTCGCGCTGAGCGAGATCATGGTGATTTCGGCCAATGGCAAGAACCTGTACGGTTATCCGGAAGCGTTGGCGACCTACTGGGATTTACTCGCCAGAGATGCGTTCGGGAATTTCCGGCAACTGATCGAGGACGTGACGCTCAATCCGGGAATGGGCGATTACCTCGACATGGCCCATAACGACAAACCAAATCCGAGCAAGAACACCGCGCCCAATGAAAATTACGCGCGCGAGTTGATGCAGTTGTTCACGATCGGCCTGTACAAGTTGAACCAGGACGGATCGCAACAGTTCGATGGCAACAATCAACCGATTCCGACCTACGATCAGGACGTCGTGGAAGGCTACTCGCACGTTTTCACCGGCTGGTATTGGTATCAAACCGGCACACCGACCTGGGGTTACGTGCAGCCGGAATATCGGCACCCGATGATGGCCTTCTCGAATCATCATGATACCGGTGCAAAACTGATCCTGAATGGCGTAACCTTGCCGGCAGGTCAGACCCAGGCTCAGGATTTGAAAGGGGGTCTCGACGCAATTTTCAATCATCCGAACGTCGGGCCGTTTGTTGGCAAGCAATTGATTCAGAAGTTGGTGACCAGTAATCCAAGCCCCGCCTACATTTCACGCGTTGCTGCAGCGTTCGCGAACAATGGCCAGGGCGTGCGCGGCGACATGAAAGCAGTGTTGCAGGCCATTTTCCTGGATCCCGAAGCTCGCACGTCGACTGGCAGCAATAGTTATGGCCACGAACGGGAGCCGCTGGTTCGTCTCGCAAACGTTTACCGCGCCTTCAACGCCTCAGCCGCGAGCGGAAAGTTTATCGTCAACAACGTGAACTTCAGTTTCAGTCAGGCGCCGCTTTATGCGCCCAGCGTCTTCAATTTCTTTTCGCCGTTCTATTCGCAAGTCGGGCCCATTGAGAATGCTGGCCTCGTTGCCCCTGAGTTCCAGATCACTACCGACGCCGCGGTTATTTCTTCCGCGAATAAAATCCGAAGCGAGATCTATCGGCAACCAAACCCAAACAATCCGGATGCGATCGTTCTCGATCTTTCCGCGCAAACCGCGCTTGCATCGAACCCGGCGTCGCTGGTCGATTCGCTCAATATTTTGCTGATGAGCGGTCAGATGTCTTCGAACATGCGCTCGATTGTCATTAATGCCGTCAGCCAGATTTCAGCGACCAACACGCTTGAGCGCGTCCAAACCGCCGTGCATTTAATCGTCACCTCACCGGAGTTCGTTATCGAAAAGTAAACATGGAAATTTCGCGTCGTCGTTTTATTCGCCAGGCTGCCTGCGCCGCGCTCGGCACCACGTCCATTGCTTCGACCGTCTGGAATTTGCGGGCGATCAATGCCGCGACCGCGCAGGCGATCAGCTCCGGCAGCGAATTTCGTTCACTCGTCTGCCTTTTTCTTTACGGCGGTAACGACGCCAACAACATGATCATCCCCACGGACGGCCCGACGTACGGCGTCTATTCCGCCGCGCGCGGGCCACTCGCGCTCGCGCAAAGCTCGCTCCTGCCGCTCAACTTGGTCACGCCCGATCCCCAAGGCCGCACGTTCGGTCTGCATCCGAACATGCCGGAGTTGCAATCGCTCTTTAATACCGATCGCAAACTAGCGATCATGGCGAACGTCGGCACACTGGTAGAGCCGACGACGGCGGCAAAGTATCTGAACGGCACCGCGAAACTTCCGCCGCAGCTTTTTTCGCATGCCGATCAACAGGTGGAATGGCAAACCGGTTGGCCGGACGGTCCGCGAATCACAGGCTGGGGCGGGCGGCTTGCCGACCTGCTCACGTCCTTCAACAACATCGACACGATCTCGATGTCGATCTCGCTTGCCGGATCGAACACGTTTCAGGTCGGCAATCAGGTCAGCGAGTATCAAGTTTCAACCCAGGGACCCATCGGCCTGAGCGGCTTCGGCGGAACCAACGGCCAAATTCGCTACAAAGCGGTTCAGGATTTGTTGAACCTGCCGCAACAAAATCTTTTTGAATCCGAGTTCGCCAAAATCACCAACCGCGCCATCACGAACTACAATATTCTTTCTGGCGCCGTCTCGGGAGTCACATTGAACACGCCATTCCCGGCGAATTCCGA
>DASZJH010000132.1:0-18328 GCA_035948375.1 Chthoniobacterales bacterium
ACCATTGGATCGACAGTCATCGCGCGACGCGCTGGAAAATAGGTCGCAACCAATGCCGCGCCGCTGAGCACGATCGTGACGATGGCGTAGATCGACAGATCGCTCGAGCTTACACCGTAAAGCAAACTGGACATCAGGCGCGTCACGGCGAGAGCGCCAAGAATTCCCGCGACCAGACCGATTCCGATCACAGCGAAACTTTGGCGCAAGATCATCGTCAGCATGTCGATCTTTTGGGCGCCGAGCGCCATCCGAATTCCGATCTCCCTGGTGCGCTGGGCCACGGTGTAGGCGATCACGCCGTAGATCCCTATCGACGCCAGCGTCATGGCAACTCCGGCGAAACAACCCATCAACATCATGTTGAACCGCGGTCGAGCCAGGGTAACGCCGATGCGTTTCTCCAACGGTTCGAGCGTCGGAATGAACAGGTCCTTGTCGAACTCGTGAACAATATTACGCAAAGAGTTTTGAAGTCCGGCGGAATCGGCCGCGGACGTGCGAATCACAACGTTCATCCTGCGTTCCGGGTTCTGAGATGCCGGAGTGTAAAACTCCGGCAATGGTTGAATCGCCAACGATTCATGCCGTGAGCCGCCAACTATTCCGACGATCTCCCGCGCCGGCAGAGGTTTTTCATTTTCACCTTGGATCAATCTGATTTGCTGACCGAGGGCCTTTCCGTCAGGGAAGAATTTCCTGGCAAAGACGTCGTTCACGATCACGACCTGCGGCGAATCTTTGGTGTCGTGAGAAGTAAAAGCGCGTCCACTTAAGAGTGGCGTTCCCATTGACCGGAAATAGCCCGGCGTGATTTTGAGATCGGAAGCTTCCAGTTCCTGCCCGGGCGGTCGCGGCGGCTGGCCGATGATGGAAAAAGCAACAGAGCTATCATTATTCGAAAACGGCATCGGAAAGGCCGCGCCGACTGCCTCCACTCCAGGCAGAGCAGCAAGCTTCGGCATAATCTGCTCGAAAAATTGCCGATGTTGTTCCGGATCGGGATATTTCGCCTTTGGCAATATGAGATCGGCTACGAGAGCGTGTGAAGGATCGAACCCCGGCTTGGTTGCACGGAGATTGGCAAAGCTCTTTATCAGCAAGCCTGCGCCGGCGAGAAGCAGCAAAGACAATGCTACCTGTGCGACGACGAGCAAACGGCGAAGATGATGCGACTCCGGTCCGATTGCCCCTCGATTTCCTTCCTGCAGCGACTCGTTTACATTTGGCCGCGTCACTTGCAAAGCAGGAACCAACGCGAAAAGAAGCGTACTGAAGATTGCTACGACGTATGTGAATGAAAAGACAGGAGCGTTGATGGCCACTTCGCTGAGACGGGGAACATCTTGCGGACCGAAGACCCGAAGAATATCGATTCCCCACCAGGCGATAAGCAAACCGCTAGCGGCGCCGAAGATCGACAATAAAAAACCTTCAATGAGAAACTGCCATACCATCCGCGAGCGACTGGCACCGAGTGCGGTCCGAATTGCGATCTCGCGTTGCCGGGCGGTGGCGCGAGCGAGCAGAAGATTAGCGACATTTGCGCAGGCGATGAGCAAGACAAACGCAACTGCGGCGAAAATTGTAACCAGTGCCGGACGCACATCACCTACGATGTCGTCATGCAATGAATAAACGGTCTCCGTTCGATCGGTGTTTGATTTTGGATATTGCTGCGCCAATCGCGTCGCGATCGTTTTCATCTCTGCATCGCATTGCTGGACGGTCACGCCCGGTTTCAATCGGCCAACCATGCGAATGAAATGGGAGTCGCGTTTATTGACGTACTCCGGCACGAGCGGATGCAGCGGCTGTAAATATTCCGCGCGTTCGCCCTCGACGGGAAATTGAAACCCCGGCGGCATGACTCCGAGCACAGTGTAGGAACGCCACGACAGGCTCACCTGTTTTCCGACAATTTCGGGATCGCTGTTGAAATACGTTTTCCACGCGTAATCGGTCAATACCACAACGCGCGCATCGACGTTGTCATCTTCGCGCGTGTAAACGCGACCGCGCACCGGCGCGACGCCAAGGACCGGAAAAATGTCCGAAGTGATGGCGACGCCGTAAAGCTGGCGCGCCTCCTCCGTTCCATTTAGCACCGCGCCCGCCCGGGTGAAAGCGGCGAGCCCGGACAAAGTCTGCGATTGATCGCGAAGATCGACATAATCCGGAACTGATTCCGTTTCCTTTGCGAGCTTGTCGCTGGGAAGCGGCGACCAAACCGCGACGAGTTGATTCGGTCTCGGAAACGGCAGCGGATGAAGCAACACCGCGTCGATCACGCTAAAGATCGCGCTGTTAGCGCCGATTCCGAGCGCGAGAGTCAGGATCGCGATCACAGTGAATGCGGGAGACTTGACCAGCATTCGCAGCGCATACCTCAAATCGGTAGGCATAAGTTCTATTCCGCGCGCAGCGCCTGAATCGGATTGACCAGCGTGGCGCGTCGCGCCGGCAAAAGACAGGCGATCAAAGCAACGACGGCGAGCGTAACGATCACCGCACTGAGCAACATCGGATTTTGCGCTGAAACCTGATACAGCTGCGCCGTGATTAACCGGCCGAGACCGAACGTAGCGATCAAGCCGACAACGAGTCCGAATAACACCGGCTTCATTCCCTGGCCGACGACCAGCTTCAAAACGTCGTGCATTTGCGCGCCCAGAGCCATGCGCACGCCAATTTCTCCGGTGCGCTGTTCAACGGTGTAAGCTACTGCGCCGTAAATTCCGATCATGGCGAGCAAAAGCGCCAGCCCAGCAAACAGGGACAGTAACGTCATTGTTAACCGCTGTGGTCCGAGTGATTGAGTTGCGACGGCTTCCATCGTTGTCGGCTGAATGATAGGAAGTTGATTGTCGATCCTGGCGACTGTGCTTCGAACGATTTGCGCAATCGCTTCCGGTCGAAGACTGCTTCGCACGGCCACATTGATGAATGGAAAGATGCGCTGCTGTAAGGGCCGATAGAATTCAATATCATCGGCTTTATCGAGACGCAGGAAGCGAATATCGCCGACCACCCCGACGATCTCCGCAAGCTGACCGGTTCCGTTTTGGGCGCCGAAAAATAACTGATGGCCGATTGGATCTTCGTCCGGAAACAACCGTTTCGCAGTCGCCTGGCTGATTAGAACGACCAACGGACGATCGCGTGCATCGCGTTCGTCGAAGTCCCGCCCGGCGATCAATGGAGTTCCGAAAGTACGTAAATATCCGGGAGAGATGCTGTGCATGTTGCCCAGCGGGCGCTGACTGATCGGCGGCGGATCTTTGTCGGCGCGCGCATAAGGTGACTGTCCGACGCCGCCCCCCAGTGGAACTCCGTCGGTGAGGGCGACAGTTTCTACCCCAGGCGCGACCTGCAGTTCATCCTGCAAGTGCTTGGAAAATTGCGCCAAAGCCGCTTGATCGGCATAGCGCGCAGGTGGCAGACCAATCCCACCGACCCAGATCCGCTCCGTCCTGAATCCTGCTTCCTGCCGGCTCAGCCGGAAGAAACTCGTGATGAGCAATGCGGCGCCAGCGAGAAGAACAACCGACAACCCAACTTGCGCAGCCACAAGCAGCCGCCGAACTCGATGTTGGCCTATACTTCCACTCATGGCACGGCCGCCATCTTTCAACCCGTCAACCAAATCGGAGCGCGAGCTTTGCCAAGCCGGATAGGCACCCATGGCGACACCAGTTAAGATCGACAACGACAAGGTGAATAAAAGCACCGGCCAACTAATGGCGGCTGTGCTCTCCAACGGAACATTTTGGCCAGCGAGTTTTGGAATAACCGGCATCAGCCAGGTGGCAATTCCCAAACCAAGCAACCCGGCGAAGACACTCAACGTTGTGCTTTCCAATACAAACAGGCGCACAATTCCTCCACGCGACGCCCCGAGCGCAACCCGCAAAGAAATTTCACGACGCCGTCCCGTGAAGCGAACGAGCAACAGATTTGCGACGTTGCTGCAGGCGATTAACAACACCAACGAAACTGCGGCCAGGAGAGTGAGAAAGGCAGGCCGCAAATTCCCAGTGGCATCTTCCTGCGCGGTCACCACCACGGGCGCCCAACCGCTATCGGCGTTCGCGGCGTATTGCACGCGATAACTTTCCTGTACCGCTAGCAGAGCGGCTCGCGCTTGATCGATCGTCACGCCCGGCTTCAACCGCCCGATCACGCGCAGGTAACTAACGCCGCGCATCAGCAAATCCTTGGCAATGCCCGGCAATTCGAATGGTTTTACCGTCCAGATCTCCAGGTTTGGTCCCCACCAGGCTAGCGAGCCAGTCGGCACGACGCCGACAATTGTTGTCGGCACACCGTTCAATGTCAGTACCCGGCCCAATACTTGAGGATCGCTGGCCAGTTTGCTGCGCCAAAAATGTTCGCTAATCAATGCGACATCGGCTCTCTGTTCCTCCTCGGGCAGAAATAATCGACCAACAATTGGACGGACCCCGAGCAGTTGGAAATAATTGGCTGTGACGTTTTCGCCGTTGAGTTGAATTGGATCGCCAAGACCAGTCAGAATAAAACCGGTGCCGGCATCAGCGGCGAATTCCGAAAACACGGTCTGGCTATCGCGATACTGCCAGAAGCGCGGAATAGAAAACGGAATCTGCTGCACGTTGCGGTCCTTTGCTTCGCTATTGACGCGCAAGATTCTGGATGGCTCGGAAAACGGCAATCCGCGCAGAAACAGATCGTTGATTAAACTGAAGATCGCGGTGTTCGCGCCGATACCGAGGGCCAGCGTCAACACCGCGATGGCACTAAACGCCGGCGCCTTCATCAGCGACCGCAACGCGTATCTTAAGTCCCCAAACATGATTTGTTCCTCTATTCAGTTCGCAACGCTTGCACCGGATCGACCATCGAGGCGCGGCGGGCTGGCAACAGACAGGCGAACAACGCGGTGGCCGCGAGCAGAATGGTGGCACCGCCGAGTAGCGCCGGATTGTGCGCGGAAACTTCAAAGAGCTGCGACGCAATCAATCGGCCCAACGCGAATGCAGCAACAATGCCGATCGCCAGTCCGATCATGACCGGCTTCATTCCCTGATTGATGATGAGCCGCAATACATCGCGGGTTTGGGCCCCGAGCGCCATGCGCACGCCGATTTCGCCGGTACGTTGTTCAACGGTGTAAGCGACTGCGCCGTAAATTCCGATACTGGCAAGCAACAACGCAACGCCGGCGAAAATTCCAAGAAGCCACATCATCAAGCGCGCCTGGCCAAGCGCCTGAGCCACGACCGCGTCCATGCTTTGCGGAACAGCGATTGCCAAACCCGGATTCACTCTCGTCAGTGCGGTTTGAACCAGTTTGGTCACCGCATCAATCTTGAGATTGCTGCGAACGGTGATGTTAACGAATGGAAAATTTTCCTGCGTCCACGGGATATAGAATTCCATGCCGGGAGCGTCATTGACTCTAATGGAGCGAACATCGCCGACGATTCCGACGATTTCGTAGGGCACACTCAGACTCGACGCGAGCAAGGTTTTGCCGATCGGATTCTCATTTGAATAAAGTTTTCTCGCGCCGGCTTGACTGATCAGACAAACTTTTTGTCCATCAGCAGTGTCGTGTTCGTTGAACTCACGGCCAGCCAGAAGCGCAACGCCCCAGGTCTTGAAGTAGTCGGGCGCAATGTCGTGGCTCGGGGCGCTGGGGCGCTTCTCGATCGGCGGAACGTCGCGATCTGCCCGCGCATAAAGAGTTCGATTGCCGCCATTCAATGGAATGTCGCCGCTGATGGTGGCCATCTCGAGACCGGGAACATTGTGCAACTCGTTGAGGGTCTGTTCCGCGAGACGCTGACGTGAAGCAGCATCAGGATACTGCGAAATTGGCAATGTGATTCCACCGGTCCAAAGATTTTGGGAGCGGAATCCGATGTTCTGCTGACTCAAACGAATGAAGCTGGTGATCAGCAACGCCGCACCCGCCAGCAGAGTTACCGAGAGCGCGACCTGCGCTCCGACCAGAATCTTACGGAAGCGCTGTTGCCGCACGCTGCCGCTCGTTCCGCGGCCACCTTCCTTCAAAGCGTCGACCAGATCCGCGTGTGAACCTTGAAGCGCGGGATAAATTCCCATCAACAGGCCGGTCAAGATCGACAATGCGATAGTAAACGCGAGCACCGGAACCGAAAGACTGGTCGCGGTGTTGGCTTCGAATGGAAGAAAATTAGCAGCCATTCGGGGGACCAGCGGTACCAGTTGCCACGCCACAAAAGCACCGGCCAGTCCGGCAATGGCGCTAACGAGCACGCTTTCGAAAACGAACAACCTCACGACGCTGATGCGCGACGCGCCGATCGCCATTCGCAATGCGATCTCACGACGACGTCCGCTAAAACGAACCAGCAACAGATTCGCGACGTTGCTGCAAGCAATCAGTAAGACAAAGCTGACCGCGGCGAAGAGAGTCACGAAGCCCGCGCGAAAATTCTGGGTCACATCCTGGGGAAGCGTCCTGAGTGACGTTGTCAATACGCTGTCGATTTTGTTCGGATATTCAGTTCGATAACTTTGATCGAATGACGGGAGCGCCGCCACCACCTGCTTCACATCGATGCCAGGTTTCATCCTTCCGATCACCCGGAGGTAACTCGTGCCGCGCATCAACCGTTCGTAACTGAATCCCGGAAGCTGAAACGGCTTTGTCGTCCACACTTCGGCGATCGGGTTCGCGCCAAACCAAGTGACTGGCATGTTGGGCAGAACGCCAACGATGGTGTGCGGCATTCCGTCCAATGTAATGCTACGCCCGATCACATTCGGGTCGCCTCCCATTCGCTTTTGCCAGAAGGCTTTTGTGATCACCACGACATCGGCACCTTCCTCTTCCTCAGGCAAAAAATTGCGGCCGAGGATTGGTCGCACGCCGAGAATATCGAAATAGTTCGACGTTAATCTGCCGCCGAAGACTTGGACGGGATCGCCAAGGCCAGTCAGTGTAAAGGCAAAGAAGTTCTCGCCGGCGAGGCTATCAAACAATGTCTGACCTTCACGGTAATGCATGAATCGCGGAGCGGAGACGCCGATGTCGACCAAGTCGCGCGATTTGTCGCCGCCGTAGAGGTGAACGACGCGCGACGGTTCCTTGAACGGCAAGCCGCGCAGAAACAAATCGTTGACCAAACTGAAGATCGTGGTGTTGAGACCGATGCCGAGGGCAAGCGTGATCACAGCAATCGAGGTGAACGCCGGAGATTGTCGAAGTTTACGAAACGCAAAGCGGATATCGTTCATGAGATTAGCGGGTTGAGTTGTTTCACGAAATTCATTCGGCGCGCAATGCCCGGATGGGATCGACCAGCGTTGCTCGCCGCGCTGGCACAAGGCAGGCGAGAAAGGCGACGGCGGCGAGAATCAAAGTCACGCCGAGCATCGTCCGCAGATCGGTGGCACCGATGCCGAAGAGAAAACTTTGCAGCAGGCGCGAGCAGACAAAGACGCCGATCAATCCGATGAACAAACCGAGGCCCACAAAGCGCATCCCTTGAATGACGATGAGGCGCAAGACGTCGTGACGCTGCGCGCCCAGGGCAAGACGAATCCCGATCTCCTGCAAGCGTTGAGTGACCGAGTAACTCATCACGCCAAAAATTCCGGCAGCGGCGAGCAATAACGCAATCACCGCGAACAAACTGACCAGCATCGCGTTCAAACGCGGCTGGGCGATCGAGCCAGCCATGTAGTCGGCGAGTGTTCGCGTCCGAAAGACGGGCACATCTTTATCGATCTCGGCCACGGCGCGGCGTAAGGAAGCGATCAGCGATTGCGGATCGGTTTGAGTGCGCGCAAAAATCGACATCGTCTGGATGGCGAACTGCTGATGCGGAATATAGATCTGCGGCTTCGGCGGGAGGCGCAAACTGATCAAGTGCATGTCGGCGACGACGCCGACGATTTCGCGCACCGGCGGTTTGCCGGGATCGATTGATCCGTTCGGAGTGATGCGCTTGCCAACCGGATCTTCGCCTGGGAAATATTGTTTCGCGAAACTCTCCGTTACAATCGCTACCGGCGGCGCATTTCGATCATCGCGATCGGTGAAAGGGCGGCCACGGCGAATCGGAACGCGCATTGCCTGAAAATAATCAGGAGTAACGACATTGACTTCGGCAATCGGTTGCCGACCTGCCGGCACCGGACGCTCTTCGATATCGAAGTTAAAACCAATTTCGCTGCCGCTCAGCGGAATCCACCAAGCCGCTCCGGCCGATTGCACGCCGGGAAGAGTGGAGACGCGATCGAGAAGTTTCTTGTAGAAGTTTCCGGCTTGCAGCGGCTGACCGTAAGTCGTGTCCGGAAGAGCAATGCGCGCCGTGACTACGTTCGTGGTATCGAAGCCAGGCGGTACTCTTTGCAGCCGGCTAAAACTTTCCACCAGCAAACCGGCGCTCGCGAGCAAGACAAGCGCGAGCACAATTTCAACCACGACCAACGCGGCGCGAATTCGTCGGCCCGTTGCGCCTTCGCTGGAGCCGCGAGCAGCTTCATTGAGCGATGTTGCCAAATTCGGATGCGATGCTCGCCAGGCGGGAAGCAGACCGGCAACAATTCCAACTCCGAGACTGATCAAACAGGTAAACGCGAGCACGCGCGGATCGGGCGAAATTTGGTCGATGCGCGGAATACTAGGCAGAAAAGCTTTTAAGGAATCAACGGCCCAGATTGCCAGCACGAATCCCGCGAGACCGCCGAGCGCTCCGAGCACAATGCTCTCAACGAGAAGTTGCTTAATAATATGCCAGCGGCCGGCCCCGAGCGCCGCGCGGATACTTATCTCCCGGTTCCGCGAAAGCGAGCGCGCCAGCAATAAGTTGGCAACGTTTACACACGCGACGAGCAGAACGCAGCCGGCCATCGCGCACAGCATGAGCAATGCGGAGTGCGTGCTGCCAATCATCGCGTTGATCTCCGGCATGACTTTCCCAGCCGTAGTTAGCTTCGAATCCGGATATTGCTTCCGCCAGTTCGCCGTGATCGTATCGACGTTGGTTTGCGCCTGTTGAATCGAAACGCTGTGTTTCAATCGCGCGATGCATCGGAAAAAATCGTTGTCTCGCTGTTCCGTCATCGGTTGCGAGCCATCTGGCGGTGTCTGGCGCAAGGTCGACAGTGGGATCCACAGTTCGGGCGAAATTGTACTGATCGGGAAAGTAAACCGCGCCGGCATAACGCCGATCACCTGGAACTGCTTGCCATCGAGCATTACCGATCTGCCGATGATACCGCGATCAGCTCCGAATTGGCGCTGCCACAATTCGTAACTCAAGATGACCACGTGGTTTCCGGGCTCGTCTTCCTTCGGCAAAAACGCGCGACCGAGCATTGGTTGGACTCCGAGAAGCGAAAACAAACTGGCCGACACCGACTCGCCTTGAACATGCGTCGTCTGATCGCCATCGGTCAACGTGCCGACGCTCTGATTAGTATATACGGCGACGCTTTCAAAAACCTGATTTTGATCACGAAAATCGACGTAATCGAGATAGGAGATGGAATTGATCTCGGTTCCCGGATCTGCTTTATCGCGAGTATCGAATTCGCCGACGGCGACGAGATTTTGCGGCTGCTGAAATGGGAGCGGCCGCAAGAGCACCGCGTTAAGGACGCTGAATACGGCGGTATTGGCCCCGATTCCGAGAGCGAACGTCAGGACAACGACAGCTGTGAAAAGAGGCTGCTTTGCAAGAGCGCGAAGAGCATAGCGGAAATTTTGCATAAACTATTCGGAACGTAGAGCGATGACCGGATTAATTTTCAAAGCACGTCGCGCGGGAAAATAGCAGGCTGCAAGAGCGGCCACCGCAAGAAGCGAGGTGACGCCGGAGAAAACGAGCGGATCGCCCGGATTGACTCCGTAAAGCAGAGATCCAGCGAGCCGGGTCGTCCCAAACGCAGCAAATAATCCAAACCCGAGACCGACCAGCGCCAAGAACATCCCCTGACGCAGGACCAGTTGGATGACCTGGCCCGTTTGGGCGCCAAGCGCCATTCGAATTCCCAGTTCTCGAGTGCGCTGACTGACGGAGTAAGCCATCACTCCATACACGCCCATTGAAGCCAGAATGAAGGCGAGCACGCCGAGGCTTCCGAGTAACATTGCACCCATCCACGACGGCCAAAGTGCAACCGCCATGTGTTGCTGGATTGTCTTTTCGTAGATGATGGGAATATGAACATCAACGGCGCGAACAATCCGGCGAACTTCGCTGAGCATCACTCCGGACGCGCCGCTTGTGTGAACAAAGAGCGTGATTCCGGTATCGGTGATTTCCTTTAGCGGCCAGTAAACCATCGGCGTCGGAACTTCCCCGAGCGTGGCCGCCTTCGAATTTCGCGCAATTCCAATGACTTCGATCGGTTCCTTATTGATCATGAATCTGAATCGGCGGCCCAGAGCATCTTCGTTAGGCCAAAATTCCTGGGCCATCGTTTCGTCAATGATTGCAACCGGTGCGGCATTCTTTTCCGCGTCCTGGTCAGTAAAGTTACGGCCGCGGAGAAGTTGAATACCCATGGTTTGGAAATACCCGGGCGTAATCGGACTGTAATTGGCAAAGCGGCGATTGTGTTCGTCGTTTGGATCGCGACCATCGATCACAATGGTTCGCCCTTCACCGCCAAACAGTGGGACCCAGTTGTTGACGTCCGCTCCGGTGACCCGAGAGTCGTGGCTGATTTGATCGACGATCGCGCGCACGACTTGGATGGCACGGTCACTGTCATAGCCGGCCAGCACTGGATTAATGGTTACGATATCGAGATTCTTCGTGCGAAAGCCGGGATCGATCGCCTGGGCCTTGTAGAACGACTTCAGAAACAGGCCGGAGCCGATTAAGAGAAGCAAAGAAACAGCAATTTGGGCGACTACGAGCAAACTGCGCAAATTAAGACGCGTGACTGCGCCGCCGGCGGTGGAAGCTCGTTCCCGCAATCCCTCTGTGAGATTCCAACGGGCTGCCTTCAAAGCTGGCGCCAGGCCGAATATGATTCCGCTCGAGACGGCGATGACCAAGGAGATGGTTAGCACCCGCCAGTCGGGTTGTGGATTGAGTGCAATCGGGAAAGGAGTTGGCGGAAGCAACGCGACCAGAAGATCGCCCAGGCAATAGGCGAGAATGACGCCACCGACGCCGCCAATGGCACCAAGCAAAATACTTTCGGTGAGCAGTTGTCGCACGATCCGTCTTCGGCCGGCCCCGAGGGCCAAACGAACCGCCATTTCCCGCTGGCGAGCAGTCGATCGCGCGAGGAGCAGGTTGCCAACGTTGGCGCACGCGATCAGGAGGATGCTCGCGGATGCGGCGAGTAAAAGAAGAGAGACGTTGCGGGCAAGATCTTCATTGTTAGGACCGCCGAGTCCCTGCGATTTGGCTGCCTCAAGTGACATCAGCGCGATCGAACGCTGTTTGTTTACCTCCGGATAGGCTTGTTCGAGCTGTTTCGCGATCGTGCGCATTTGCGCCTCCGCTTCGGACATTGTCACGCCGGGCTTTAGTCGCGCGATGACACTCATCAAGAGCGCCCGCCGGGTGTCGAACCAAAAGTCACCGCCCGGCCGCGCCCATTGATGCATCGAGACTGGAAGATAGACATCTGGATCGAAGCCAACGTCGACACCGTTGAAAGCCGGCGGGGCAACGCCAATGACAGTGAAGGAATGCCCGTTGAAGGTGACCTGACTGCCGACGATTGTCGGATCAGCTCCAAGTTTTCTCCAGAACCTGTGACCGAGAACAACAACCGGATGACCGTTAGGCGTTGAATCCTCCTCCGGCAAAAATGTTCGTCCCAGAACCGGTTTTACCTGGAGAAGATCGAAGTAGTTCCCGGTTACGAGCAAACCGCCCACATTCAATGTGTCCGTGCCACGCGTCATCCCCATTCCGGCAAAGGTGTACGCGGCCATCGAACTGAAGGCCGTGTTCTGCTTTGCATAATCCTGGAAATTTAGATACGAGGTCGACTGGTTGCCCTTGATGTGATTGTCCGTCGTAAAGACCTTCACTACTTCTTTTGAATGGCCGACTGGCAACGGACGAAGCACCAGGGCGTTAATTATTCCGAAGACAGTTGTGTTCGCGCCAATTCCGAGAACGAGGGCGAAAAAAGCAACGACTGAAAACGCCGGATACTTAAAGAGCATCCGAATCGCAAAACGCAGATCGTTGATCATAGGCTTACTCCGTCCGTAGAGCGATAATTGGATCGACACGGGACGCGCGGCGTGCAGGAATCCAGGAAGCGAGGAAAGTTGCCGCGCCAAGAAGAGCGCCGACGCCGAGATAAATTCTCGGATCTATCCCTTTCACTTCAAAGAGGACGCTTTGTAACGCGCGCGACAAGGCAAGGGCCGCCACCAGACCGATGGCGGAACCGATTAACAACAATTGCAGCCCATGCGAAAGCACGAGCGTGCGAATCTGAGCCGGGCGCGCGCCGAGTGCGAGCCGAATACCGATTTCACGGACGCGTTTGAGCGTGGTATAGGCGAGCAATCCGTAAAGACCGACTGTCGCAAGCACTAGCGCGAGCCCGGCAAATACTGAAAACAGAAAAGTTAAAAGACGTTGCGCTCCCCAGGTTTCCTCAACGCGATTCAGCATTGGTCGTGCGTCGAAGACCGGTTGATTCGGATCGATCGAGACTGCGGCGGCGTGAATTGATTTACTCAGCGCCGCCGAACTCATGCTCGAACGCACGAAAAGACCCAGGCTAGTTCGTTGCGCCTGTGCCATGGAACAGTAGATCACCGGAAGAGGTGCCATCTCATCGACCGCATGAAACCGCATCTTGGCCACGACCCCGACGATCTCGCTCATCACCCAGCTTTCGTTGTCGTTGCCCACATCAACGCCAAGGCGTTTGCCGATCGGGTCTTCGCCCGGAAAATATTGTTCGGCCATCGCCTGATCGATGACGATGACGCGCGGTGAATCTTTTGTATCGCGCTCGTTCAAGAGCCGGCCGCGAAGAAGCGGCACCTTGAACGTTTGAAAATAGTCGCCCGTCACGACTTCGAGGTCAGCGTTCAACATATCAGAAGGCTGCGGTCGCCCCTTCTCTTCTCTCCAGAAACCGGTTTGCCACCCGCCCATCAGCGGCGAGTTCGAACCGATTCCCGCGCTTTGAATCCCGGGAACCGCGGTAACCTTCTCGAGCAGCGCCTTTGTATAGACGCCAATCTTCTCGCGATCGGAGTAAGTTTTCCACGGCAACTCAAGACGAGCGCTGAAAAGATTTCTTGGTTCGTAACCGAGCTGGAGCGCCTGCATCCTTGAAAAACTTTTCAAGACCAGACCGGCGGCGACCAGCAAAGTCATGGTGAGTGCGATTTCGCTGATGACCAGCCAGTCTCGGACGCGCTTGGCCGAAGGCGGATCGCCGCTGCCGGCGGAGCCCGTTTTCAATGCGAGCTGAACATCAGCATGCGACGCCTGCCAGGCCGGCCACAATCCGAAAAGCACGGTCGTTAACGACGCGATCAAAAACGTGAAACCGAGAACGGGGAGATCGAATGAAACCTCGTGGAACCGGGAAACGTCTCCCGGGCTTAGGGCGATCAACCCGTTACGGACCCAGACCGCGAGGAGAAAACCCACGGCTCCGCCGAGGATCGCGATCACAAAGCTCTCGATCAAAAGTTTCTTGATGATTTGCCCACGGGTCGCGCCGACGGCAGCGTGAATGGCGAATTCTCGCGACCGCGCAGCGCCTCGCGCGGCAAACAGATTGGCCAGGTTCGCGCACGCAATCAACAAAACGAGCCCGACCGCACCGAGGAGTAGGCCGAGATTCGTTCGGTACTTGCCAACCAGATTGTCCAACAGCGGAGTAACGAGCGCCGTTTCCTGACCGTTCGTGTCCGGGTACGCTTTCTCCAAACGCGCTGCGATTCCTTTCATTTCTGTGCGCGCTTGTTCGACCGTGACTCCGGGTTTGAGCTTGCCCCAGACGTAAATCATCGGGTGGATAAACCGCTGCATCCACACACCGTTGTTGCTTCGCCGCATCATCGACATCCAGAAATCGCTATCCTGCGGCGAGGTCACTTGAGGCGGCATCACCCCGATGACCGTGTAGTTCTGATCGTGCAAAGTGATCGAGCGGCCAAGCACTGCCGGATCGGCGTTGAACGCGCGTCTCCACAATCGATCGCTGATTACGACAACCGGCGGCGCGCCGGCTTTGTCCTCATCTTCAGTAAACGTTCGGCCGATCTCCGGCCCCAGGCCGATTACGCTGAAGAAATTTCGCGTCACTGCCGCACCGGAGATGCGTTCCGGCTCCCGGCCGGGAATGCCGCTCAAGTTTCGCGATTCCTTGTGAGTGGCAGCAAGATGTTCGAAAACGGTGTTATCTTTCTGCCAGTCGAGATAGTCGGGAAACGCAACGGAATAGTCTTGTCCCGGTCCCGAAGATTCGTTCAGCACCATGATGCGGTCCGCGTCGGCATAAGGCAGCGGACGAAGCAATACCGCGTTGACGATACTAAAAATCGCGGTGTTCGCGCCGATTCCGAGCGCAAGCGTAAGGATTGCCACGGCAGAGAACGCCGGATTCTTAGTCAGCTGTCGCAGAGCAAGACGAAAATTACTCATAACGGAGCGCGACCATTGGATCGACACGCGTTGCGCGACGCGCCGGAACGAAACAGGAAACAGCCGCGACCAGGGTCAGTAATCCGGCCACTGCGAAATAAATCGTCGGGTCGAGCGCGTTGACTTTAAAAAGAACAGTGTTCAACGCTCCGGCGCCGATCACACCGAGAAGCAAGGCGACTCCGCCGGCACCGAGGGCAAGCCCGATGCCGAGCTGCCACGCGCCTTGGGTCATCACCATTCGGAAAATGCGCGCTGCGTCCGCGCCCAACGCCATGCGAATGCCAAATTCCTGGGTACGCTGGTTCACCGAAAAACTCATGACGCCGTAAAGCCCGACTGCGGAGAGAATGAACGCGACGATTCCGAAAATTGTGAACAGTGTCGCGATGACGCGATTCCCGTTGAGAATTTCGTGATGAAACTGCGCGGGCGTGCCGGGAAAATAAATTGGAAGATCCGGATCGAGCTGGGCGACTGCCCTGCTTAATGCCGGGCCAAGTGTCTCGGCGCGTTCGCCGCCTCGCGGCCGAACAAGGATAGTGACAAATTGATTTGGCAAATCACTTCCGAGAAGAGGCATGTAAAACCCGCCGTTGTCAGTTTGTTGATCAAACGGTCCCTGCATTAGCGTATCAGGGACCACTCCAACGACTGTCCGCCAAGCCTCCGGCCGACCGGGATTGAAAATGCGAACCTGATGACCAATCGGACTTTGATTTCCCCAGTATTTTCGAGCAAAACTCGCATTCACGACCGCCACCCGCTGTTTGGAATCGGCATCATCGAGAGTAAAATCACGGCCTTCCAAAATTTTCAGGCCGAGCGTGGGGAAATAATTGTCTGAGATGTATTCGAAATTTCCGGTCGGCCGATCGCGATCGGTCAAATAATTTTGTCCGTCTATCTCAAACTGGCCGCTCGCGGAAAACGTCATGCGAAAACGACTGGTGAGTGCGACGGACTCAAACTGCGAGTCGGTCCGCAAAGAACGGATGACGCGCTTGAAGAACTCGGTGCGCGCGTCCTGAGTCGGATACGCGCCTTCCATCAAAGCCATGCGCGCGGCATATAGGGCGTTTTCATCGTAGCCGTAGTTGAGGACGGTTTGGTTCCGGATTGATTTGATTTGCAACGTCGCGGCAATCAGGAGCGCGGCGGTCAATGCGATTTGACCAACAACGAGTACACGAGTGATTCCGTTGACCAAACGATTGCTATTACCGCGGCCGCCTTCTTTCATGATTTCGGCCGCATTCGCTCTCGCGCTAAGAAAAGCCGGCACCAAACCCGAAACGACTGTTGCAACAAGCGTGATAAGAAGGGTGAACGCGAGAACCTTGCCGTCGATCGTGAATTGCCACCAGTATGGCAACGGGAAAGGCGACGCGCTGAACGCCCGGAGCAGCAAATCGACCGACCAATATGCCAGGAGCACGCCAGCGGCCGCGCCAAATGCGGCGACCACCAGACTTTCAGTTAACATTTGCCTAACAAGTCGCCACCGCGTCGCACCGAGCGCACCGCGAATGGCAAGTTCCTTTGCCCGCAACGCAGCACGGCCGAATTGCATGTTCATCACGTTTACGCACGCGATCATCAAAACCAGGACGACCGCAGCCAGCATCGCCCAAACAGTTCGCCTAAGCCCCACGAAGGTGAACGCTTTCAACAGCGGTTGAACGCTCGCCGAGGTAAAATTCTGATTCGTCTTTGGGTTGTCCGCAGCCAGACTCCTCGCGATCGCGATCATTTCCGCGTTCGCCTGATCAAGAGTCACTCCCGGCTTAAGTCGGGCTATGACTGCGGGTGCATTATTGTTCGCCCCGACCCGCAGGTCGCCTCGGGGCTGTGGCGGGAACTCATTATATAAAGGCGTCCACAGTTCCTCCGAGAACGGGAACTTAAAGCCTTTTGGCATGACGCCGATGATGGTCGCGGCTTTGCCGTTCACCCGGACGGCTTGGCCAATAATATTCGGGTCCGCGTTGAAATCACGCCGCCAAATATCGTCACCCAGGATAACGGTCTTTTCTCCACCAGGCTTGTTATCTTCGGCCTTGAAATCGCGGCCCATCACCGGCGACACACCGACGATCTTGAACATGTCCTCGGTCACGTAACCGCCGGTGTAACGTTGCGGCGTGTTTTTGTAAGTCACATTGATTGTCGATCCACTCAGATAGCCGCAGATCATCGAGAACGATTTCTGCGCCGCTTTGATATCTTCGTAATCCTGCGCGCTCGGAATATTCCCGTTGCCGAAATTATTGTTTTGATCGGTCGCCTTGGGATCGATCAGTCCGACGCTGACCAGTTGCTCCGGATTCGGAAATGAAAACCCGCGCAACAGGATGGCATTGACCACGGTAAATTGCGTCGTCGCGCCGCCAATGCCCAGAGCGAGCACGAGCACCGCTAGAAAGCAAAACGACTTCTCCTTGAACAACACGCGCAATCCGACGCGCACATCCTGCCGAAATGAATCTAATAATGTCATACGTTTACTTCCTTGCTGGCTCGACCACCCAACCGTCTCGCAGTTGGATGACCCGGTTTCCGTATCCTGCATTTTTCTCCGAGTGCGTAACCTGAATGATGGTCGTGCCTTCGGCGTTCAGTTTTTGAAATAGCTCCATGATCTCTTCGCCCTGACTCGAGTGCAGATTTCCGGTCGGCTCGTCCGCCAGAATCAATTTTGGGTTGGCGATGATCGCGCGAGCGACGCCGACCAGTTGCTGTTGTCCGCCGGAAAGCTGCCGCGGATACAAATCCTTTTTCGCTACGATCTGAAAACGGTCGAGCGCGTCCGCTACAGTCGCCGAGCGCTCGTTCTTGCCGACCTTTCGATAGGAGAGCGGAATCTCGAGATTTTCATAAACCGTCAGATCGTCGAGCAAATGATACTGCTGGAAAACGAAACCGATCTGTTCGTTGCGCAGCGCGGCTCGTTCTTTGGCTTTCAAATGATGAACGGCCGTTTCATTCAAAAAATATTCGCCGCTCCATCCGTGGTCGTGCATGCCGAGAATGTGGAGCAGCGTCGATTTGCCAGCGCCGGATGGGCCCATGATCGAAACGAATTCGCCTTCGGCTACGTCGATGTCGATGTCGCGCAACACGTAGAAAAATTTTCCGTGTCCGAGGGTGTAACTGCGTTCGAGATTTTTAAGGCGAATCATGGTGGCTATTCCGTGCGTAATGCTTGGATTGGATTGACCTGGGTTGCACGCCGCGCCGGAAGCCAGGTCGCAATGACCGCGGCAATGGCCAGCATTAGCGGCGCGACAGTGAATGCGATTGGATCCAGCGCGCTAACTTCATAAAGAATGCCGCTTAGAATTTTGCCCGTCGCGACGGCGAGTAACAATCCAACGACTAGCCCGCTCGCGAGCATGACGAAGCCTTCAGCCATGATCATGCGCAACACCGCCCCGGCCTGAGCACCAAGCGCCATTCGAATTCCGATTTCTCGCGTCCGCCGCGCGACCGAGTAGGCTTTGACTCCGTAGAGACCAACTACTGCGAGACCAAGCGCAAGTCCGCCAAAGATGGAGAACAAAGCCGCGCCCGCGCGGACTAGCCAAAGATCAAGGTTTGAATCGAGATGTTGCGCGAACGTTCGTAACGACAAGATCGGAAGTGAAGGATCGACATCGCGCACAGTCCGGCGGATCAAATCTGCCGTGTTGGCTTCG
>DASZJH010000133.1:0-12946 GCA_035948375.1 Chthoniobacterales bacterium
GATATCGGCACAGTCGAAGTCGATGTCTTCGACCACCGCCCCGCAGTTGTCGCAGTAGAAGATGACGTGTTCGTGTTCGCCAGGCGGACGCCGCCGCTCGACGACAACGCCAACCGTGTCTGGCGGACGAACCGGCGCATGCGGGACATTCGGCGGAATGAAAAATGTTTCCCCTTCCCTCACGAGATGATCGACAATCTTGTCGCCTTCGCGGATCCGGACTTTGATGTCGCCCTTGAGCTGATAAAAATACTCCTCCGAGTCCACTTTGTGAAAATCGTTCCGCGCGTTCGGGCCTTTAATCACCATCACGAAAAAATCGCGGCCGTCGTAGAGATAGCGATTGCTGACCGGCGGTTTGAATTTATCGCGGTTCGCTTCGATCCAACTTTCCAGATTAATTGGCGGCTGAACGGATGACCCGATGCGTTCTTTGACGGATGGCGGCGCATTGTTTTTAAGAGTGGCCATGAGACGAGCGTATTTCTCTACATGCATACCGTCAACAAGGTCCGGGCGGCACTGCCCTTGCTTGATCAGTATTCGAAGTTTTGCCATTGCGTCGCCTAACCAACTGCGCATTAATATCCGCCGCCTTATGAATCGACACTCGCTAGCCCGACTTATTCTGACCGGCGCGATTGCCGCTTTGTTTTGCAGTTGCGAAGACATGCAGCAGATGCAGCAACAGGCCCAACAGGCGATCTCTGCCGTGATCCCGACGCCCACGCCCGGTGGCTGGTGGCATGACGAAGGCGGAAGCGGCGAACCGAAAATTGTTGTCCATATATCAGAGCAAAAAGCTTACTTCTTCAAGGGCAAGCACCTGGTCGGCGAATCGACCGTTTCGACGGGCAAAAAAGGATTTGGTACTCCGCCTGGTCATTACGCAGTCGTTTCAAAGGATAAAAACCATTTCTCGAGCGAATTTGGCGATTACGTCGACAGGGACGGCAACGTTGTCGTGCAAAACATCGACGTCCGAAAAGATCGGTGCCCGAAGGGCGCCCATTTTGACCCGGCGCGAATGCCGTACTGCATGCATTTCAACGGCGGCTACGCGATGCACCAAGGCTACGTCCCGCCGTTCGCGGCCTCGCATGGGTGCATTCGATTGCCCGTAGGCATGGCCGAAAAATTCTACAACCACGCGCCAGTCGGCACGCCAGTGGTCGTCAAAGCAGAATGACCGACATCGCCGGCTCCGACAGGGAACGGTCAATCCGGCTTCGATACAAGATTATCGCGCACGTCGCGGCCTGGATCATCGCGCTGCTCTTAACTGCACCGGGAATGTGGCCGCTTGCATACATGTTCCCGCTCGGGCTTGTCGCAGTCTTCGATCGCCACCTCGCGAACGACGGCGGCTGGGGTGTTTTCATTGGCTGCTATGTCGTTTATCTCGTTCACGGATTTTTTTATTTCCGCTCCAAGACGACGGCGCGAACAGCAGTTCTTTACGCCGTTCTCGTAATCTTGCTCATCGGCAACGTCGCCGGTTGCCGCGAGATGATTCATTCGCACTGAGCTGATCACGCGATCAGCTCGGAGAATTTCGCGAGATCGATATTGCCGCCGGAAACCACCGCGACAATCGGCCCGTCGCCGGCTTTGCCGGTCAGCGCCGCTGCGACTGACAGGGCGCCGGCGCCTTCGGCAATCACGCGCGCTTTCTCGGCGAGCAATCGCATTGCCTTCTTCGTTTCCTCCAAAGTGACAACGATGTAACCGTCCACCACCGGTTTCATTCGTTCCCACATTCGCGGAAACATACTTTGACCGCCGGCTCCATCGACGAAGGACGCTTTCCAATTCTCAAACACTTGCGGCGAACCTTTTTCAGATGACAACGCCGCTGGCGCCGCCGTTTCCGGTTCGGCGCCGAAAATCCTAACATCTGGCTTGATCGCCTTGATCGCGCTCCCGACGCCAGTGATTAATCCGCCGCCGCCAATCGCAGTGATGACTGCCTTCGTGTCGGGCGCGTCTTCAAGAATCTCCAGCCCCATCGTTCCGTGACCGGCGATGAAATTATCGTCGTCGAACGGGTGGACGAATGTTCCTTCAATGCCGGGAAATGCGCGAGCGTCACAGGTTTTCCAGGCGACGTCGTACGACACAAGAACTAATTTTGCGCCGAGAGCCCGCATTCGTTCGAGCTTTGATTTCGGTGCGGTCTCAATCGCTACAACAGTGCACGGAACGCCGGCTTGTCGCGCCGCGTAAGCGACTCCCTGCCCCGCGTTCCCGGCACTGACGGTCCAAACGCCGCGTTTGCGATCGGCATCCGGCAACATTGCGACAGCATTGGCAGCGCCGCGCAATTTGTAAGCGTTTATTGGTTGCAGATTTTCCAACTTCAAGCGCACATCGGGAAGATTCGGACCGAGCTCCAGACGCACTAGCGGTGTTCGGACAATCGTCTTCGCAATTCGCTGCCGCGCGTTTTTAATCTCATCCAGCGTGATCGGCCGGACTGGTGCGAGCGTTGCGGACATGCTCGACGTCAATCTAACCGGGGGGCCAGGCCAAAGCGCGTTTGCCTAACAAATGCACGTGGAGATGCGGCACACTTTCGCCCGCATCCGGCCCGCTATTGATCACTACGCGGTAGCCGCTCTTCTCAACCCCGAGCTCCTTGGCCAATTTTCCGGCTACCAACAATAATTTTGCAAGAACGGCGGAATCGGCCGCACCGGCAACAGAAAGCCGCGGGATCACTTTTTTGGGAACGATCAACACGTGGACTGGCGCTTGCGGATTCACATCGTGAAACGCAATCGCGTCGTCGTCTTCCCAGATGATTTTTGCCGGAAGCTCGCGCGCGATAATTTTTTCGAAAATCGTCATGACTAGCTCTCGAACTAACGCTTAGGTGAGCGAGCACTTCAACCGCTCGTTCGTCGTCGTCGTCAACCGCTCACGAATGAAGCAGACAATTTCTTCGCGTAAAGCGTCGCAGGCCCGACTCCAGACCCGGGTGCAGCGCAAATTTTTCACGCAGGCCTGAAGCGAACACAATCTTAGATTGTCCACGCCGGTTTCGATGAGCGCGTTTAGCCGTTTCTCGAGAAGATCGAAGAACGCCAGCTCATAGCCAGTGCCCGCTTCATGCGCAATGTCTAACAGCGAAATCGAGATTGGCGGCGGGGCCGGCGTGAAATAGGGAATGATTTCTTTGTAACCGATCGCCTTTAAAACGTATTGCACCGTTTCCTGAAGCTGAGCGAACGCGACCACGTTCTCGTCGTTTCGCAGATGAAGATAAAACGCGATGCTTTCGGTCACGTGGTCGGTCAACCACCAGCTCGGATAGCCGGCTTTGTCCGCGGCGCGATTGATGGCGGCGTAAAGCCAATCGCGGTCGAACTCGAAGAGCTGACCCGAGTCGCAGCGCAGATACGGGAATTCTTCTTTAAACGCGACCATGATCTTCTACAACCTGATCTGGCGGGAATAGCTCACGCTGCTTTGAATCCGGCTTTGGCCGTCGTCCGAGAGCGTGAATCGCATCCACGAATTGATCGACATCGTCGAAGCGCCGATGCACGGAGGCGTAACGCAAATAGGCGACTTCATCGATTCCGCGCAGCTTCTCCAGAATCTTGGCACCGATTGCGGCCGATTGGACCTCGCGGCCGCTGGTCTCCAGATCATGCACGATGTCATCGACCAACTGCTCAAGCGTCAACAAACTGGTGGAGCGCTTCTCGAAAGCTTTGGCGATGCTGCCCGCGAGTTTGCGCCGATCGAACGGTTCGTGCGTGCGATCTCGTTTCACCACTCGCAGATCCGAGCGCTCGATCTCTTCGTAGGTAGTAAAACGATACCCGCATTTGAGACATTGGCGGCGCCGGCGAATGCTCGAGCTATCGCGAGACTGTCGGGAATCAATAACCTTGTCATCACGCGAGCCGCACTTGGGGCAACGCATATAGTGTTAAACGCTAAATAACACACCACGAATTGTGGCGTCAACGATCTTTAGCGCTTGGAATTGATGTCGCGCTCAAGCCGCGACCGCTTTGCGCGGCGCCGATTTCTTCGGCTTTCGCTCCGCGAACTCGAATCCAACCTTCCCGTTTTCCAATTTCAAATGCGCCGAGAATGGCCGCCCTTTTTTGGAGACGAACTTGGGCAAGAGATCGGTTTTGCCGGTTGTGATCAGTTTTTGGACCTGCTCTTTGGGAATTTCGCGCTGTAGAATCGTCTTGCTCACGCGGAAGGTGCATGTTTTTTCCTTCGAGACAGCATTTTCACACGCATAGGCGCGATCGAGCACATAAACCTGACCTTTCTGGCAAATTGGACAAAGGCCAAGCGACTCGTGCTTCGCGGTGTCGATCTCCACCGGTTGATCGTGTCCGTTCTCGCCAAAATCGAATGCCGGTTTGAACTCGTCGCCCAGTTTCACGATCGCGTTAAACTTACGACCGACTTTGCTGCGAAATCCTTCGAGCGGCCCGACCCGGCCTTCTGTCAGAAGTTTTTCCAACTCCGACCGCTCGAACGCGCGACCAGCCATCGTTTTCCACAAGATCAATCCACAGGATCGACATTTGAAGGTGCGGTAACTCTCGTCGAATGGACCGCCGCCGCATTTTGGACATTTCACGTCCAGCGGTTCGAAATTCCCGCTCACGCTGTCGCCCTCGAAATTCTTCGCCTTCTCAACGATCTCGCGCGTGAACTGCCGGATGTGGGCCATGAAATCGTTGCGTTTCCAATCGCCCTTGGCCATACGCTTGAGTTTGTACTCCCATTCGCCCGTCATTTCCGGAGAGGTGAGTTCGGTTGCCCCAATGCCGCGCAACAGTGTGACGAGCGCGAGTCCTTTTGCAGTTGCGATGAGCTCGCGGCCCTGTCGATGCACGTAGCCGTCGTGAATCAAACCTTCGATAATCGCCGAACGCGTAGCGGGAGTCCCGAGCCCCTTCTCGCGCATTGCTTCGCGCAGTTCTTCGTCTTCAACGAGCTTGCCCGCACCTTCCATCGCCGAGAGGAGCGTGGCTTCGCTAAACCGCGCCGGCGGTTTCGTTTCGTTTTGTATGACTTCAATGTCGAGAACTTTGGCTGCTTCGTTCGGCGTAATCGCAACCAGCGATTCTTCGCCTTGCTCCGAAGCCGCTTCGCGTCCGTAAACGGCGAGCCAGCCTGGATCTTTAATTATCTTTCCGTCGGTTCTAAACGCGTCTTTATCCACGCGAGTGATCCGGGTGGTCACTTCAAATTGGGCGGCAGGAAAAAAGACGCTGATGAAGCGCCGCACGATCATGTCGTAAATTTTCTGCTGAACCTCGTCCAGCCCGTGCGGTGCGGTGCCGGTTGGAATGATCGCGAAGTGATCTGAAATTTTCGCGTTGTTGAAAATTCGCTTGGACTGTTTGACCCAATGATTATCGAGAGCGATGCGCGCATGCGGGTTGTCGATCTTGCTCAACGTCGCCTTGACCGTCGGGATGTAATCTTCGGGCAAATAACGTGAATCGGTTCGAGGATAGGTGACGACTTTGAAGCGCTCGTAAAGTTGCTGCGCGATTTGCAATGTCCGCTTTGCGCTGAACCCACGCGCGTTCGCGTCGCGCTGCAAACTTGTCAGATCGTAAAGTAATGGCGGAGCCTGGGAAGTCGGCTTTTTCTCTTCGGTCGCGACGCCGGTTTTCCCGAGACAATGATTCTTGATCTCGTCGGCCTGAGCCTTATCCCAAATTCGTTCCGCACGCGCGTCTTCATCGCCATCTTTGGCGAAATCTTCCTTGAACCAGCGACCCCGATAAGCGCCGGCTTTAACTTCGAAATCGCCGAACACCTCATAATAAGAACGCGCCTTGAATTGATGAATCTTGTCTTCGCGCTCGGCCAAGATCGCCAGGGTGGGCGTTTGCACACGACCGACCGGTGTCAGTTGAAAACCGCCGGCCTTGTTATTGAACGCGGTCATCGCGCGGGTCCCGTTGATTCCAACCAGCCAGTCGCTCTCCGAACGACAAACCGCCGCCTTAGAAAGGGGGACCATTTCTTCTTCGGGACGCAGATGGTTGAACGCGTCGCGAATCGAATCGGCGGTCATCGACTGAAGCCAGAGTCGACGGACCGGTTTCTTTACGCCGGCGAGCTTGATCAGATATCGGAAAATCAGTTCGCCCTCGCGTCCGGCGTCGCAGGCGTTGATCAAAAGATCCACATCTTCGCGTTTCATGAGCTTTTTCAACATGTTGAAGCGCGCTTTGGTTTTCTCGATGGGCCTGAGGTGAAATTCTTCGGGTATGATCGGCAGATTGGCGAAACTCCACTTCCCGCGCTTCACATCGAGCTCGGTCGGCAAAGCCAATTCCACCAAATGCCCGATCGCGGACGAGATGATGTATTTGTCGCTTTCGAAGTGATCGCCTTCTTTGTGGAAACCGCCGAGGGCGCGCGCGAGATCGTTCGCCACGCTTGGCTTTTCCGCGATTATCAGTGACTTAGGCATTGAAATTCAACAGCTTGCAACAACGGGGGTGAGCAGATCGCGGACGAGGTCAGGCGAGTTTCACGAAATATTTTCCGGGCAACTGCTTGACCAGTCGCTTCAACTCAAGGGCGAGGAGAGTAGAAGAGACTGTCGCGCTTGGCAAATTGCATTTCGTCGCGATCTCATCTATCGGCGTCTCGCTCGCTTCGATCGCATCGTACACGCGGCGCTCGTCTTCCGAGAGCGGCGGCAACGGCCGGGCCGCGGCTTGCGGCGACGGTTTTGTTTCAGGAAGCAGAATTTGCAGATCATCGAGGATGTCGTTCGCGTCCATCACCAACTTCGCACCTTGTTGAATGAGACGATTCGATCCGATGGCGCTCGGCGCGTTGATGTGACCCGGCACCGCGTAAACCGCGCGGCCTTGCTCGAGCGCCTGCGACGCGGTGATCAGGGCGCCGCTGCTCGCGCCAGCTTCGACCACTAAAATCCCGTGACTCCATCCGGAGATGATCCGGTTGCGCATCGGAAATGTTTGCCGGTCAGGTTCTATTTCCATTGAAAACTCTGACACGATGGCGCCCTTGCCGTTGCGAATTTTCTCCGCCAGGGCGCTGTTCTCTGGCGGATACAACTTCGACAATCCCGAGCCAATCACTGCAATCGTGCGACCCTTCGCCGCAAGCGCCCCCTGGTGTGCGGCGGTATCGATTCCGCGCGCGAGGCCGCTGATTACAGTCAATCCGGCGTAAGCTAGTTGATAAGAGAGTTTCTTCGCGGACTCACTACCATAGTGCGTCGTCCTGCGCGCACCAATAATGCCAATCGCGTGATGATCGCGCTCCTGAATTTCGCCCCAAACGTAAAGCACGATTGGCGGCGCATGAATCTCGCGCAGCGGCTTCGGATAATTGGGCGACACCTGAGTGATGACGGTCGCGCCGAAGTCTTTGATCCGCTTCAGCTCAGCCGGAAGATCGACAACCGATTCCCAATTGGAAATCTGATCGACGACTTCCTTGCCGATCCCTTCGACCTTTCGGAGCTGATCGCGCTTGGCGGTGAGAATCTGTTCCGGCTGCTTAAAAACCTGGAGCAATCTGCGCAAGCGGACAGGTCCCATGGTGGGGAGCATGTTGAGCGCGATGCAGGCTTCGGTCGCGTTCATGTTAACGCCAAACCGCCGATCAGAACGTGATCAGAACGGAATTTCGTCGTCGTCCGGTTCGGCACCGGCGGCAGGCTTTGGCGGCGGAGTTGCCTTGGCTGGACGCGATTCAACGCCTTCGCCTCCACCGGCAGCAGTACCTGGCGGGCGACCGCCAAGGAGTTGCATAGTCTCACCGATCACCCGCAGTTTGCTTCGCTTCTGTCCGCTTTGTTTGTCGTCCCAGGTGTCGAGTTGCAAGCGGCCTTCGATGAAAATCGGTCGGCCTTTTTTGAGATATTCACCGGCGATTTCCGCAAGCCGCGACCATAGGACAACATCAACATAGGTGACCTCTTCGCGTTTTTCGCCGCTGTCGAGCGTGTACGAACGATTAACGGCAATGCCGAGGTCGCACACGGCGCTGCCTTTGGGTGTGTAACGCACTTCGGGATCGCGCGTCAGATTTCCGAGGAGAATGACTTTATTGAAACTGGCCATGCGCCAGGTCTATCCGATTTACTTGGAGCGCGCCAACTTTTTCGCCGGCTCTTCCTTGCGCTCTTTCTTCTCGGTCTTCGCCTGCAGCCGCTGGTAATGTTGGCGATAAACTTCAGGGTCGAGTTTGAATTTCGACTTCAGTTTGTCGACCAAGTCCGGCTCGGCGTGAAAGACAAAGTTCACGTAAAAGCCGGCGTCGAGCGGCCCTGCAGCGTAGGAAAATGGCCGCCGATCCATCTTTTGCACCTGCTCGATCTGAGCGCCTTCCTTCTTAAATTCAGACTCCAGCCGATCGACAATGTCGTGAACGCTGTCTTCTTTTCCCTGGGCGTTGAGGATCAACAACGCTTCGTAACGGTTCTTCATGGTTTTTCTTCTTCGTTTTTGTTGAAAGTGTTCATCGCGGAAACGACGCCTTTGTCAACGGCGCATTTCACCGCTTCCGCCGCCCGCTCGATGGTCGATCTTACCAGCGCTTTTTCCTCCTCGAAAAAATTGCTGAGCACATAATCGGTCGTGCATTCGGCGGGTGCTGGTCCAATGCCGACGCGCAGCCGTGGAATTTCCTCAGTCCCGAATTGAACGATGATCGATTCGAGACCATTATGGCCACCCGGTCCCCCGCTGTGCCGAATTCGCAACCGGCCCAGCGGCAAAGAAAAATCGTCGAGGACCACCAGAATCTCCCCAGGGGTGATTTTAAAGAATTGCGAGATCGCGTGAATCGGCTGGCCGCTGCGATTCATGTAGCTCGCGGGTTTAACCAACAAAGCGTTGCCAAGTCTTCCCGTCGCCGCGTCCCACTTGTCTGATTTCTCCCAGACAAGGTCAGCGTGGTGCGCTAGAAGATCGACAACCATGAATCCGATATTGTGGCGCGTGTGCGCGTACTCCGCGCCCGGATTTCCAAGACCTGCGACAAGGCGAATTGGTTTCTCTTCCACAGTCGCGCAATCGAAATTCCGAAATCAGTGCCAGTCCGGCTCGGACAAATCGATTTATTTTTTTTGTTCTTTTGAAGCCGGACCGGCCTGAGCACCTTTTCCTGCGGCAGCCGCCGGCGCGCCTTTCGCGCCCGGAGCCGGAGCACCTTTTCCACCCGCAGCAGGAGCAGCGGCTTCGCCCTCTTCCTTCTTCGCGGTGATGACTTCCGGTCCGGCTGCAGCTTCGGCTTCCGGTGCGACCGGTTCTTCCTCGGCCACCGGCGCCATGACAGAAAACGCGGTGAGATCCGGTGGGACCTTCGCGACCACGCCCGACGGAAGCTTGATGTCGCGAACGTGAATCGCATCACCGATGTTCAACGCCGCGACATCGACAGTGATTTTGTCCGGTAAATCGCGCGGCAAACATTCGACTGCAAGCGAGCGGATATTTTGATCGAGCAAGCCCCCGAAATTCTTCACGCCGGTTGGGATGCCAAGCGCCTCGAGCGGAACGTTGGCTTCGATTTTTTCGTCCATCGAAATAGCGTGGAAATCGACATGCAGAACGTCGCCTCCTACCGGCGAATGCTGAACTTCCTGGAGAAGCGCTGTTTTTGTTCCTTTATGGCCGGAAATTTCCAGTTCCACCAAAATGTTTTCGCCAGACGCATGGCTAAGCATCGCGTTAAGGTCGCGCGCCGACACCTGGAGCGGCTGCGATTTTTCTTTCCCGCCGTAAACGACCGCCGGCACAATGCCGCGCGCTTTCAATCGCCGCGCCGCCGAACGTCCCGTCTCGGTTCGCGGTTCTGCTTTGAGTTTAACTTGCTTGGCCATGTTGGTTAGTTGTCAATCTTGAACAGCGACGACACGGACTCGTCATTGTGGATTCGTTTCATCCCCTCCCCGAGAAGCTCGGAGACGCAGAGCACGGTGGTCTTAAATCCTTCCACCGGGCGCACCGGCGTGCTGTTGGTCGTTATTAATTCCTCAATTTTGGACTTTTGCAACCGGGGGATCGCTACGTCCACCAGCACGGCATGGGACACACCGGCGTAGATCTTTTTGGCGCCGTTCTTCTTCAAAATCTCGGCCGCCGAAGTGAGCGTGCCCGCCGTCTCTGTCAGGTCGTCGATCAGCAGCGCGTCGCGATCTTTGACCTCACCGATTAGATAGAGCGCCTCGGTTTCGGTTGCGCTTTTGCGCTCCTTGGCCACGATGGCGAGGTTGGCCCCGAGCGCCTCTGCGTAGGCCGAGGCCATCTTCAATCCGCCGATGTCCGGGGAAACCACGACCGTCTTCCCGGTCAGGACCTGGCGCAGGTACTTAATTAGTACAGGCAAAGAATAGAGATGGTCCACGGGGATATCGAAAAACCCCTGAACTTGTTGGGCGTGCAAATCCATGGTCAGGACTCGATTCACGCCTGCCGCGTACAGGAGGTTGGCGATGAGTTTGGCCGTGATCGGCACACGAGGCTTGTCTTTGCGATCCTGCCGGGCGTAGCCAAAAAATGGGATCACGGCTGTAATCCGATCCGCGCTGGCGCGGCGCGCTGCATCCACCATAATAAGCAGCTCCATTAAATGCTCGTTGCTGGGCGGCGATGTTGGCTGGATGAGAAAAACGTCCCGGCCCCGAACATTCTCCTCGATCATCACGTAAGTTTCACCGTCCGGGAACGAGCTGATTGTGGCCTGGCCAAGCGGAACACCGATATATTTGCAGATACGCTCGGCCAACTCGCGGTTGGCCGTGCCGCTAAAGATTTTCATTTCTGGCTGGAGCGCGAACATGGCGCGTTAAATTGGCGTGCACGCTCGCGGTTGGCAATGATCAAAACTTGCGGGAAAGGCGGTCTTTCGCGATTAGTACCAACCTCCATGAACGCTGAGGCCATCCGCATCGAACGACCCGCGACCAACTCGCGGATTTTCGCGCACACCCGCTGGGACATTCTTCCCGCGGCGGCCGGTTTGTTTCATCTCGCCTACTTCATTGGCCTTTTCTTTTTGTATCCGCACGCGCCGCTCTGGGTGATGCTGGTCCTCGGCTTTCTCTATTCGCTGATGGTGAATGCCAACATCAACGGCGTCGGCCACAATTTCATTCACAACCCGTTTTTCCGTTCACCGATCCTAAATCGCCTCTTTGGAATCACCCAGTCGATCGGCTGCTGCTTCTCACAAACGATGTACGACGCGGTTCACATGCAGCATCACAAGGGCAACTCGGACCGACAGGATGAAACCGGCGACACCATCGATTGGTTGTCGATCTACCGGCACGGTCATGACGGCGAAGCTGAAAGTCCGTGGAAGTATGTCTTTCTGAGTTTTTTTCGGGACGACGTGGGCGCGATCCGCAAAGAACTTCGTAAGCGCAACAACAAAGACGTCGTTTGGGGAAATCTTGAGCTAGCCGCGTTCGCGGTCACGCTGCTCACGATGTTTATCTTCAACTGGCGTTACGTGATCTTTTATTTCGTACCGTTCTGGTACCTCGGTCACTGCTTCAGCTATTTGAACGGCTACTATCGCCACTACGGCGCGAATCCCGACAAACCGATCGCCTGGGGCGTGAGCAGTTACGGAAAAATTTATAACTGGCTCTTTTTCTACAACGGATACCACGCCGAGCACCATTTCCGTCCGAAAGTCCATTGGACCAAGATGGAGGCCTTTCACCAAAGCATCGCTGACCTGCAAAAAACCGAAGGCGTTCGCACGATCAAGCGCGCCCACATGCTCGGCTTTCTAGATCCCGATTTGCCAAAGCGAGGTGGAGGTGGATCGGCCACTCCGCGGACGATGTCAGAACCGAGCGAAGCAGTTCCGAATTAGCTAAACAGTGCATCTAGTTTCCGCAGGGGGATTCCGCTATGACTGTTAAGTTTCCGAGTGGATTCCGGCCGAGTCGGCAGCTGAGGAATCTGTGGCTGGCGATTGTGGTAACTGCCGCCGTCGTATTGTTCGCTCCGCTCGTTCAGAACCTTCTTGGTCTGCCTCCATTTACGCTGCGAGCACGCCTGATCGCGAGTGCCTTCGCATTTGCATCGGGAGTGCCGGGGTTTTGGATTGCGTTTAGTCGAAGGTCAGACGTTACAGCGCGGACTGGCATCGTCGCGATTGGTATAATCCTCGCTGTTTGGCTAATTGCATTTTGGCGTTATCACTGACGCGGATAGTACACGGCCTAACCAAGCGCTTGAGCATTACTTAGCAAAAGTCGCGCGAAGTCTTTCTTTCTTCGCTTCCCAATCCTCCTGCAAGCGACGAAGGTCGGAACTTAGTTGTTTCTGAAGAGATTCTACGTCCTCGAACTTTCCAGCCGCTTGCGCCTTGGCGATTTGGTCCTTCAGAAAGACTTCGCGCTCGGCGATCTTCGCCTTGAAGGTGGAATCAACTTCAGCGAGCTCTTTCTTTTGATCGTCCGTTAGAGTCACGATCGGCTGATCCTTCGCCAATCGCTCCATCGCCAACTCGTAAGCCGATTTCAAATTTTTGCTCTTCCTCTCGGTCTTACTCTTGCTCCAGTGCGCAAGCTCGACAACCTATAACATCGACAATGAAAATCCGGCTTCTCAGCATCGATTTCGACGGAACGCTGGTCTCGCGAGTAAGCGAGCCCGTTTTCGACGAGCACTGCATGAAATTGATCGGCGAATTGCAGAGCAAGGGCGTCATTTTCTCAATCAATACCGGACGATCGGTCGATCTGCTCGAATCCGGTCTGACCGATTTCGAATTTCCAGTGCGACCCGATTTCATCTTAACTACCGAACGGGAAGTTTTCCGGCCCGGGAGCAACGGCGAAAAGTGGGAACCGTTTGGCGATTGGAATGAGCGCTGCGCGCGGGACCACGCGGAATTGTTTTCATCGGCTCAATCGGTCCTCACCGAAGTTGTCGATTTCGTG